>JBOGLX010000116.1:0-15012 GCA_050745765.1 Occallatibacter sp. | reverse complement strand
CGCCATCTGCGTCAGCAGCAGCCCCACGCCGCCCGCGCCGGCATGAACCAGCACCGTGTCTCCAGCCTTCAACGGGAACGTCGAGTAGACCAGGTAGTGCGCCGTCATCCCCTGCAGCAGCGCCGCGGCAGCCTTCTCCGGGCTCAGCCCCTCCGGGGTCTTCACCAGTTGTGCCGCGGCCACCAGCGCGTACTCCGCATAGCTGCCCAGCACGCTCGTCGAAGCCACAAGTTCCCCGGCGGCAAACCCCGTCACTCCAGGCCCCAGCTCCTCCACCGTTCCCGCCGCCTCGCTCCCCGGAGTAAATGGCAGCGCAGACTTGTAAGTTCCTTTGCGGAAGTAAATCTCAACAAAGTTGACCCCGATAGCCTCCACGCGGATCAGCACCTGCCCAGGTCCCGGTTGCGGAATGGGCAACTCGACGAGCCGCAATACCTCCGGCCCGCCCGTCTCACAAATCTGAATGGCTTTCATAACAGGAAAGAATGCACCTTGAGGGCAGGATGGCGCAAGAGAAACGGCAGGGAACAGGGAATAGGGAATAGGGAATAGGGAATAGGGAATAGGGAACAGGGAACAGGGAACAGGAAACAGGGAACAGAAAGCGGGGATCAGGGATAAGCAGACAGCAATCGGGAGTTAGGAGTCGCGAGCGGGAGCGGGGAGCATGCCCTTACGCAAACCCGCGGGAGTTGAGAATTTTGCCGGGCTCGGCTCGGATGATCGGCGCGTGACGCTTCTTCAGGAACCAGCAGGATGCCGCGATTTGATCCACAGCAACTATTCCCTGTTCCCTATTCCCTATTCCCTGCTTTTAAAACATCCCCGACTGCCCATCCGACAGGATGTTCTGCTCTTCCATCGCCGTCAGGCGAACCAGCCGGTCGATCGTATACGGCGTCCGGTGCTCGCTGGTGTAGTAGTGACGCACCGACAGCTCGCCCAGGAGGCCGATCGCCAGCATCTGAATCCCCGCCACCATCAGCACCGCGGCCACCACGAACATTGGCCCATGCTGATCCATCACGTTCTGATGCGGCTCCAGGATCTTGAATCCCAGAAGAACCGCCGACATAATACTGCCCGCGACGATCCCCAACGCTCCGAAGAAGCCAAAGAAGTGCATGGGCCGCGACATGTACTTGAGCAGGAACCGGATCGTCATCAGATCGAAAAACACCCGGAACGTCCGCCCGATGCCGTAATGGCTCTTGCCCCGTTCCCGGTTCACGTTCCTGATGGGAATTTCACAGATCGACGCCCCGTACCAACTCGCCAGCGCAGGAATAAACCGGTGCATCTCCCCGTAAAGCGGAATGCTGTGGATCACTTCGCGGCGATAGGCCTTGAACGTCGTCCCGAAGTCGTGAATCTCCACGCCCGAAAGCTTGGCCATCAGCCAGTTCGCGCAACGCGAGGGGAAGCGCCGCATCACGAAGCTGTCGATGCGCTCCTTCCTCCACCCCGAAACCACGTCGTACCCCTCATCCAGCTTTTCCAGAAACGCCGGAATGTCGTTGGGATCGTGCTGCAGATCGCCATCCATAGCCAGGATGAACTCGCCCGACGCATGGTCGAATCCCGCAGCCAAAGCCGACGTCTGCCCGAAGTTCCGGCGCAGCTTCACCACCAGCACCCGGCTGTCCACCGCCGCAATCTCTTCCAGCAACTTATAGGTGCGGTCGCTCGACCCGTCGTCCACCAGCACCATCTCAAAGCTCTCGCCCACCTGCTCCATCACCTGCTTCAGGCGCGCGTAAAGAACGGTTACGTTCTCTTCTTCGTTATGAAACGGAACCACAATGGAATACTTGGTCATATCGGTTTCTTCGACGCTAATTCGATGCATATGGATTACCTTCGGTTGCATAAGTGCCGCAGTTTCAAGCGTTGTCTGGGTGATCTCGAGTCCGCCGGCGCTTTACCGCTCCAGTTCGTCGAGCATGCCCTGCATCTCGCTGAGCGCATGGCTGTTGCCGCGCCGCGCCGCGCAGCCGATCCCGGCCTTCAGCCGTTTCGCGGCCTCCTCTGTGCGCCCGGCTTTGACCAGCGTCTGCGCCGACATAAAGTACCCCGCTGTGTACTCCGGATCGTCGGCCAGAAGCGTGTCGAATTCGCTCAACGCCGCCTCCGCCTCGCCCCGGCCCACCAGTTCCATGGCGATTCCATACCGGGCAAAGCTGTTCTTTGGGTCCAGAGCGAGAATTTCCTTCAGTCCTGCCATCTTATCCATAGTTTTAGGGTCGGGCCGTCCTTCCATCGTCGCTGCATCTCGATTTGCATAGTCGCCGGGGGCTTGTCGAAACTGGAACAGCAGGTTTCGGCCCATCGCCCGGCCCGTTCGGCCGCCAACTTCATTGTATCTGGAACCGGATAACCGGTCCGTCCGCTATCGTAAAAGAGACGAGAACCCATGAACGCAACCGAGACCAACCCGTCTGCGCGCACCGTGGCCGGTACACAGTCCGAGATGACCGAGATCATCCTCCCCAACGACACCAACACCCTCGGCCATCTGCTCGGCGGACGCCTCATGCACTTCATCGATCTCACCGGCGCCATGGCCGCCTATCGCCACTCCCGCACCCACGTCGTTACCGCCGCCATGGACCACATCGATTTCATCCGCCCCGTCCTCCTCGGCGACCTCCTCACGCTCCGCTCCAGCGTCAACCGCGCCTTCAACACCTCCATGGAGGTCGGCGTCAAGGTCTGGGCGGAAAACACCCGCACCGGCGAAATCGTCCACGTCGCCAGCGCCTATCTCGTCTTCGTCGCCATCGACGCCGAAGGCCGCCGCCGGCGCGTCCCCGAGCTACTTCCGGAAACACCCGACGAAATGCGCCGCTTTGAAGGCGCTCTCCGCCGCCGCGAGTCCCGCGAAGCCGAAGCCGCTAACCGCAAGGCGGCGAGGCTGGCCATAACGGCTCTCGAAAATCCGGCAGCCCTCCAGCCCTGACGGCCGGCGAGGATACCGCCCCATGTCCCATCGAAACTCATCTCCGTCAGACCTCGCGGAATACCCCCGCCGCATCGTCTGCCTCACCGACGAAACCGTCGAAACCCTCTACCTCCTCGGCGAGCAGGACCGCATCGTCGGCGTCTCCGGTTACGCCAAGCGCCCGCCGGAAGCTCGCCGCAAGCCGCGAATTTCGGCCTTCCGCAACGCCAACTTCGACGCCATCCTTGACCTCAAACCCGACCTTGTTCTCGCCTTTTCCGACGTGCAGGCTGAAATCACCCGCGAGCTGGTTCGCCGCGGCGCTACGGTGCTCAACTTCAACCAGCGCAGCATCGAAGAGATTCTCGACATGATCGCCGTGCTCTCGCGTGTTGTCGGCAGGCAGCCTGAAGGCCGCGCCCTCATTGAAAAGCTGCGCAGCGGCCTCGGCGAAATCGCCGTCTTCGCCAAAACCTTCCCGCATCGTCCGCGCGTCTACTTCGAGGAGTGGAACGACCCGCTGATCTGCGGCATCGAGTGGGTCGAGGAGCTGATCGAAATCGCCGGCGGCGACCCGCTCTTCCCCGAAAAACGCAACTGCGGCAAGGCCCAGGATCGTGTCGTCTCGCCCGCCCAGGTCCTCGCCCGCGACCCCGAAGTCATTCTCGCCTCCTGGTGCGGAAAAAAGGTGAGCACGCGCGAGATCGCCTCCCGCCCCGGCTGGGCGGCCTTGAGCGCCGCGCGCAGCGGCCACATCTACGAAATCCCTTCCGATTGCATCCTTCAGCCCGGTCCCGCGTCCCTGACCGAAGGAGTGCGGCAGTTGCACGCTGTTCTGGCGCGCGTTGCCGGCGTTGAGATTCCGGTCGCGTCGCGGCTGGTGGGAAAGTGAATTCGCCGCACCTGTAAAATTGAAATAGAGCGCTTTTGAAAACGCGCCTGCCGCGTCCCTTCAAAGCCCCCATTCGAAGCCAGGAGGCTTTTCACTATGGCCCACGGTCACGCCACGCCTTCCCCCGTAGCACTTCCCGGAGTCTCCAAAATCGTCGCCATCGGATCCGGCAAAGGCGGCGTGGGCAAAACCACCATCGCCGTCAACCTGGCCATTGCGCTCTCCAAGCTCGGCCACAGCGTCGGCCTCATCGACGCCGACGTCTACGGCCCCAACGTCCCCCTCATGATGGGATCGAGCGCCCAGCCCCGCATCGCCCCCGGCAACCGCATCCTGCCCAACGACACCCACGGCATCAAGACCATCTCCATCGGCTACATCTCCCCCGGCGACAAGCCCATGGTCATGCGCGGCCCCATGCTCCACCAGATCATCCGCCAGTTCCTCCAGCAAGTCGAGTGGGGCTCGCTCGACTACCTCATAGTCGATCTCCCGCCCGGCACCGGCGACGTCGTCATCTCCCTCGTCCAGACCGTCCCGCTCACCGGCGCGGTCGTCGTCTCGACGCCCAGCGACGTCAGCCTTGAAGACGCCCGCAAGGCCCTCGAAATGTTCGCCCAGGTCAACGTCGAGGTCCTCGGCATCGTCGAGAACATGAGCCACTTCGTCTGCCCCCACTGCCATCACGACATTGACATCTTCTCCCGCGGCGGCGCCGAGCGCACGGCCAAGCAGTTCAAGGTCCCGTTTCTCGGAGCAATCGAGTTAGTGCAAGCCATCCGCGAAGGCGGCGACCGCGGCCTGCCTGTAGCCTTAGCCGGCCCCAAAAGCCCGCAAGCAGCCGAGTTCTACGCCGTAGCCCAAAAACTAATGGAGCAAGCCGAAGCCGCCGCTGCCGCCTCCAAAGACGTCATCGAAATCAGCTAAAGAGCCCCCAACGAATGCGAGGCTTTTGAAAGTGCACGGCTTCTCACGCCACGGAGAAAAGCTCTTTCGGAGCTGGGAAACGTAGCGACGTCAGAATGGCCTTGATTCTGCCTTAAAGCGGCCTGAAAAAGCCCTTAATTTGACCGAAAACGGTCTTAAAATGCCTAATTTTCGCTGCTCAGGGCGACCGGTACATTCTGCGAATCCAGGATGTTTTTACATCTACTTGATAAAGAATGGTTTAACTGAGTCGCGCGTTCTCGATTCGCCCTGTTTTGGGGAGGGGGGGTGGGATCTTCGCCGTTCGCGCCGCGTGAAGGCAGTTAGACGGCGCCGTTCCCAATGCCTTTTCTCCAGTGGTCTCAGGTTAGCGGATTGGGGGAAATAATCTGCAAATTGGCTAAGGAGACTTTTGCCTTTGGCTGGAGGCATTTAGCGGTGCGGATTCTGGCTGAGGGGCTTGACGTTTCGCAAAGACAGTCCCCGGTCGCAGTAAATCAGGCAGCCTGACTGTACAGATGGGTCATGGTGGACAAAACGAATCCTACAAATTGGGATTGCAAAACCGCGTTGAACTGTTAGGCTTTGTTGCGATCGTGCGTTCCCTCACGTTCTTCGGCAATTTCGCCCCGAATTGAGAGTTTTTCCGCAGCCTGTTTCGCAGCGGCTAAAGCCGGCATTGATTCCGCTCCACTTACGGCACGACTAAAGTTCGTGCCCTTTCAAGGCCAAGGGTTTTTCCGCAGCATGTAAAGCCCCGCTCCTTTTTTCCGACCCTCGCGGCACGGCTAAAGCCGTGCCCTTTCAAAGCGTCGTCCCTACGGGACTGGAGTCTTTCCTGATGCTGTCTCCCCCCCACGCTAAAGCGCGGGGCTGATAAACGCTGCGCCTACGGCGCGATTGGCACGGCTGAAGCCGTGCCTTTCAAAGGTAAACCGCAGATCCTTCGACTCCCTTCGCTGCGCTCCGGTCGCTCGTCATGACAAAACCGATAACATCAATGGAATCAATACCGCTCCCGATTGTCATTTCAACCGTGACTCGCCCCGCGAGTCGGGCTGCTCAGGATGACAGCGTGGGGAATGGGGTCATTTGGCTCGTCTTTCGGTGCGAGTAAACTCGTGCCCGGATACAAAACGCGATTGAATCTCATGGCGATCATGGCGATTATGTAAACCGCGAGAATCCACGGGTTCATCAGCTCATGCTGCACCTTATAGTGCTCTTCGCCGCCAAATGGGGCATCACGCCGGGCGTCAAGTCGCGCAAACGTTTCGCCTATGTATTCGAGTCCAACACCTTTCCCGTCAAGGTGCTCCGCGCTCTGAAGTCCTGGACCCGAGTTGCTCCAGCAGCAGCGCAAGCGCGCGTCCGCGATGGCTGAGCGTGAGCTTGGTTTCGAGATCGATCTCGGCCATGGTGAGGTCGAGATCGGGAAGATAAAAGAGAGGGTCGTAGCCGAAGCCGCCGGCGCCGCGCGGGGCATCGAGGATGGCGCCTTCGATTGTGCCCTGGGCCGTGTGGCAGACTTGGCCGTCGCGCGCGGCGACCAGCACACAGCGGTAGCGCGCGGTGCGGGGCGCGGCCGGAACTTTGGCCATGCGCTGCAAGAGGACCATGTTGTTCCAGACGTCGGTGTTGTCGTTGGCGTCGGGGGAGTCGACGAGGCCGGCGTCGGCGGCAAAGCGGGCGGAGCGGACGCCGGGGGCGCCTTCGAGGGCGTCGACTTCGAGGCCGGAGTCGTCGGCGAGGACCAGTTGGCCGGGGGCGAAGTGGGAGTAATAGATTGCCTTGAGAGTGGCGTTGGCCTCGAAGGTGAGGCCGTCTTCCTCGGGCGCGGGGATGGTGGCAAGGCCTGGCAGCGGGGCAATATCGACATGGTGGGGCGGGATTGCGTAGGCGTGGGCCGCAGTGCGGAAGTCGCGGAGTTTGCCCTGGCTGGTGGTGGCGGCGTAAAGGCGGAGGGCCATGGGGAAAGTGTAGCGGGCGGAGCGCAGGGCCATTGCGCGCGATTGACAGTCTTGGCTGATTTCAATATGGTGATTTCGCTTGGAAAATAGTTTATTTGGGGAAATTCCGGCTTGATGGGCTTTGCGCTCAGCGCGAGAAACAGCTTTCCAAGGTTAGGGCCGGGGCGCGACAATTTTCAGGTTTGCTTTGGGTTCAGGTTTATTTTGGGGTGAGCAGGAAATGAAAAAAGGATGGAGCTCGGCTGTTGCCGGGGGTGCGTTGCTGGCCGTGTTTGCGCTTCATGCGGCGGCGCAGGGCGGTGCGGGTTTTGCGGGGCCGGTGGAGCTGCGGGTCGATAATTTGCGGACGCCGCTGGGGATCGACGATCCTGCGCCGCGATTTTCGTGGGAGTTGCAGGATGCGGCGCGCGGGGCGCGGCAGAGTGCGTACGAAGTCTTTATGGCTTCGCAGCCGGGAACGCTGAATGGCAGCGGCAAGGCGGACATTTGGGACAGTGGGCGCGTTGACTCGGGCGAGTCGTTGAACGTTCGCTACGCGGGGCCAGCGCTTGCCGCGAGCACGCGCTACTACTGGCGAGTGAAGGTGTGGGGGGCTTCCGGCAGGCCGTATGCGGAGAGCGAAACCGCGTGGTGGGAGACGGGATTGGGCAATACCGGGGCTGGGACTGGGACTGGGGCTGGGACTGGAGCTGGGACTGGGGCTGGGCAGGATGCGTGGCGCGCGCAGTGGATCGGGTACGAGACGCCGGAAGAAGCCACGGTGCGGCAGGCGAATGCGGTTTGGATTGCGAGCCCGGACGCGAAGGCGCTGGCTGCGGAAAAGCGGCCGGAACAGCGCTACGCTTACCGGGCGAGGATTGAGCTGGCCGGGCCGGTGCGGTTTGCGGCGCTCTACGCGACGGGGCAGGACACGGTGGCTGCGTGGATCGATGGGGCACGGGTGGGGGCACAGGCGGGGGCACAGGTAATGAAGGCCGATCCGCTGCCGCCGTGGGGGCAGATGCCTTGGAAGCGATTTGTGCGCGCGGAAGTGACGCGAAGCCTGAAGGCCGGCGCGAACACGCTGGCGCTGGAGAGCGTTCATTACGTGGTCAATCCCAACGGGATGGCCGTGGATGAATCGCCGCCGACGATTGCGACGCTGGTGGTCGAGTACGAGGACGGAAGGTGGGCGAGCTTCTCGAGTGGGGCGAAGTGGAAGACGGCGATTCATCCGGCGGCGGGCTGGCAGCAGACCGGCTTCGACGATTCCGGTTGGAAGAATGCGGTGACTTGGTCTGAGACGACGGGATCGAATGCCGATGCGGAGCTGGGGCATCCGTGGATTCCGGAGTCGGTGAAGAATTTGCGTCATGCGTTCAGGGTGGATGGGCCGGTCAAATCGGCGCGGCTGTACGCGACGGCGCTGGGCGCCTACGAGATGTTTTTGAATGGGAAGCGCGTGGGCAGCCAGGTGATGGCGCCGGGATGGACGGACTACCGCGAGCGCGTCTTCTATCAGACTTACGACGTGACGGCGGAGGTGAAGGACGGAGCGAATGCGATTGGGGCGCTGCTGGCGCCGGGGTGGTACGAGGACGCGCTGGAGTGGTACCAGCGGCCGAATAACTACGGCGTGACGCCGCCGGCGCTGCGGGCTGAGCTGCGCATCGAGCACAACGACGGCAGCGTGCAGTGGGTTGCGACCGATGCGAGCTGGCAGGCGCGGCGGTCGAGCATTCTGCACTCGGAGATTTACAACGGGGAGACGCAGGACGCGCGGCTGATTGAGCCGGGATGGGACACGGCGAAGTTTGCGGCGGGCGGGTGGAAGCCGGCGGTCACGATCGATCCCGCGCCGGTGAAGATTCTGGCGCAGGATTTTCAACCGATACGGGTGGAGCGGACGGTGGCGGCGAAGCGAGAGACGGAGCCGAAGCCGGGCGTTTATGTCTACGACTTCGGACAGAACCTTGCCGGCGTGGAGCATCTGCGCGTTCAGGGGCCGGCGGGGACGAACGTGACGATGCGATTCGGGGAGATTCTCAATCCCGACGGGACGGTTTACACGGAGAATTTGCGCACGGCGAAGGCTACGGATCATTTCATTCTGAGCGGCAAGGGAGTGGAGGAGTTCACGCCGCAGTTTACCTACCACGGCTACCGCTATGCGGAGATTACGGAGCTGACCGGCAAGCCGAGCCTCGACGCGCTGACGGCTGTAGTGCTGCACACCGACGCGCCGTTTACCGACAGCCTGACGACGGGCAGCGCGATGGTCAACCAGCTCTGGAGCAATATTTTGTGGGGGCAGCGCTCGAACTTTATGAGCGTGCCCACGGACTGCCCGCAGCGGGACGAGCGGCTGGGGTGGATGGGAGACGCGGAGGTCTTCTGGCGAACGGCTTCGTACAACATGGGGCTGGCGGCGTTCTCGCGGAAGTTTGCGGGCGACATGCGCGGAACGCAAGTGGGGACGGCGTTTTATGGGATTTATTCGCCGGGCACGGCGCGGGAGAATGCGGGCTGGGGCGCGGGCTGGAGCGATGCGGGCGTGATCGTTCCGTGGACATCGTGGCTGCAGAACGGCGACACACGCATCGTCGGCCAGAACTGGGCGGCGATGAACAAATACCTCGACGCGATTAAGGACGCCAATCCCGATTTTCTCTGGAAAAACGACGGGGGCAATGAGTTCGGCGACTGGCTTTCGCCGGAGGGCAAGACCGATTACACGCTGATCGCAACCGCTTATTGGGCTTACGACCTGACGCTCATGCGCGAGATGGCGCGGGCGACGGGGCGCACCGCGGATGCGCAGAGATACGAGCAGCTCTTTGAGAAGATTCGCGCGGCATTCGATAAGCAGTTTGTGCGCGCGGATGGATTTGTAGCGGGCGCGGACAACAGCGCTTCGGCTTTCGGCGTGATCAACAACCCCAACGCCAAGAGCTCGGGCGGCGATACGCAGACCGGCTACGTGCTGGCGCTGCACATGAACCTGCTGCCGGAAAACCTGCGCCGAGCCGCGGCCAAAAGGCTCGCCGACAAGATTGAAGCCAATCACGGGCTGCTCGGCACGGGCTTTCTGGGCACGCCCTATCTGCTTGAAGTGCTCACGCAAAACGGCTATGCCGATCTCGCGTACAGGCTGCTGTTCAACACGGCGTATCCATCGTGGGGCTACATGATCGATCACGGCGCAACCACCATGTGGGAGCGGTGGAACGGCAACAAGATGATCGACCAGCCTGAAATGAACTCGTTTAACCACTACGCCTACGGCGCGGTGGGCGCGTGGATTTATCGCTACGCCGCGGGCGTGGATGCAACGCCGCTGGACGCGGGCTTCCACACCGTGGTGCTGCATCCGGTTTTCGATGCGAAGATTGGCCACGTCGCTTTCACTTACGATTCCGTCTACGGCCCGATCCACTCAGACTGGACGGTAAAGGCAAGCACGGCGGATTGGCATGTGACCATCCCGGCGAACACGACAGGCTGGCTCGATGTGAACGCGGCCGAGGCGGCGAAGTATAAGCTCGAAGGAGTTCCGCTCAAACAAAGCAGGCTGGCGGCGGCGAAAACGCTCGGGGGGCAAAGCGGCTTCGAGCTTCCGGCGGGCAGTTACGCATTTTCGGTCGATCTGTAGTAGGCAATTCGCACGGCCGGTAAACGGCTCAAAGATCTGCTGCTCGCGACAGAGACAATCGACCGGCGGCCATTGGAAAGGAACCACGCATGGGGTCAATCCTCGCGGGAATCGGATGGCATACGCTCGGCGCGGCGATGGCCGCTTCCTTTTACGCGCCCATTGAAAAGGTGAGGAAGTGGTCGTGGGAGACCACGTGGGCCGTAGCCGGGTTCTTCTCCTGGATTCTGCTGCCCATTGGCGTGAGCCTGATTTTGTTGCCCCATTTCGGCGCCTTTTACGCGTCGCTCGATCCGGGCCTGGTGTGGAAGGTGGTTCTTTTCGGCGCCATGTGGGGCGTAGGCAACGTGAACTACGGCCTGACCATGCGCTACCTGGGCATGTCGCTGGGCATCGGCGTGGCCATTGGCGTGACGCTGGTCGTCGGCACACTGGCGCCGCCGCTGATGCACGGCCAGGGAGCGATGCTCGTCACCACCCGCAGCGGACTGCTGACCGTGGCAGGAATTGTGGTGGCTCTGATCGGAATCGCGATCGTCTCCTGCGCCGGCCGCCAGAAAGAGCAGCAGACGGGCGTGGGGGTACAGGAGTTCAATCTGAAACTTGGACTGATCCTGGCCGTTCTGTGCGGGATTTTTTCGTCGGGCATGTCGTTCGCCATCGACGCGGCTACGCCGATTCGCGCGGCGGCGGAGCGCGTGGGCGTTAATTCCCTTTACGCTCTGCTTCCCAGTTATGTGCTCATCATGGGCGGCGGCGCGGCGGTCAACTTCGCGTACTGCTTCTCCCGTCTGGCGTTCAAAAAGGACCTCTCGCTGCGGAGCGATCTGAGCCAGACGAAGGGAACGCTCTTGAAGAACGGCGCTCTGGCCGCGGCCGGCGGCATCATGTGGTACCTGCAGTTCTTCTTCTACGACTGGGGCCTGGCCAATATTCCGCAGCATCTGGCCTATGTGAACTGGATGCTGCACATGAGCATTTACGTGCTGTGCGGCGGATTGGTCGGCCTTGCGCTGGGCGAGTGGAAAGGCGTCGGCAGCCGGCCGGTGCGCCTGCTTTGGGCCGGAATGCTTGTGATCATCGCCGCCGCCAATCTCGTAGGCCTTGGAATGGCGGCCTCATAGAGCGGCCGCCAGATGGGGCGCCAGTGAGCCCGTCAATGAATGCGTCAATCAATGCGTCAATCAATGCATTAATCGATGCATCAATCAATCTGCGATACGAGTTCCCTGCCTTTGTCACGCAGCCTGAGAGGCTCTTTCTTCCTCAAAAGAAACCGCCCCTTCACTCCTCGCGCAGCAAAATCAACGGATCTACGCTCAGCGCCCGCTGCGCCGGAATCCACGTCGCCACCAGCCCCAGCAGCAACATAGCCAGAACCGCACCCGCGAGCACCAGCGGGTCGCGCGGCGTAGCCTCGTACACAATCGACGCCAGCACCCGGCTCGCCAGAAGTCCCAAAATCAGTCCCGCCGCCGAGCCGAACACAAGCAATTTCATCGCCCGTCCCAGCGCCGCCCTCAGAATCTCCCTACGCTGCGCCCCCAGCGCCATGCGGATCCCCAGCTCCTTCAGCCGCTTGCTCACCGAGTACGCCGCCATCCCGAAGATCCCCGTAATCGAAAGCAGCGCTCCCATCAATCCCAGCACCCCCAGCGCAATCGTCGCCATGCGCGGGGCGAACAGATTTACATCCAGTTCCTTATAGCGCGTCTCGATGAAGACCGGCAGTGCCGAATTCAGGTTCCGCAGAGCGCCCCGGATGGCCGGCGCCAGCAGTTCGGAATCGCGGCTCGAGTGTACCGTCAGATACGTTTCGCCGGAGGGCCATTGCAGGATAGGAAGAAACATCGCCGCTTGCGGATCCTCCGTGAGACTCCCGTATTTCCCGTCTTCCGCAACGCCCACCACTTGCACGCGTGTTCCATCCTGCATTTTGAAGTGCCCGCCCATTGCGTTGCTCACCGATCCGAAAACTCTGCGTGCAAACTCGCGGTTCACCACGGCTACACGCGGCTTACCTTTGTCGTCCTGCCACGTGAAGGTCCGTCCCGACAGCAAGGCCGTGCCCGCCGCGTGCAAATATCCCGGAGAGACCTTGTAAGTTGTCGCATTCAACGCGGCCTTGGAAGCACTCAGATCCGATGCGCCGTCCGTAAAAACAAGCGATCCGCCCCCGCCATCTCCCAGCGGCATCCCATCGGACAATCCCACCGACTCCACGCCGGGAATCGCCGCCACCGCGTCGATCATGCGCTTTTGCACGGTTGCAACGCGATCGCCTGTGTAGCCCGCCATAGTCGGGTCGGTATCCACCAGCAGCGTGTCCTTTACGCCGAATCCGAAGTTGTCGTGCAACGAGCGCGACAGTCCCCGAACCGCAACCAGCGAAGAAGTAACCAGCACCGCGCAGATCGCAATTTGCACCACCAGCAAGACGTCCCGTACGGTTACCGGCAGGCGCCTCCTGGCTTTACTCGTTCCGCTGAAGCCGCTCTTGACGACCGCATACGGACTGGTGCCGAGCACCTGCCGCACCGGAACCGCCCCGAATAATAGCGCGCTCACCAGAGACAGCAGCAACGCCATTCCGTAAACAGTTGCATCCGGGTTTACCGACAACTGCAGGGGCCATCTGGCAAACGGCCGCCATGCGCTCATCGCTTGCAGCAAAACCACGCTGCCCGCCAGCCCAACTGCCCCGCCCACCAGCGAAATCAGCTGCGCCTCGGTAAAAAGTCCCCGCAGGATGCGGCTGCGGCTCGACCCCAGCGCCAGCCGCAGTGCCACTTCCTTCGATCGGTCGGCGGCGCGCGCCGCAAACAGGCCGCCGAGGTTGGCGCACGCCGCCAACAAAATCAGCCCCGACAGCAGCATCAATGCCGTCAGGAACGCCCGCACCGGCCGGCCAAGGTAGTCGCCGTAGAGACTCGGCCGCGCCAGCGTAAACCTCTTCATCTTGGCGTCGTCTTTCGGATACGTCCGCGCCAGGTACGCGCCGATCGAGTCCAGGTCGGCATCCGCCTGCGCCGGAGTCACACCCGCCTTCAGGTGCCCCATCGTCATAAATATCCAGCGGTTCCCGCGGACATTCATGCCGTCTTCCCCGAGCTCTTGAATATTCACAAGCGGAACAAAGAAATCGGGATGGAAAAACACGAGCGTGCCGTAGAAGCCGCGCGGCGCGACGCCAATGATGGTGTAAGGATGATTGTCCACCCGGACAACGCGGCCCACCACGCCGCGGTCGCCCTGAAAGTAGCTGTGCCAGAAGGCGTAGGTCAGCACCACATACGGGGCGCTGTTGGGGCCGTGTTCGTCGGAGGCGTGAAAGAACCGGCCAAGATACGGCTTGAGGCCCAGCCCGTCGAAGTAGTTCCCGCTGGCTTCCTCCACCCACTCGCGGGATGGGTTCTTCCCCGTGTCCAGCCCCACTGCGTCCACGGTCCATGCACTCAGGCTGTCGAAGCTCCGGTTGCGGTCGCGCAAATCGACATAATCCGGATACGACTCGTACATAGTCTTGTCCGCGGTGCGCCAGACTCCGTAAAGGCTCTGCGGATCGGGAACGTTCAGCGGCCGCAGAATAAACGCGTTCAGCACGCTGAAAACCACCGCGTTGGCGCCAATGGCCAGCGCAAGAGTCAAAATCGCGGCAACGGTAAATCCCGGAGACTTGCGCAGCGTGCGCAGAGCCACCCGCACATCCTGCATCAGTGTCCGCGCGAAATTCCCGCCCAGCGCCGCGTGAACTTCCTCCTTGTACCGCTCCCGTCCGCCGAACTCGATCCGCGCCCGCCGCTCCGCCTCCGCGCGTCCCAGTCCCAAGCGTTGCAGATCGTCGGCCCGGTGCGCAATGTGCGACCGAAGCTCCTCTTCAAGATCGGCGGCAACCTCCTCACGCCGAAACATTCCCGCCCAAACCGATCGCATCCATCCCGCAACGCTCATATCTCCCCTCAAATCTCTTCTGCCCGCGCCCCCAGCGCGGAAGCCATCGCCGCGGCAATGCGGTTCCACCCGTCGGTCTCCTCGCGCAACCGCCTGCGCCCATTGGCCGTCAGCTCGTAAAATTTGGCGCGGCGATTATTGTCGGAGGTTCCCCAACTTGCCTTCAGCAGCCCCTGCCGCACCAGCCGGAACAGCGCCGGATAAAGCGCCCCCTGCTCAATCAGCAGCGCCTGCGCCGAAATCTGCCCGATCCGCAAAAGAACCCCGTATCCGTGCAACGGCCCCAGAGACACCGCTTTCAAGATCAGCAGATCGAGCGTCCCCGGAAGCAACTGCGCCTGCGTCGTCATGCGTCGAACTCCTTCACGCACCCCTAAGATGGTTAGGAGATTACCTCGATCTCTCCTAAGCTGTCAAGGAGAATATTTTTCCGGTCCTGAGAGCATCGGTGGGATCGAAGGACCATTAACACTCAGGGCAGGCTTTCAGTTGCGCCGAAAGCAACGCTGGTTGCACGCGGGCTTTACAGTGCGGAAAAGGGCGAATTGAAGGCAAATCCGATCTCGAAATCTCGGCAGGACTAGAGCGAAACCAGGGTTACTGTGTCCTCTTTAGCTTGGTTCGGATCGATGGCCGCGGAACGGTCTTTAAACGGCTTAATAACAGCATTTAACAGCCCTTAAATGGAGCTAAAATCGCT
>JBOGLX010000115.1:0-23197 GCA_050745765.1 Occallatibacter sp. | reverse complement strand
CCAGAAACGGCTGTTCACCAGCTTCCTTCCGGCGGTGAGCGCCGAGTCCATGAAGCGAATGCGGAGGACGGTACGGGGTTGGCGCATCCATCGCCAGACACCGGCGACACTGGCCGATCTGGCGAAGGGGTCTGAATCAGGGCAAACGCATTTGGATTTTTGGGGCGTCCTGACCGTTAAGCCCAGGGGCCAATTGGCAGCCGAAGGTGAATTTTAACCGCCCGGCGCGGGATCCTTACCGTCCGAAGGGCGCAGATCGGCGGGAATTTGGCCAGGTGCATCCCCTATACAGAGCTTTTGAGCCGATTCGTTGGTCAAGAAATTCCAAATGCGTTTGCCCTGACACCCGGTACTGTCCTAATTTCGTAACCGGCTCACGCAAATTAGGACAGTACTGAGCAGGGAATCGGCAACAGGGAACAGGTCGCGGGAAACGGGAAATGGAACCAGGGCAGGAGACCATCTCCGGGACCGCGGCGGAGAGGGCTGACTTTGCAGCAGGTTTTCAACCCATCGAAATCTGGGGCAAACTCGAAGGCGTCGTGATAGGCTTTGTTGCAATGCTGTAAATTGCCGTCATGTTGCACAATCCATGAGAATTGCACTGTTTACCGAGACCTTCCTGCCCAAACTGGACGGAATCGTGACCACGCTTTGCCAGACGGTGAGGCAGCTCAAGGGCCTGGGCCACGAGGTTCTGATCTTCGCGCCGGGAGGGGGACCCCAGGAATTCGAGGGATGCCGCGTGGTGGGCATCCGCGGGCGGTCCTTCCCGTTTTATCCCGAGCTGCGCCTTGCGCTGCCTCACGCGTTCCTGCGCCAGACGCTCAAGGAGTTCCAGCCCGACGTGATCCATGCCGCGGAACCGGTGCTTCTGGGCACTGCCGCGCTCTACTATGCAGGCGGCCGCGAGGGCGGAGGGCTGCGCTTGCCGCTGCTGGTCTCCTACCATACGGACCTGCCAAAATATCTTGGCTATTACCGGCTGCGCTTTCTGGAGCCGTACATCTGGGGCCTGCTGCGGCTGCGCCACAACCGGGCCACTATAAATCTATGTACCTCGCATACGATGGTGCGCCAGTTGGAGGAGCACGGCATTGCTCGCGTGAAGCTTTGGCCGGGAGGGGTGGATGCGGAGCGCTTTCATCCGGGACGGCGGTCCGGGATCATGCGCAACCGGCTCACCCAGGGGCATCCGGAGAGTCCGCTTCTGCTCTATGTGGGGCGGCTTTCGCCGGAGAAAGAGATCGAGCGCCTGCTGCCCATCCTTGAGGCCGTTCCCGGCGCACGGCTGGCGCTGGTGGGCGACGGTCCGCACCGTCCCGCGCTGGAGCATTATTTTGCTCATCATTTTGCCCATCGTTTTCCCAAGCGTTCCGGACCGCACTCGGCCGGAGCGCCAGTCTTTACGGCGGGATTTCTCGAAGGAGACGAACTGGCCGATGCATACGCATCTTCGGACCTTTTTCTGATGCCGTCGCGCAGCGAGACGCTGGGCCTGGTGGTTCTGGAGGCGATGGCCTCGGGGCTGCCAGTGGTAGCGGCCCGCGCCGGCGGGATTCCGGAGATGATCGAGGACGGGGTGAGCGGTTTTCTTTTCGATAGCGAAGCCGGGGCCGCGGCCACGGTGCAGCGCCTGCTTGCATCGGCGGAGGAAAGGGATGCCGTGGGGCGCGCGGCCCGTGAGCATGCTTTGCAGTGGGGCTGGAAGATGGCCACATGCCGGCTGGTGGAGCACTACCAGGCCGCCTGCACCACCATGCAGCAAACCGGGCCCGATCCGAAGCCGGCGCCGGATCCTCCCACTCTGAGCATCCGCGCCCGCCGCGCCCTGAGTGCCGCCACGCTTTTCACCATTCGCAGATTGCTGCCCTGAAGAGCTTGTGACTTTATTGATCTTGCGAAAAACGGACGTTGAAGGCAAAAGGTTTACGGGCCAAAGATGTGCCAAAAACCAAAAAAGTCACAGACTCTGAAGGCGGCAGGCGGGTTACTGAGCGCCAACCGCCGGGGCTACGGCGGGCGGGGCTATGACGGGCTGGGCCGCGACGGCCCGGACTGTCTGGGCCTGGGTTGCCTCGATCTCGGCCGTCTGGGCCTGGATTGTCTGGGCTTCGGCCGGCGCAACCTGGTAATTGCCGTAGTCGATGGTGAGCACGGCCGTGCCGCCGATGCGCACCCAGGTTTTGCTGCGAATCCGCTCTGGCAGCCAGTAGCCGCCCGTGGGCGCGTTGGAGAACTGAATCTCGGTCTTGTCGATCCAGAACGAGGGGCTCTTTGCGGGCGCGGCGTCCAGCTTCACTACGGCAAAGTCCCTGGCGTCTACCCAGATCTTCCCCCGGTAAAGGAACTTGGTCGGGTTGATCGGGTCGACGATGAGAACGTATGCGGGACGGCCGTCCACCGTCTCGACGCCGGCCAGCTGGAAGCGGTAATTGGCCGAAGTCAGCGCCGTCGATTCCTTGTCCTCCGATGCCTCTTCTTCGCTGTCCACGGCGCGCTTGAGGACTTTGTCCAGGAGAAACTTCGACCCGCTCCGGGAGACGATCCGGAAGC
This sequence comes from Occallatibacter sp., assembly GCA_050745765.1. Taxonomy (GTDB): domain Bacteria; phylum Acidobacteriota; class Terriglobia; order Terriglobales; family Acidobacteriaceae; genus Telmatobacter. The sequence goes on along the minus strand of JBOGLX010000115.1, from coordinate 20,641 downwards.
TCTTTCCGGAGGCGGCGTCGTAGTTCACTTCCACCTCCATGCGGGCCACAATTTTAGCCGCGTAGCCGTCGTACTCGACGCGATAAACCCGCAGCGACCGATAATGCTTGAGCTCCCTAACGCGCAAGCCGTTGTGGCGCTGCATCTGGGCCACGATCTGCGCGGAGTCGAGATTTGGAGCGACATTTGCCTGGGGTAACGCCGCGGGCTGCGGCGGAGCGGCGCCGCTCGCCCAGGCTCCCGAAGCCGCAATCAGGATCGTAGCAGCCCCTAAAAGGGCCTTGCCGGAGTTTTGGCGCATAGACGTATCATAAACTGCGCCTGCAGGAGCGGCTACGGAATTTTCTGCGCGGAAAAGGGGCCGGTGTTCCCGGATTGCAACTGAGAGGCCGGGTTTCCGCTCTCCCGCAGGCGCGAAGGGCCGTCAAAGGTACAGCGGATTCGCGAAATCCATTGCTTTCCGCTGTAAAACGGGAGTAATTTGGAGCCGTAAGCGAAGATCGCCGGCTCCTCGATGCAATCGGAAAGGAGACCCTATGAAACTGGCTGCCGTGTCTCTCGCCCTCCTCTTCGGCGCCGTTGCCCTGAACACTCAGACGCCAAAAAATCGGCCGGCTCCGACACCGGCTCCAAAAGTTTATTCGTTCAACAGTCCTGTCTATGTGCTTGCGCTGGCCGGCAGCGGCTGTCCTGTGTGGATGCGCCTGCGGCAAACCGCGGGCGGCCGGACGGATACAGTGCAGGACGGCAAGCGCGTGGAGCAGCAGGCTACGCGGCTCGACCTGACGGTGACTCCTCATCCTGCTTGGTTTGGCATCGCCGGTATGGAGGGGCCGGGATCCAAGCATGGAGACGCCAAGGCGGCCGCTCCTCCTGCTGCGCAGATCAAGCGCTCAGAGGTAAAGTCAGCAACGATCACGGTACACGGGTTCGACGGGCGGCAGCGCGTTGTGCCGATCGGCGCGCAGGCGGTCAACTCGGGTACTGCTACTGCTGGGTTGGAGACCGTTTGGCCCGGACCGTCCAATTCCAGACGCGGCGATTCCGCGTTCACCAGAAAACTGGATGTGAACTTTACGCCGGCCGGTGGCAGGGGCGCTACGGCCGAGGTCTGGGTGAACGGAATAGGGGCCGTCAACTGGATCGACGTGGACTCGATCGTTTATGCCGACGGCGCAACGTGGAAGCCGGCGGCTGGCGAGAGCTGCAGCATCAAGCCCGACCCATTGGAGCTGATTTCGGCGCACTGAGTTCTGAGTCGGATCATTTTGAAAGCTATAGCGCGGCTCAGAGCGTGAAGTAGAAGCCGACCATGGGCATGGACGCGTAGGTGAAGACGCCGGTTGTGTTGTAACGGTCGTCGAGGTTGGGGGCCTTGAACATTTCCTCGCGATACTGGAGCCGGATGCCGGCGTGGGGCAGAATACCCCAATCGGCGCCCCCGCCAAAGATATACGTGGGGCGCACCGTGGTGTTGAGATAGCCGATGTCGATGCTGGGCGTGTTGATATAGAAGCCCAGGCCGGCCACGCCGAAGGGGCGCAGATTACCCATCTTCAACGACGGCACCCAGGCCAGACCCACCTGATTGGTGTTGCCCTTGACCGTTTCAGCGGCGTTGCCGCACTGGTAGCCGCAGTTGCCGGTCTGGGGCGCGTAAGTCTGGTTGGCCAGGTTGTAGGAATAGGAGAGCTCGTAGCCGATGAGCGGGTTTTTCTGGATGTAGCGCATCTCCATCAGTCCGCCCGGCGAGCTCGGCGAAGTTTGCACCGTGCCGTTGCCCGTCTTCGTGCCGCCGTTTAAGGATTCGTAGAAGCTTCCGGCTATGCTGAACTGGGCGCTTGCGGTCATTGTGCCCAGCGCAATCATGGCAATGAATACAACGGCGATCTCGATCCACTTCCTTGGCATCGTGGCCTCTCTGATTTTGGATGGTTCGGTTTCCCGGTTGAAGTAAACAAAAGTCTTTTGTGCGGCCGGGCCGAGGCCTTTCCGCGCGCCAAGGGTATGGACGCAGCAGCGGCCCGATTGGTAAGTCACCGGCAAGGTTTCTCCGATCGTTTGAACGTCTCAAGGAAAAATTGTACAAGGCGCGCGCGGCTCGATCCTATGGCGTCGAGGCGGAAAGGGGATTCCCCGTGGTTCCTTGCGCCGCCGCGAACCAATCCAGACAACCCCGATCCAGACCGGCGTCATCCAAAAAAGAGTGCGGATTCCTCTGCTCCCGTCCCCGGAGCAGCGCGCGGTTATAGGAAAAAGATCTAGCCACCGCTTAGCGGCCGAAGGGCGCAGAACAGCGTTGCCCGGCCGCCTTCGCGAGGATTTGACGGACCAGCCCGATTCCCGGCACACAGCCGGTTCCGTTTCTCTCTTTCCCCAGGGTGCGTGTCCTCGGGAGGCAAGCCGGTTGGCTTCGCGTGCTGCTGGCTTGCCCCCAGGATTAACAGGGTTGAGCTTGTCAACTCGATAGAGTGTCTTGTCCACTCGATAGGTTGCTCTGTCTCGATCGCACCCTGTTTTCGGGCGCCGCGGCACGCCCAGGGCTTTCTTTTCCACGGTTTCCGCCGTGACCTGCACCAAAAATGAGAGAATAAAAGCATCGTCCGGCCTGCAATCGCGATGCTGCCGGGATGGGGACACCGTTTTGACCATGCTGCGTGTGCTTTCCACACATCTTTTTCTAAATCAGCGTCTTCACCCGGGGCTGCTGGAGCTTGCCGGCCGGTCGGGGGCGCAGGCGGTGGAGATTTTTGCCGCGCGCCAGCATTTCGATTACACCAGCCGCCAGCACGTGACGGAGTTGGCCGAGTGGTTTCGCTCCAATCCCCTGGAGGCGTTCTCGATGCACGCGCCGCTCTATCCGGACCGGGAGATGGGGCGCGCCGGGGCGCCCGGCGTCAACGTTCTGCACCCCGACAAGGCTCATCGTATCGACTCGATGGACGAGATACGCCGCGCCATCGAAGCCGCCGAGCACATTCCGCTGCGGCACCTGGTGGTGCATCTCGGCGAGCGGACGGACACCTGGTCGCCGCGCACCATTGAGTACGCAGTGACGGCTCTTGAGCATCTGGGCGCGTTTGCAGCGCCGCTGGGCGTGCGCTTGCTGGTCGAAAACATTATGAGCGATCCCACCACTCCCGAGCACCTGGTGCTGATGCTGCAGATGGGCCATCTGACCAATGTGGGCGTATGCCTGGACCTTGGTCATGCGCACATCGACGGCGGCATTGGGCCGGCGGTCGGCGTGCTGGGCGAACGCATCGCGTCTGTCCATGTGCATGACAACCACGGGCTCAAGGACGAGCACCTTTGGCCCGGCGAGGGCACCATCGACTGGCCGGCTGCAGGTGAGGCGCTCAAGGGGCTGGCCAAAGCGCCGGCGGCGGTGCTCGAAATCGCGCACAGTGCCGCCGACACGCCGGCGAGCATTACGCAACGGATGGGCGAGGCTTACGCAAAGCTGGCATGAGTGTGGCCCGTGGCGCCTTCAGTGACCGATCGGCAGGTGGACGGGCGGCTGCGTATTGCAGCGGGTGCTGAGCAGGCCAAAGCGGCATGCCGGCCTGACTCTGATCGTCACCGTCACCTGTTCAGTGGCCGATAAGCCGTCGCCGGATGCGGTGACGGTGACGTTGAAACTTCCCTGCGCTGCGAGGGCTGAGGCTTTCAGCGTAAGACTGACAGGGGTCGAGCTCAATCCGGCAACAAGGGCCGACGGGTTTGCCGACCACGCAGCCGTGACACCCGCGGGCAGGCTGGAGACCGCAAACGCGATCTGGCCCGCGAACCCGCCCCCGGTGGACGCCGTAAAGGACAATGTGCCGGAGCCGCCGTGCGCGAGGGTAAGCGAGTTCGATGCCGCCGCGAGCGCGAGCGAGGGCGGCTCCATGACCGTAAGCGCGAAGTTGAGGGATTGCGAGCCGGAGGCGTCCGCGCCGCTTATGACGATGGTTTGTGCGCCGGCGGCTGCGCCGGGGCCGGCCGTGACCGCGACCGTGACCGGCGTTCCTGGAACAACGGCGGCCGGGCTGAAGCCGACGGTTATGCCCGCGTGGGCCGTGGCGGTGAGCGCGACGGCGTGGGCAACGGCGCCGGTTTCAGAGACGGCAAGGTTAAAAACGAGCGAGCCGCCGGCGACGACCGTTCCGCTTTCAACCGAAGGCGCGAACGTAAAGTCCAGACCCGAACCGCCGCCCGATCCCGATCCAGATGCCGATCCTGATTCCGATTCATTGTCCCATTCATTCACAAGCAGCGCAGCGTCCACCGAGCCCAGGCCCGTGGCCAGGTTATACGCAGTTCCGCTGGCGGTGAATCCGACTACGCCGGGCACGGAGTTGTTGCCGGCCGGGGTGGGATGGAATGGGTCCTGCTGGGCGTCGACGAGTGCGTAGAGCTCGGGATTGATGCATCCCTGCGCGGCGCCGCCCTGGTCCTGGACGGCCAGAGCCACGATCCCGGCAAAAGACGGCGTGGCCGCCGACGTGCCGGAGACGATCCAATAGGAGCCGTTTTCGTAGAGGATATAGCCGTCGTGCGCCGCGGCCGAGAGCGCCACGTCGGGCACGGCTCTCATGCCGTTGGCCGCGGGGCTGACGGCGGCTCCCTGCCATGAGGGCTGCGCGTAGACCAGGCTGGCGCCGCCGCCCGAGGCCCACAGGCCCGAGCCGCCGTTCGAGCCGCTCTCGTTCCACACTTCCTCGGGGATATACTGAAAAGCCGAGCCGTCGCTGGCCGAGTTTACGGCCGACCAGTAGGCCGCGGAGTTCGAGCCTTCGTTGAACTCGGTTCCGCCGACGCAGGTGGAATAGGGCGAGCTGCACAGGCCGTTCACCGCTTTACCTGTGCCGGTGATGGCCGTTCCCGCCGAGCAGCCCGCGGCGCCGGAGTCGTCCGAGGCCACCAGGGCGCTGATGCCCTCGCTGGCCGCCTGCTCCCAGAGGCTGTTGTAAAAGGCCAGCTCGGTAGCGCCCATCTGCTGTTCGCAATTGCCGTAACTCAAACTCAAAACGGGCGCGGTGTCGTGGTTGACGATGTACTCCGCAGCCAGGTCGACGCCGTCGGTGGCGGCAGTGGAGGCCGCGGCGACCAGCTTGATGGCTGCTGCAGGAGCCACCGCGCCCGACCACTCGACGTCGAGAGTGGATTCGTCCTGGTCGCCGGAGACCAGGCCGGGATCGGGGCCGTCGAGGATGACCGAGGGCGCATCGGCGGCAAGACCGGCCTCGGCGCGAAAGGCCGCCACGTCGCTCAAGTCGATGTTGCTGCGGCCGGCGATGGCGATGGAGACGCCGGCTCCTTTCAGGGCGGAGCTATAGAGCGGGATCAGGTCGTAGATAGTGGCGAAGTCGGCGGGGAACAGGTAGTGATTGCCGCCGCTGTCGAACTGCGGGAGCACGTCAGACGGCGGCGCGGCTCCGGACAGGTTCCGGGCACGTATCCGGGCGCGTAACCGGAATTTGCGCAGCAGAGCCGGCAGATCGGCGGCAACTTTCGAGGCAATCTGGGAGGTGCGGCGGAAGTCGTTGAGCGTAACCACGCCGGCCACCACGCGGGCCAGCGCGGCGGGAATCTGCGGGTCGTTGGAGTTGGCAACGTGCAGGGCGCCTTTGACGCGGTAGCGGTGCATCTCGACGTGGAAGGCGTCCTGAACCTGGCCGGCGGTTCCCGAGAAGACGACGAGGCGTCGGCCGGCGGGAATCTCGTCGATCGTGAAGCCGTGTGCGGCGAGCCATGCGGCCACCTGCGCCGCGTCCCCGGCGCTAACGCCGAATTGCGCGCCGTATTGCGCCGGCGTAAGCCAACGGCGATAAAGCGGTGAGCGGGGGTTCTGCTGGGCCTGGACGAGGGCGTCGAGGGCGGACTGCTGCGCGGCGGAGGAGTTGAGCAGGAGGACCATGCGGTCCATGCGGGTTGCGGGGTCGAGCGCGCCCTGGTCGAACTGGGGTTGAGCGAAGGTAGGCACATTGCCGGCGAGGGTGACGGTTTGCGACTCGTCGATGCGCAGGGCGAGATGGGGCGCCAGATGCGCTGCGGAAGGCAGCGGGGCGGTGGCCGCAGCGAGGGCGGCAAAGGCGCAGGCGGAAGTGAGTGAGCGGATTCTTAAGCCGAGCGCCATTCCGACCCTTCGGGATGAGGAAGTTCGCAGGCTGCGGGATTCGGCGCGCCTGCGTCCTGTGCGTCTTCTCATTCATCGGTGGGCAAGGACGGCAGCCTGAGCCAAAAGGGCGGGAAAGTTAGGAAATCGGACTTACCGATGTACTTTGGAATCGCTAATGAAAGAGGCAATGTTGTTCTATTTTCAGCAAGTTAGCCATTTTGACGCCGAAGTTGCGAAGCGGCCGGGAACCGGAGTAATCAGGGAGGTTTCCCTTGGTGCGCCTTGTGTGCCCGCGCATCTTGACAACCGCTTTTCTGCGGGCCTATTGTTTGGTTCGCTTTGGTGAACGGAAAGGAACCCACTATGGTGGCTTATTTTCAGCTTCAACCCGCGGAAGAGGACCTTCAGCAACTGGCAGATGAGTACTGGCAGAAGTCAGGCGAGAAAGATAAGCAGTTGGAAAGAACGGCGTTCGATGCCGGCGAATCGATTCGCAACGGTGACTATACGCTGGCCAACCTGGAAGCCATTGTGCGCTGGAAATCGGCACCGGTGGTTCATTACCTGATCGGCAACAGCAGCGAAAAGATCCGGCGATCGCTGGCCGTGGCCGCGTCGCCCGAGGCATCGACGGGTGCGGCCGTGAAGGCGCTGCTCGAACTGCACGGCGTGGACATTGCGGTGGCCTCGGCTATCCTGGCGGCGATTTTTCCCGAGCGCTACACGGTGCTCGACTTCCGTGCGCTTGAGGCGCTAGGCCACGCGCGGCACGACGTGGAGTTTTACGAGGAGTATCTGGCCTTTTGCAAGCGGCTGGCGGAGAGCGAGATCGTGAAGCCGCAGAGCGATCTGCCCGCGCCCACCCCGCTTCGTGCGCTGGATCGCGCGCTGTGGGAGTGGTCGAAGTCGCACACCGAGTAGGCGGGCGATCCCAACCAAGTACCGTGACTTGGCTATTACGTAATCGCTCTCACGAATCTGGGTGCCCTCAGGGTCCCCTTTCTGGGACCTGGGATGGCTACAATTCCATGCGGTCACGATATTGGCGGCAAAGACGCAGCCGCGGCAAGAGCCCGTCCTGAGCTTGCCGGGGGAACGGGACGCGCAGCTCCAAGGCGGGGCGATACAATCGCCTTGGTGAGCCACTCCTTTGAAATCGGGCCGGTCCAGGTTGGCGGTGCGGGCGTGGGCGCCGGACGGCTCTTTCTCATTGCCGGCCCCTGCGTCATCGAGAGCGAATCCCACGCGCTGCTCATGGCGGGAGCGATCCAGACGATCGCCGCGGAAGTGGGCATTCCCTGCATCTTTAAAGCCAGCTACGACAAGGCCAACCGGACCAGCGTGAAGAGCTATCGCGGGCCGGGGCTGGTTGAAGGCGCGCGCATCCTTGGCCGCGTGGCGCGCGAAACCGGACTGCCGGTGCTGACCGACGTCCACGAGCCCGCGCACTGCGAAATTGCCGCCGAAGCCGCGGACGTGCTGCAGATTCCGGCCTTCCTTTGCCGCCAGACCGACCTGCTGCTGGCCGCCGCCAAAACCGGCCGCGCCGTAAACATCAAAAAGGGGCAGTTCATGTCGCCGTGGGACATGGGCCACTCGGTCGAGAAGGTGCAATCGGCGGGCAACGAGCGCGTGTTTCTTACCGAGCGGGGATCGAGCTTCGGCTACAACACGCTGGTCGTGGATTACAGGTCGCTCGAGGTGATGCGAAAGCTGGCGCCGGTGGTTTTCGACGCCACGCATTCGGTGCAGCAGCCCTCGGCCGCCGGCGGCGTGAGCGGCGGGCAGCCGGAGTTCATTCCGCTGCTGGCGCGGGCAGCCGTGGCCGCGGGAATTGACGGGCTTTTCGTCGAGGTTCACGACGATCCGGCGAACGCCAGGTCCGACGGCGCCAATGCGTTGAATTTGAAGCTGCTCAAGCCCCTGCTCGAGCGGCTGCTGGCGATTCAAGCCGCCCTCAGTTAGAAACGAAAGACAAAAGTAACGCTGCAAATTCCTGCGGTCCTGCTGAGCCTCCACATTTGCCGATATAAATTCTTAAGAACAGTTTCACAATGCACGTGCCTGCATCGAGCGGCCAGCGAAACCAAAGCCTGCCGCGGTGTACGTTCGGGCCCCTATTGAGGCGGCTCCAAAGTTGCTGCACCCAAAGCCCCGTGCCTCATCTATGCGACTCTTTTCTGTCGCATGGTGGGAGGCCACGACAGGTGGGTTCAGCTTCACTGGAATCGCTATAAGGGGCCATTCACCGTAAACCCTCGGCTTTGCCGGAGGTTACTTACTCAAAGAGCCCAAGCTCCTCGCGTTCAGGTTCCGAACCTCTCCTGGCGGGCGGGTACTGGCAGCCGGGGTGGCCACGGTCGGAATGGAAACAGATGAGCGCATTCCAACCCGCGCCGCCTCATCCCGGCAGTCTGTGTGCTTGCGGCTTCTATCATGCCCTGGGATGGAGGAGACTGCGCTTGCAGCCGGCCACAAGCGAACTCTTATTGCCGCGGACCGAGGATGCGCGCTACCGAGAGCGCCGCATCTACGAGCGCTTCTCGCTCGACGGAGCCTTCGGCAACCTTATTTATAAAAAGGAGCTGCTGCCCTGCCAGTTTATTGACATCAGTCTGAGCGGCTGCTGCTTGCGTCTGGAGGTCGCCTTTACCGACGGCGCGCTGGCGCCGGTTGAGGTTGTGCTGATGCTGTTTGGGCTCATACTGCGGATCGATGGCGTGACGCAGTGGACGGCGCAGGGAAATTTGATCGGGGTTCGCTTCGTGCACCCCAGCTCAAGGTCGAAGAATCAGCTTGCCGGGCTGCTGACCTGCCTGGTGGACAAGAGCGCGGCCGAAACAGTGAAGGCTGCGATTGCTTCGGCTGACGATGAGCCGGGAAGGGGAATCCTGATGACCCCGCCGGCGCCGCCGCCCGCCGCAGACGGTGAAGAGGCCGGCGGGAGCACGGAAAACGCGGAGCCGGCCACACCAGTCAAACCGGCCAAACAGCCGGAAGACAGAGCCGGGGACGAGGCGACGCTTAAAGTGGAAAGCCAATGGCCTGCGGTGGTTCGGTTTCTGGAGGGCCGGTCTCATCTTCAGGGGCTGATCGTGGACCTGAAACCGGATGGATGCAGGCTCAAGAGCGAAGATCCGGTGTTGTGCAGCCTGCAGGCGCGCGTTGAGTTGAGCTTTCAGATGCGTGGGCTGCCCTTTCAGCTTGCGGGCGTCACCAGCGCGTTCCTCGACGAGAACACAGTCGATGTTCGATTTTTGGAGATGAGCGGACGGAAGCGGGAAGAACTGTCGCAGGTGCTGGAAGAACTGCTTGCTGAACAGAAGAGAGCCGCCAGGTAACGGCGACGCGCCGGGTTCTCTGACCTCATGAATTTGTTCCGGTTTAGATCTGAGCTATCCCAGGTTAGGCGCAAAAACAAAGACGCACCGGACCTGGGGCACCCATGTTTGCTGGGGGTCAATCCCACCCATTCCGCAAAAGACGCGGAATGGATGGGGCACCCAGGATTTGGTACATCGTCAATCGGTCGGGGAACCTAGACCGGGCCTTGCGCTTGGTCACCGAGGGCCAAAGAGGCCGCACTCCGGCTCCGGGGTGATGGTTTTTCCATTGAGACGAAAACAGGTGATGCCGTTGACGGCAGTGATGTAGGTGCGGACATCGGCGGTTTGAAGCTCGTTGAGTACCTCTTCGCGCGGATGGCCATAGCGGTTGTGCAGGCCGCAGGAGATGACCGCCCAGCGCGGCGAAACCCGGGCGAGGAACGCGGGGCGCGTGGAAGTGATGCTGCCGTGATGACCGACCTTGAGCAGTGTGCTTTGAAGGCCCGGCTCGGCGAGCATGGCCTGCTCCACCGGCGCTTCGGCGTCGCCTTCGAGCAGCACGGAGGTGGCACCGTAAGCCACGCGCAGCACCAGCATATTGTCGTTGGCGTGGGCGCGGCTGACAGGAGCGCCCCGGAAGGGCGAAAACACCCGGACCTGAGCAACGCCGAAGGGGAACGTGTCTCCGGCAAGATAGGAACGGACCGGAATGTGCAGCGCCGCTGCCTCTGCGAGCAGCGCCCGATAGCGCGGAATCGGCGCATTCTCGCCGACCCAAAGCGCATCGGGATGGAAGTTGCGGAGCACCGCAGGCAGCCCGCCCATGTGATCGGAGTCGGTGTGAGTGAGCGCGACCGCGTCCAGATGGCGGATGCCGCGCGCCCAGAGCGTCGGAGAGACCACGTCCTCGCCGATGTCGTAATTTTGCGGGGCATAGCGCGCCCCGCCGCCGAAGCCACCGCCATCGACCAGCAGCGTTTTGCCGTCGGGAGTGATGAGAAGCAGCGAATCGCCCTGGCCCACATCGATGGCTTCCATCAGCAGCGCGCCGTGGGGGCGTTCGACGGGGCGCGGGACGACGGCTGCTAGAGCCGCGAGGAGCATCGCGGCGCAGGCTGCGCAGCGCGCCCAGCGGCCTCGGACCACGAGCGCGATGGCGGTGCCGAGCAGCAGGCAAAACGCGGCCGACTGCCACAAGAGCGGCGTGGGGATGCGGAAATCGCCAAGGGCCATGGAGCCGAAGAGATGAACAAGGCCAACGCCGATGTGCAACGCCACGGCGACCACCATTGCCGGAATGATCGCAGCGGCGGGCCAGACGACGAGCATCAGCAGCATCAACAGCGCCGCCGGCATCAGCACGGCGAGCAGCGGCAGGATCAGCATGTTTACGGGCAGCGCGAACAGGGTGATGCGATGGAAGTAGACGGCCATGGGCAGCGTCATGGCCAGCTCGACTACGCAGGAGACGATCAGCAGCTCGGCGACTCGGAGCAGAAAGCGTACTGCCCAGGGAAAGACGGTCCAGCCGAGAGATCTGCTAAAGCGGCCGTAGATGGCTGTCCGAATCCCAACGGCGGCCGCTCTCAGCGTTTGGCGAAACAGGGCGAATTGGGGGCCCGAATTATCGTCGATGGTTGTAAGGCGCGGTTCGCGAGCGGCCCGGCGGTGAGGGTGAACGGACCTCTGCAACGCCGTGGCGAACATCCGCAGCGTGACGCGAAACTGCGCCAGCCGCGGTTCAAGCTTAACGTCCATCGCGATCAGCCGCAGGCCGCGCGTAGCAGTCAGGTAGGGGTGAATAGTTCCCCGGAGCAGCGGAACGGCGATGCCGGCGATGACGACAACCGCGAGCAGCGTCATCTGGAAGCTCGCGTCGAAAAGGCTGCGCGGGCTCACAACCAACAGACAGAGCGCGGCGAAGCCGATGACGTTCATCGCGTTGCGCTCGCGGTAGACGAGGCGGCCGAGCAGGTAGAGGGTAATCATCCAGAGCGAGCGCTGCACGGGCGTGGCGAAGCCCGTGAAAAGCGCGTAGGCGAACGAGCCGAAGATGGTGACTAGCGTGGCCGGCAAGCGCGGCAGGCGCAGGCGGCGCACGATCCAGAAGATGCAGCCGGCGACGATGGCCAGGTGAAAGCCCGAAACCACGAGCATGTGAAAGGAGCCGGTGCGCTCGAATCCTACGCGAAGCTCGTGCGTGAGATAGGTGCGGTCGCCGGCGACCATGGCGGCGAGCATGGCCGCGTCGTCCGGCGTGAGGCGCAGGGCCGGCGGCAGATTCTTCATCGCCGCGGGCAGAGCCAGAAGGCGCGCGGTTGTGGCGTGCTGCCATCGGCTGATGCGGCAGGCGAGCATTGCACCGCGCGAATGGCCAAGGCGTTCGACATCGGCGAAGCGCACCGACGACGACGACGTGATTCCCTGGCCGAGAAGATAGCCGGTCCGGCTCCAGACGCCGGGATCGCGATAGAGTTCGGGCGGCAGCAGGCGCGCGATCGCGCCGATCCGTTCGCCGCAGCGGAACGGCTGCGGCGCCGCGGCGCCCTCGGGCCAGCGGATGGTGAGGCGGACGCCGCCGGCGACGGGCTCCTGCGAGTCCTTGGCGTCGGTGACGACTTCAAGGCTTGCGACGCGCAGGTCGACGAGTTGCGAGGGCGCGGTGACGAATGGCTCGTCGACATTCTGTTCGGTCTCGGAGCGGACTGGGCCGGCGTCGATGACCGTTCCTTCAACGGTGCGCAGCAGGCCGTCGGAGAGCGCGTCGAGGGCCGGCGCGGGCGCGGGCTGGGGCTGCATCTCCGCGCACCAGGCGCCCAGCAACAGCCACAACACAGCCAGCGGCAGCCAGGCGATGCGCTGCGCGCGGAAGGCGGCAGCGCAACAGAGCGCGGCGACCAGCGGAAGCGCGATCAGCACGAAGCTCGGCCGCAGCCAGAGCGCGCTGGCGGCGACGATTCCCAGGGCAAAGATCCACGCCGCGTGAAAGAGCGGAACGGTTGTGAGGCCAACCGCTGGCGATCCCGTGTTGGGGATGTCGGCGTGCATCGCGTCGCGACGATGGATTTGGAACTCTTGCGATCAAGCCTATCAGGACTTGAGCAGTTCGACTACCGTTTCGAGATGGAAGGTTTGGGGAAAGAGGTCGGCGAGCGTTACGGAGTGGATTGCGTAGCCGGATGCGGTTAGGGCGCGGAGATCGCGGGCCAGCGTGGCGGGATCGCAGGAGACGTAGACCAGAGTGGGCACGGCGATGCGGGCGAGCTGTTCGGCGATTGGAGGGCCAAGGCCGGTGCGCGGAGGATCTACGACGATCAGATCGGGGCGCGCGTAGTTCGCACTGCGGCGCAGAAAGGCGAGTGCGTCGGCTGTGACGGCGGTTGCGTTTGTGCCGGTCAGGTTGTGCGCCAGGGCTGCTGTTGCAGCGGGTGCGGATTCGACGGCGATAACGCGAGCAAATTTTGCAGCAAGCCGGCGCGCAAAGAGGCCGACGCCGGCGAAGAGGTCCCATGCGAGCGCGCCGCTGCGGCCGGCGGTGACTCGCTCGACAAGCGCGTCGATGAGTCGGCGATTGACTTGAAAAAATGCGCTTTGGTCCACGCGATAATCGAAGCCGGCGGCGCGGTAAGTGAGGGAGGTCGCGCCCCAGCGGGCGAGGGTGCGCGGCCGTTCGTTCGCGTGTGTTTCAAGAATCAGCTCCGCGCCGGTCAGTTCGGGGATGCGCTTGTGGAGAGCCTGCGCGAATTGGTCAAAGCCGATCCTCACGGCGCTTGAAGTGAACACGCTGGCCAGAAAAGCGGATTCATCGGCGTCGCAGAAGAGCGAAAGTCCGGTGGGGCCGAGAGAGGGCGTGAGCTCCCGCGCGAGGTCGGCGGCGGTGAGCGCCGCGCGGACCAGCAGCGGCGCCGCGATGGGACACTCGGCAATGGGAACGATCGCATGAGAGCGGCGGCTGCGATAGCCGGGATTGCCTTGTGCGTCGAAGGCCAGGCGGATGCGGTTGCGATAGGCCCACGGCTCGGCGGCGAGGACGGCGATCTCGTCGGGTGCGCGGACGCCGGCGCGCTCGAGTGTTTCGCGCAGAATTACTTGCTTGAAGGCGAGCTGCACCGCGTAATCCGCTTGCTGATAATTGCAGCCGCCGCACGCGCCGAAGTGGCGGCAGGCGGGTGCGGTGCGGCCGGGCGCAGCGGAGACGATCTCTTCGATTTCAGCAGATGCGTAGCCGCGTTTCTCTTCGACGATGCGGATGCGAGCCTGCTCACCGGACAGTGCGAGAGGCACAAAGACGGCTTTGCCTTCGATGCGCGCGAGAAATGAGCCACCGTAGACTGGTTTCTCTATTTGGACGGTCTTCCTGGTCCCGATGGGCCGGGCTTGCGCGATTTCGCCGCTGATTGTCTGCTGCTTTGTATCAGGGCACGACTTTAGTCGTGCCGAAAAGCCGGCAGATTCGCCGGGCTTTAGCCCCTGCCGGGCGCTTTTTCGCCCGCGTACTGGTTGGCGATCGCGCGGCTTCATTGCTGGCTCATATAAAACAGGCTGAGGCGCGGGAGTGCGTAGTGCACCAGCAGTTGCTTCTGCACGAATTGATGCTCCACCTGGCGCAGTTGCACGGCGCCCATGCGGCTGCGGTAAAGAGCGAGCTCGCGGGCCGCGTGCTCCTTGAGGCCGACAAGCAGTTCTTCGGGCGCGGCGGCGGTGAGCGCGGCGAAGAGCTTTTCTTCAAGGACGGTGAGTGAGCGCTCCAATGCTTCGAGATTTGGGGCTTCAAGACTGACGGCGTCAAGATCGGCAGGCTCTTCGCAGGCGGTGCGGGGATCGGCGGCGCGGGGATCGGCGGCGCGGGGATCGGCAGCGCGGATTTGGGCGGCCAGCTCGCGCAGCCGTGCCGCGGTCGCGCGGCACGGCTCAGGGGCAACGGCTGCCGCGTCGAGAGCCGATGCGGCGGATTCGAGATGCCCGGCCACGCGCTCCTGCTCGAAGCCGGAATCGCGCGGTGTGGCGGCTGGGGGCGCTGCGCCGGTTGCGGCTTCCTTCATCTCCATCGCCGCCACCATGACGGCCTGCGCGCACCAAGCCAGTCCGTTGATCCGCCTCATGCGCGCACGTTTCTGGCGGGCTTCGTATTTGTCGAAGGCGGCGTCGATGCCGCGCAGCACGGCCTCGAGCGGAATGCCCGCTTCCCGCCAGGTTTCGATCAACGCCCAGTCCAGCGTAGAGAGCAGAAGGATGGAGCCGCGGCGCTGCTGGAAGCGCTCCTCGATCTCGGTGAAGTAGTTGAAGTAGTTGCGCACGTTACAGTGGACATCGATCAGTGGACAGCGATCAGTACTTAGTTTAGGTGCTTGGTCCCGGCTCGTATGTACGAGCAGAGAGTTACGCCGGCCCCTGGCCACCGGAGGCGGAAAAACTGACCACTGATCACTGACCACTGATCACTGTTTTTAATGCGTCTTTCCGCGCGGGCGCGCGATGCGATTGCGCTCGAATAAAATGCGCAGGCCCTCGATGGTGAGCAGGTCGTCGATCTCTGTTACGAAGCGCGAGTCTTGGGCGACCATGTGCGCGAGGCCGCCGGTGGCGACGATGGCGCGCGGCTTCTGGCCGAGTTCGGCAATCATGCGTTCGAGAATGCCGTCGACCAGGCCGATGAAGCCGTAGAAGAGGCCGCTCTGCAGGTGGGTGACGGTGTTGGTGCCGATGACCTTCGCCGGGCGCTTGATGTCGACGCGGGTGAGCTTGGCGGCGTGGGCAAAGAGGGCGTCGGCGCTCAAGCCCAGGCCGGGCGCGATGGCGCCGCCGAGGTACTCGCCGCGCTCGGAGATGACTTCGAACTTGGTTGCGGTGCCGAAGTCCACCACGATGCACGGGCCGCCGTAGCGCTCGAAGGCGGCGATCGAGTCAGCTAGCCGGTCGGCGCCAAGCTCGGTGGGGTTGTCGATGTGCATGGGCATGCCGGTCTTGATGCCCGGCTCGACGAACATCGGCTCCACGTGAAAATAAGCTTCGCAGACTTGGCGCAGCGTCGAGTCTACCGGCGGCACGACCGACGCGATGATAATGTGCGTAACCTGGCTGGGCGCCATGCCGTGCATCTCGAAGAGGTTGACGAAGAAGACGCCGTACTCGTCGACGGTCTGCGCGCGGTGCGTGGTGACGCGCCAGTGCGCGGCCAGTTCGGGCGTCTCCGTATCGAGGCGGAAGAGGCCGAGGACCGTGTTGGTGTTGCCGACGTCGAGGGTGAGGAGCATGGTTTTTCAGGCCGATCCAACGGCGCGGATGCCGCCGGTTTGTACGGTTACAACTCCAGATCGAGTGCGCGCCAGCAGGAATCCGTTTTCGTCGAGGCCTTCGGTTACGCCGGTGCAGGCTTGCGGGCCGTGGACTTCGACTTTGCGGCCGCGAACCCAGGTGGAAGACTGTTCCACGCGTTGCGGAATGGTTGTTGCCGCCGCTGGATCGAAGAGCGTCTGCAACTCGCGCTCAAGAGATTTTAGCAGGGAGATGAGCAGCCGCTGGCGCGAGATTCTTTTCTCCGCTTCAAGATCAAGCGAGGTTGCGGGCGTGGCCAGGTCCGGTGGGAAGGCGCGCTGGTGGACGTTGATGCCGATGCCGACCACTGCGTAGGCCATGCGGGCGGCCTCTGTGTGCGCTTCAACCAGAATGCCTCCGGTTTTGCGCGGGCCAATCAAGAGATCGTTGGGCCAGCGAAGATCGACGGCGAGCGAGGAAACTGCGCGCACGGCTTCGGCGGCAGCGAGGCCGGAGGCGAGCGGCAGCAGCGGCAGACGCACCACGGGCAGGCGCGGGCGCAGGAGAACGCTGACGTAAAGGCCGTCGCCGACGGCCGAAAGCCAGTTGTTATTGCCGCGTCCGCGGCCGGCCGTCTGCTCGTCGGCAAAGTAGACGGAACCGTGCGGGGCGCCGACGCGCGCGGCTGCGAGAGCATCGGCGTTGGTTGAGCCTGTGGCTGGAGAGAAATGCAGGTTGCCGGCAAAGATCGTTCCAGCCAATTCGGATTCGAGCGCAGCGAGATCGTACACGGTTAGCGCAGCTCCGCGTCGATGGTCATGGAAATGTCGGCGGCTTTGGCGGAGTGGGTGAGCGCGCCTACACTGATGAAATCGACGCCGGCTTCGGCGTACTGGCGGATGTTGTCGAGCACGATGCCGCCGGAGGCCTCGATGGGAATCCAGCGGTTTTCGGTTTTGATGCGCTCTACGCACGTCTTCACGAGGGCGGGCTTCATGTTGTCGAGCAGGATGGCCTCGGCGCCGTTGGCGAGGGCCTGCTCCAATTCGTCGAGCGAGCGGACTTCGATTTCAACGCGCTGGCCGGGTTTGCGGTGCTCAATTGCGCGGGCAAGCACTGTAGCCAGGCCGCCGCCGAGAGAGATGTGATTGTTCTTGATGAGGATGCCGCTGGCCAGGTCGAGGCGGTGGTTGGTGCCACCTCCGCAGAGGACGGCGTATTTCTCTAGCGCGCGCATTCCGGGCACGGTCTTGCGTGTGTCGAGGACGCGGGCGCCCGTGCCGTGAATAGCGTCGACATACTGCCGGGTCAGCGTGGCAATGCCGCTGAGGTGCTGCATGAGGTTGAGGATGACGCGCTCCGAACTGAGCAGCACGCGGGCGTTGTGGCGGATGACGGCGAGCACCTGGCCGGGATGGGCTCGCACGCCGTCGAAAATCTCAGGATGGCTGACGACCTCGAAGCGGGTCTGCGCCTGAGGACGTGGGTCGAGGCGGGCGAAGATTTCAAGGAAGCGCGGAACGGCGCCCAGGCCGGCGACCACCATCTCTTCGCGCGCCAGGATGGAGGCAGTGGCGCGCAGGTCCGGGTCGATGGTCAGGTTGGTGGTCGCGTCGCCGGCAGCTTTGTCTTCCTGCAGCGCCTGCTCCAGCAATGCGTCGATGCGGTGGGATTTCCAGTCCATAACAGTGGTCAGTGGTCAGCGATCAGGTTTCAGGTTTTAGGGTTCAGTGGTCAGTGATCAGTGGTCAGTGGTCAGTGATCAGGGTTCAGGGAACAGTGGACAGCGATCAGTTCTCAGCGATCACCTCCTCGTTTGTCATCCTGAACGAAGCTGCTCGCGCCTTTTGCGAGCGGCGTAGTCGAAGGATCCGCGGTTGCTTTTTTGTCTTCTACTCCTTCGGCAGTGCCTCCAGCGCGGCACGCGCTTTTTCGAGCAGGGTGCGGGTTTCGGATTCCTGCTTTTTGAGGCCCTCGACTACGTTGGACGGGGCTTTGGCCAGGAAGCTTTCATTGCTTAACTGGCGCTCGGCGGCGGCCAGGCCTTTTTCGTACTTGGCGATGTCTTTTGTCAAGCGCTCGCGCTCGGCGGAGACATCGATGGTGCGTTCGTAGACTACGGCGACGTCAAAGTTGGGAGCGGAGTGCTTGGCCAAGCCCTCCCTGATCGTGCTTACGATGCGAATCTCGCTGACGCGCGCCAAACGTTCGACGATGGCTAGGTTTCTCTGAATGATGGAGGCAAACCCAACGTCGGCACCGGCAAGAATACCGGGACCTACGCACACCTCGATGGGCACTGCGGCGTTCTCTTCCACACCAATTTGTTTACGCAGCGCGCGCGTCTCGGCGATCAGGTCTACTAGATAGCTCATTTGGCTCAGCGCATGACGATCGGATTGGTGCTTATCGCCTCGCGGGTACTGAGTCATCGCAATCGATTTCGCCGGTGGTTTGCTGTTATAGATTGCGCGCCAAATCTCTTCCGTCAAGAACGGCATGAAAGGAGAAAGCAGCCGCAGCGTCGCTTCGAACACCTGCACTAATGTAGTCAGGGCCGCGCGAGTTGCAGCCTCGTCTGGGGATCGGCTGAAATCAAGCCGCAGCTTGACGATCTCCAAGTACAAGTCGCAGAAATTACCCCAAATGAATTGGTAGATCAGGTTAGCAGCGTCGTCGTAGCGATAAGTCTCAAGAGCTCGATTCACAAGCAATGTTGTTGAGTTGAACTCAGCCACAATGAAGCGGGCTTCGAGGGGCGCGTGTTCGGGTACAGTTGGCATTGCGCCAAGCGCAGAGGGATCGACTTTGATGCCGACTTCCGCGGCCCGGTCCACATTCATGAAGATGAACCGAGCGGCGTTCCAGATTTTGTTGGCGAAGGCGCGGTAGCCTTCGGTTCTCGCCACATTGAATGCAATGTCCGTTCCCGGCGAGGCCATCGACGCCAGCGTGAAGCGCACCGCGTCGGTGCCGTACTGCTTTACGATCTCGATGGGGTCGATAACGTTGCCCTTGGTCTTGGACATCTTTTCGCGGTTGGCGTCGCGGACTAACGCGTGAATGTAAACTTCGCGGAAGGGCACGGATGCGGCGAGCGGGCGTGGGCTGCCGTCGGGCAGGGGTATGTCGCCCGCGAACCAGCAGCCGAGCATGATCATGCGGGCTACCCAGAAGAAGAGAATGTCGAAGCCGGTGACGAGGAGACTGGTGGGGTAGAAGGCGTCGAAATCGGCTCGACCAGCGGACGAGTCAGATTCATATCCCTCAGGGGCTAAAGCCCCCGCTTTTGTTGTGCGGTTAATGTACGGGCTAAAGCCCGTACCCTTCACGTCGCCCGTACCCTTCGTCCTGGAGCCCGTACCCTTCGTCCTGGAGCCCGTACCCTTCAGCGCACTAGCGGAGATGTTGGGCCAGCCGAAGACGGAGACGGGCAGCAAGCCAGAAGAAAACCATGTGTCGAGAACGTCGGTTTCCTGCACGATTTTGTCTGAACCGCAGTGGGCGCAGGCTGTGGGGTCGCCTTTCGAGTTTGGCTCGGGAACGGTGATCTTGTGGCAGACGGCGCAATGCCACGCGGGGATGCGATGACCCCACCAGAGCTGGCGGCTGATGCACCAGTCGTGGATGTTCTCCATCCAGTTGAGGTAGGTCTTTTCGTACATCTCGGGCGTGAAGCGGATGGCTTTGTTCCCCAGCGCGTCGGGCCTGACGGCGGCGATGGCTAGCTCCGCCATCGATGCGCCGCGGTCTTCCACTTTCTTATTCACGGCAACGAACCATTGCGTGGACAGGCGCGGCTCGACGACCGTTTTGCAGCGGTCGCAGTGGCCTACGTTGTGGGTGTAGTCCTTGATTGCGCCCAGCAGGCCCTGGGCTTCGAGGTCGGCGACGATTTTCTTGCGCGCTGCATAGCGGTCGAGGCCGGCGTACACGCCGCCGGCGGCGTTGATGTGGCCGGTGTCGTCCATGATGTTGATGGACGCAAGGTGATTGCGCTCGCCGAGGGCGAAGTCGTTGGGATCGTGGGCGGGCGTGACCTTGACCGCGCCGGTGCCGAAATCGCGGCTCACCCAGTCGTCGAGGACGACGGGGATTCCGCGATTCATCAAAGGCAGGCGCAGCTTTTTGCCGTGCAGGCGCAGGTAGCGCTCGTCCTCGGGATGGATGGCTACGGCTACGTCGCCGAGCATGGTTTCGGGGCGCGTGGTGGCTACGGTTAAAAACTCGCCGGAATCCTTGCCGGAATCGTCGAGCACCGGGTAGCGAATTTCCCACAGATGGCCTTTGTGTTCGTCGTAGACCACTTCGAGGTCACTGATGGCGGTCTGGCAGCGGGGGCACCAGTTGACGATGTAAGCGCCGCGGTAGATGAGGCCCTGGTGGTAAAGGCGAACAAAGGCCTCGCGCACAGCCACCGACAGGTCCTCAGACATGGTGAAGTACTCTCGGCTCCAGTCGACGGAGACGCCGAGGCGCTTCATCTGGTCGAGAATGGCGCCGCCGTAATGGCGCTTCCACTCCCACACCCGCTCGACGAACGCCTCGCGGCCAAGCTGCTGGCGGGTTTTGCCCTCCTCGGCGAGCTGGCGCTCGACCATCATCTGCGTGGCGATTCCGGCGTGGTCTGTACCAGGAACCCAGACGGCGGTATCTCCGGACATGCGGTGCCAGCGGGTGAGGATGTCCATCTCAGTCTGGTTGAGCATGTGGCCCATGTGCAGCCGGCCGGTGACGTTGGGCGGCGGGAGAAGTTGGACGAAGGGATTGAGGGTGTCTGACGGTGCGGGGGTGGGGACGTCGAAGATGTGCTCGTCGGCCCAGAACTTTGACCACTTCTCTTCGACCAGTGAGGGGTCGTATGCCTTGGGGAGTTCCTGACTCATAAGGCTTAAGGGTAGCAGGGGAGAAGGCAGGAAAGAGAAAGTAGGAAGCAGGAAGCAGTTAAAGCAAACAG
>JBOGLX010000114.1:0-24781 GCA_050745765.1 Occallatibacter sp. | reverse complement strand
AACCATTGCCGAATTAGTTGTGCGTCGGCGTCGTCAAGCTGCAAACGAGAGACGGGAGCAGGCATGGACAAAAGATAACGCCGCTCGTTCTTAGTTGTCCATCTATTTGTTGGACACTACACTAGTTGCGGGAATTGAAGAGTCGGCGGTCTCCCCGGAACTCTGATTAGGGAACCGTGAACGGGCGCAGGCCCTGCAAGGGGAAGATGCCGGTGGGCGCGGCTGCCGTGGACGGCTGGGCGCGAAGCATGAAGCGAATATAGAAGCCGACCGACGACGCCGCGTAGTTGCGCGTGTTGTTGGCGGCGAAGTGGGTTCCGGCAAACCAATGGGGGCCGATCTGGTAGGCGACGTTGCCGCGCAGGTCGTAGTTGGGGCCGACGCTGGTGAGCGCGGGGAGCATGGGGTTGTTCTGGGCGGTTTCGAGGGGCTTTTGCGGGGCGAGCGGCCAGAGCGGCGTTTCGCTCTGCTGGAAGCCCTGGATGCCCGAGGATGGTGTAGTGCCAGTGGGTCTGGTAGTGGCCGACCCAGGTGAAGGGAATGTTGGCCAAAAAATATTCCTGGGGACTGAAATAGCCGCCCATGCCGAAGGTGAAGGCGTCCTGGTTGTTGGCGTAGTGCATGCCGAAGAAGTTGACGCCGATGCTCAGGTTGCCGTATTCGGGCGCGGTGAATGCGTGCCAATACGCGCCGCCCGAGCCTTCAATACGGGTGTTGGTCTCGACGTTGTACCCCGAGAGGTACTGGCCGCCGCCGCCGATATAGTAGCCCGACTGCTGGCTGCCCCGTGAAAACTGCACCCTGCCGTAGTTGTAGACCACGCCGCCCCACGGCGCTCCCTGCGTGGCAAGCGTGTTGCCCGCGGGGTCGCGGAGGCCGGAGTAGGAGAGCTGGGAGTCGGTCTCGGAGTCGCGATCGAAGCTGAAGGTGAACGGGCCGTTGCCGGGACGCCAGTAAGCGCGCGCGGTGAAGGTGGCCACCAGGAAACCCGCCGGCGTGTAGCCACCGGCGACGGCAAAGTGAGGGAAGGCCAACTGCGCTTCTCCGCCAATGCCGGCGGCGTTCTGCTGCGCGGGAATAGCGGCGGTCGTGGTGGCTGACGCGCCCGTGTTCACGTCCGTTCCCAAGGGTTCGGGAATGGTGACCAGCGCGCTTCCGGCAGTGGTGGACTCGTCGACGGAGACGACGGCGTTGCCGTTGGCCTGGCCGGAGTCGAGAAAGACCGGCCTGGCGACGACGCTGAAACGGGCGCTCGTGCCGATCGGGATGGAGGCTTCAAACGGAGATTCAAGCGCGGAGAGATGATCGTAGCCGAGATTGCCGCTGCGGTAGTTGAGCAGTCCGGCGCCGCCGAACCAGCCGCTGTAGCCGCTCTCGATGGCGTTCAACTGTTGTTCTGCCAGTTCGCGCGGGCCGAGCGAGCGCTGCTGGCGCT
Organism: Occallatibacter sp.; assembly: GCA_050745765.1. GTDB lineage: Bacteria > Acidobacteriota > Terriglobia > Terriglobales > Acidobacteriaceae > Telmatobacter. The sequence goes on along the minus strand of JBOGLX010000114.1, from coordinate 23,346 downwards.
GCACGCGAACCCAGGGGCCCGTGAGCGGGGGCAGATTGCGCTGCTCGAGCTCCTGATCGGTTAACCCCGAGTTGGTGGTGGACGGTGCGGGCGGGAGCTTCTTCAGGGATGGGCCCCTGCGCCGGGCTGGGAGCGGCCGGCTGCGCGTTGCCCAGCGTAGGGGTCGCGGGCTGGGCGGCGGGCGCGGTCTTGGCGGGGGGCTTTCTGCGGCGGCGGCGCTTTTTCTTCACGGGCGAAGTTGCGGGCGGCGCCGGAGGGACCGGAGGCAGTTGGTTGGGCTGGGCGGTTTGAGATTTCGGTGCCGAGTAGGCTCCCGTAGCCGCTTGCTGCGCCGAAGGGGTGTACTGCGCAAGCAGGAAACGGGGCAAAACCAGATCTGAGTTCGGGGCAGCGGCAAGGATGGAATAGCCGTGCCCGGCGTGGGGATGGAAGACGGCGTCGCGAAGGCGAAGCTGATCCCGAAAAGCAGGTCCTTCGACTGCGCCGCCCGCAAAAACGCGAGCGGCTCCGCTCAGGATGACTGAGTCAGGCTGTTGATCGCTTCCAGGCGGAGGCGGAGGCTCAAGCCGGCTGGTCGGCGGGTTGTGCAGGGGGTCAGCCTGCGGCTGCGGCGGCTGGGACGCAGGTGGGACCACGGGCGCCGATCCGGAGTAGGGGTCGGGACCGTAGGAGGGCAGCGGCGGCAGCTTGGTGGTTTTGGCGAAGGGCTCGTTATCGGGGTTGAGAAGGCGCTGCAGGTCGGCAGCCGTGACGGCGCGATGGACCTTGACGTCCTCCTCGGGATAGACCAGCTCATGGGCCAGGCGATCGGTGGGCGACATGGCCGGCATGGCGGCGAGCGAGGCGCGCCAGTAGCCGGCGGCGCGCTGATTGTCTCCTCGGGCCTGCTCGTAGCGCGCGGCCAGGGCCAGGATTGCGTGATCGCCGGCGTAGCGGGCCAGAGCCTGGCGCAGCCAGATCTCGGCCTGGGTCTTGTCGTTGGCGGCCAGAGCCGCGTTGACGGCGCCCTGGAAGTCACCCGAACTCGCGTTCTGCATGGGAATGGTCTTATAGAGCGCAAGCGCTTCCCTGGCGCGGCCCACGCGCGTATAACCGTCGGCTACGGCCTTGCGCACGGTCAAATTGTTGGGAAACGCCTGCGCAGCGGCATCGAGAATCTCGATGGCGTTCCGCGGATCGCTGTTGTCCATGGCCTCGCCGGCGCGGCGAACGCTCCAGTCGGCCCAGATCTGCTGCACGGTCGCGCGCTCGGCATCGGTCAGGTCGCGGCGGGCGCCAAGGTGCATCAGCGCCAGATAGAGGGAGCGGTCGCTGTGAGTGTTATAGAGCAGCCACGCGCTCTGCACGGCGACGTTTCCCGGCGGCTCCATCTTGAGCCGGGCGTAGTGCGCATTCACCGCGTTCATGTAGCGGGCGGCGTCGGGAATGTCGCCGGTAGCGGCGTACGCGCTGGCCTCGGCCTGCATGAAGTCGATCTCGGTCTCAAGCTGCTTGCGCACCGCAGGTGGAATCAGCGCAATCTCCTCGATCGCCTGCTGGTCGCGGTTGGTGGCGAGCAGGGTGGAGATCAGGCCCTTCCACGCGTCGGGCCGGCCGGGATGGGCGCTCAGGACCTTGAAATAGAGGTCGTAGGCGTGCGTGGTGTCGTTGCGCTCGAGATAGATGGCGGCCAACTGCAACTGGATCTGCACGCCGGGCTGGGCGCCGGCGGCAATCTCGACGCGCACCGAGCGCTCGAGAAGGCCCTGGGCTACGTCGAACTGGTTGGCCTGCTGATAAATGGAGCCGAGCAGCGCCAGAAAGGCCGAATCGTTGAGCGCGGACTGGTAGGCTGCCGAAGGTATGCGGTGAATGTCGGCAAGGGCCTGCGCATCTCCGCCAAGGGAGTGATGGGCGCCGATCAGCCCCTCCCACGCGGAGAGATTGTTGGGGTCCGTGTCGAGGATCTGCGCGTAGAGGGCCGCGGCCCGATCGTAGCGCTGGGCGCTCATCAGGATTCCCGCGTACTGGAGCTTGGTGTCGTTTTTGAGCGTGCTGCCGTTGTTGGGGAACGGCAGAGCGAGCGCCAGGGTGAGGACGCGCTGGGCGTCGGCGGGGCGGCCAAGCGCCTGATAGATGGCGGCAAGCGTGCCCAGGTACTGCGGGTCGCGGTCGAGCGCGGTCCTGACCGAAGCCGGAAAACGGGCCTGAACGGCGAGGGCCTGCTGGCTGCGGTTGTCCTCGGCATCAGCGAGAAACAGCCCGCGCCAGCCGTCGACGCTGGTGGGTTGAACGTGAATCAGCGCCGCGTAGACGGGCGCCGCTGCGGAGTACTGCTTCTCCTCAATCAATAGGCCGGCGAGGCCGTTGAGGGCCTCAGGGCTCCTGGGCTTCATGACCAGGGCCTGGCGGTATTTGGCGGCGGCCACGTCGAGCTGGTTGGCGTTTAAGGCCTGGGTGGCCTCGCCCATGGCGTACCAGAAGCGCGAGGTTTCAAGAGCGTCTTCGACGGTGCGGTCCTTGACGCCGTCCTGCTCAGCTTCATTGAAGTACGAGATGGGGCCGCCGAAGTTCTTCCGCTGCATGTCCACGAAGCCCATGCCGGCAGTAGCGCGCCCATTGTTCGGCTCTTTGTGGAGAATGGCCTTGAAGCGCGCCTCGGCGGCGTCGATCCTGTGGGCGCTGAGGGCGGCGAAGGCCGCGATCTCGGCAGGAGTGCGGGCGAAACCGGCGTTCATCTTCGCCAACTGCTCGCGGTCCTGGGCCAGCAGCCGGGCGATCTCGCTGTCCTGGGGGTGCTGGTGCAGATAGGCGGCCAGATCCTCGGCGGAAGCAGGGTTGGCCGCATCCCAGACCAGCGCCTGGCGCAGAGCCGCCCCGGCGGCAGGATCGTTGCGATGCTGCTCGAGGAGGCGAATGCCTTCGTCGCGCGTGTCGGGATTGTAGGTGAGGATGACGCCCAACTCGATGGGGTAGCGCGCGTCCTCCGGATTGCGGGCGGCCAGGGCGCGCAGGCCGGCGATGGCTTCGGCTTTGCCGCCGGCGGTTCCGTAGAGAGTCCGATAGTAGGCGAGCGCAATCACGCCGTCGGGCGGATGGCCGCCATACAACTGGCGATAGACGCGCATCGCGTCGGCATTTTTGCCTTGGCGCGCCAGCTTGCCTGCCTGGCCGAGCTGGTCGTTCTCGACGCGCGTGCTCGAGAGCGCCTCGATGCGGGCGATGTTCGGATCGTTGGGATAAACGCTGCGCAGGCGGTTGAGAGCGTCGTTGGCCTTGTCCGCGCTGCCGATGAGCTTGTTGTCGCGCGCCTGGCCCTCCAGGGCCTCCTGGTTTTTGGGATCGGAGAGAAGAATCTGCTGCCAGAGCTGGGCCGCCATATCGGGACGGCCGCGCGACTCGAGCTCACGGGCCTGCCCGGCCAAAAGGGCGCGAGTTGCGGCGGGCGAGACGGCCAGACCTTTCTGAGAGAACCCCATCTGCAGGGCCAGAACCAGGCAACCCGCAACCATCGAGCACTTCTATAAAACCCGGCTGGCCCTCATCGGCGTTTCCACCCTACTTTCAGTTCCCCTCCCCGGCCAAAGCTGAATCTACCATCGATAAAGCCGGTTGCGAAGAGTGCAAGGTTCTGATCGTAATATGCAACTTCCTTCCCATACAAACCCGTAGTCGAATCCCGCTGGGCATCCATGCGAATGGTCTCGGCCGCGCTCGCTCTAGAGAGATTGGGAAACGCTCTCAAGTACGGCAGCACGGCGGCCGAGAAGCCCACGGGGCCATCTTTCGCTGAAGGAATTCCTTGGTCATTCACATTATCCGGCGGCGCATCGTGATTGGAAAGATACAAACCCATGGAAGGAATCGCGTTAAGCACCTCTCCCCGCGCTTTGTTCGCGGCGTCGATCATGCCTGTCCACAGGTAAACGCGAATCGCGTCGTAGCTGCCGCCCGGAGCAACTGGCTTCTTGCTTCCCGTGACCTGGACCTGCGCCGGATAGAAGCCGTCGCCGGGCTCGTAGTTGACCCAATCCATGGCCCAGCCGTGCGCGGCGCTCTCGAGCAGAAAGCGCGGGATGCTGGCGGCGATCTGTCCCCATGGGCCGGACGGATCGATGGCGGCGAAACGCTCGAAGATGAATTCCGGCTCGTAACTGGGATTCAGCGTCCATTTATTGCCCTGCTGAAATCCCTTGGGACCGGGCATGAGCATGAGGCCGAAGCCGGGCAGGTTGTCCACTTCGGATTTGGCGATCTGGGCCATCATGCCGCGGCCGAGATCGGTATAAGCGGGATTTCTCCAGAGCCGGCCGGCTTCGACGAGCGTGTAGGCCATCCAAGCATCGGCGTCGGAGGCGGAGTTTGGATCGAGAGTCTTCCAGGAGCCCTCCGGCGTCTTGCCCCAAAGCCACGCGGGAAGATGAGCGGCCAGATTGCCCTGGGCGAGATTGTTCTGGGTCCAGCCGAGGAGGCGGTCGAACATGGGGCGATCGTTGCCGGCCAGCGAGAAAAACATGGCGTAGGCCTGGCCCTCCGACGTGGTGCGGTCGCCGCCCTGGGGATCGATCACCCGGCCCTGCGCGTCGATAAAGCGCGAGGAGTAGGAAACCCAGAGCGGCCAGGTGCTCTGCCTGCAGCCGCCGGTCGCACAAAGGCTCATCAGCATCGCGATCAGCAGCAAGAGTTTTCCCGGCCGTAAAGTTCTGGCAGGCGGCGGAAAAACGGAAAACAGCAGGCGGACCAACACAAAAGCATTCCTCAGAGGCTAAACAGATCGCGGAAATCCTCGGATCGGGCAACGTTTTGTAACAGGGCACGATTTCAGTCGTGCCGCAAGTGCAACCGGATAAGGGAAGGGCTTTAGCCCCTGCGGGAATCTCGCCGCTGAATTCGCTCCTTGTCCCCAGATTTTCAGCAATCTCTAAAGCCCCTTCGATTTGGCCAGGCCCGCATACTGGCTAAAGAAGCTTTGGGAAAAGGAGGACCATAGGCGTATTCGGTCTGGAAGCTACCCTCGGGGGCTAAACAGGTTGCGGAAAAACTCTCAAGTCGAGGCGAAATTCTCGAAAAGCGTCCCTCAGAGGCTAAAGCCGTCATTGATTTTGCTCCACTTACGGCACGACTAAACAGGTTGCGGAAAAAGGGAGAACAGCGGGCGAATCTCTCGTAGAAGCTTCCCTCAGGGGCTAAAGCCCGCGTTGATTTCATTGCATTTATGTACGGGCTAAAGCCCGTACCCTTCAGCAAATTGAGTTTTTCCGCAGCCTGTAAAGAAGTGCCCTTTCAAAGCCACGAATTTTTCCGCAGCCTGTAAAGCCCACGTGGATTCTATTGCTCCTCCGGCACGGTCGAAAACCAACTGCCGAAACGGCTCGCAGCGCCCCTCCGGGGCGCATGGTTCTGTTTGCATCCATACCCAGGACTGCGTCCGCCCGGCGGTCTTGTCCTGGGCTAATCTCGCACTCCCCCTCCGGGGGAAGGAAAGCGGCTTTCTCCGGGAGAGCGAAAGCGGCTTTTCATCCCCTTGGGTGGGCCGCAGGCTCATGGGGACACGACTGAAAGCCTGCCCTGAGCTTGCCGAAGGGTCGTGCCCTGTTACAAAGCCTCGTTCGCTTCGAGTTTTCCCATCAACCTGTAAAAACCCGTAGAGCCCGCACGCCCTAGTCCTCGGTCATCTTGAGGCGCGCCCTTGCCCTTCCGCGCAGCCATTGCCTGGCCCAGAAGGCAAGCAGAAACGCCAGAATGAAGATAACGATGGCGGCCACCCACGGCGCTTGCTCGAACCACAGCGTGAGCCGCGTCCACCACGGGAGCGCTCCGACATGATAGACCTCGGAGCCGATTTGGAAGGCCGTGAACTGGGTTCCGTGCAGGACCGTGACCGAGCCTCCGATGTCGCTCGACTGCTGCACCTTCATGAAGGTGTCCATGAAGGGCCCGAAGTCGCTCGCGTCGCGCAGGTGAATGGCCACGATGCTTTTGCCGCCGCTGGAATCGTAAGGGGACTCGATGCCTTCGATGACGGCGTCGGGCGAGCCCCCGGCAATGAGTTCGCCCGAAGCGGTGTGCTCGTTGGACTTGAGCTTCCACCATGCGTGGTGAAGCGGGGCGAAGAAGCCCTGCGTGTCGCGCACTTGAATTTGGCCGCTGCGCAATTCGACGGGCAGGCTGCTCGCGAGTTTGTCGAACGCCGGCTGGTCGCCGCCCGTGCCGATGACCAGGAAGTTGTCCGTGGCGCCGGCGTCGAGCGTTTCGGGGCCGGCCACGGTGACGCGCAGCGCGGGATAGCTGGTCTGGCGGCCGAAGTGTCCCATGAGCGTGACGAAGGTCTCGATCTCCTGCCCGGTCGGGCTCGGCGGCAGCACCACGGTGGTGTTCTCGAGATCGGCATAGCGGGTGAACGGAAAGCCCGCGTTCGAAAACAGCTCGAGGTTGGGCAGCGCCGCGTAGTGCGGGTAGCCGCGCAGGTCGAGATAGGAGTCGCGCAGGATGGCCGCCTGCATGTTAATGGGCGTGGTGTCCTGGCAGCTGCCCTTCTTCATCAGCTCGAAGGTGAAGTCGAAGGAAAGCGAGTTGGAGAACGGGCGCAGGTTGACCACGGGCACCAGGACGTCGGTCTCCATTTGGCGCGAAGCTTCCTGGCCGGGAATCAAGGGCACCGAACCCAGAAACGCGTTGTTGATGCGCACCTGCATGCTCGAGATCGGCCCGATGGGAATCGAGTTATAGCGGTAGGCCAACTTGAGCGTTGCGTTGGTGCGGTCGCCGTAGAAAATATCCGGCGGGATGCGGAAGTAGACGTTGAGGGGGGCCGAGCCGTCGCCCTGCAACTGCTCGGCGGTGGCGTAGTTCCAGAGAGCTATAGTCTGGCCGGTGCGCGCCCAGCGCGGCGCCGCGTCCGGCTGCTGCTTTGCCGGCAGGGTCAGGCGGCCGATGGCGGTCTGAGGGCCGTCGAGCATGCCGCTGTGCAGGGCCACGGCCTGGGCCGCGGCCAGGGTCTGGCCGGCGTCGGCGCCGGCAATCACCAGCACCTTGCTGTACGGGTCGCTGGGATTGGTGCGCATGGCCACCGTGGGGCCGCTCACGCCGGTCAGATTCAAGCCCGGCGGCAGGCTCGCGGGATTGTCGGTGACCACGATGGCGTTGCCCGGAGGAATGGCGCCGATGTGGACCGGGAAGCGCACCGGGCGCGCATCGGAGATGAGGCCGAAGTAGCTGGTGACCACGCCCGCGGCCTGGATGGCTGCGTAGGAAGGCTCGGCGGGGAACACCACCGGAATGCTCAGCGGCTGAATGACGGCCGGGTCGAGAAAGGGCATGGGCAACTGCTTGAGATCGTTGGCCAGGGGCAGCAGGTCGCCCTGAATATCGAGATACGTGTTGCGGTGTACGCGCGCCCACAGCGTGGTGTTGGCGGGGTCTTCGCAGACCAGCGTGTAGTGGCCGATAAACTCGATGGTGAGCGCGTTGTTATGAACCAGCAGCTCGGGCGGAATAGAAAACTCGGCTTCCGCGTCGCGGCTGTCGGAGCGGCCCATGGGCCCGGGGGTGGGCTGGATGGTGGCGAACAGCGTTCCGTTCATGATCAGCTTGAGATGGCTCAACTGGGGCAGCAGGCTGGGCGAGAACGCGTAGTAGATGTGAATCCTGGCGGCGCGCACCACGTGCGTCTCGGGCAGCGTGAAGTAGATGGTGTGCACGCTGTCGATGCCGTGCAGCTCGATCTGCGGCGCGCCCGCGTCGGCAAGCGTGAATTTGTCTTCGTACTGGCCCGGAGGCGCGGCGGGGTTCCGATCGGTGGCGGTGGTTTTGGCCGGATTGTTGGCGCGCGCGGTGCTGGGGGCCGGCCCGGCGTAGCCCCGCATCTGCGCGTGTACCCGGCTTTGGCCGCCCAGGAGCAGAGCCGCCGCCAAAAGCATCGGCGCCGACCGCGCGATCGAAAGCGCAGTGGACTTGGCGGCCTTACCGTTCTTTTCCATAAACAGACTCATGAATGTTCCCCCCAGGCCGTTCATGGAGATCTGGAAGATGCGCCAGAGGCTGCGCAGCACGTTGTCGCTTTCGCGCGCTTCGCCCCAGCCCAGCCATGAGTCGGCCCGGGAGTAGAGAACCATGGTCAAAACTTCCTGTTCCGCGATGGAAAGATTGTCGAAGCGCACGCGCAGCACCGCGCCCTCCGAGGCGACTACAGTGGCGCGCAAGTCGGTGGACACCGCGGGCAGAGGAAAAGCCAGCCGCATCTCCGCCTCGGGAATCGTCTCCACGGGTTCGGCCAGGCGGATGCTGGCGCCGCCGCTGGACATATCGATGGTTTCGCATTCGATCAGGCGCCCATCCGGCAGCTTGGCCATCACCGGCGTGACCATGTCGATGCGGACGGCGGTGCGCAACTGCCGCATCTCCCGCGCCACGGCCGTGCACACGCCCAGGATGATCACGTTGAAGCAGCACCACAGCACGTTCATCAGCACCGTGCCCTGGCGCGTCCGGTCCCAGATAAAGAACCGCGGAATGGCCATGATCAGCCCCGCGGCGTTTAACGCCAGCATGATCAGAAACGGCTGCGCGATCTTGGCGTCGAAGAACGTGTGCTTCACCAGGCCGCCTTTGGCCGTGAAGTTGAACTTGCCCAGCCTGGGGTTGATCATGGCCATCAGCGTAGGGAGCAGGATGTAGGGCGAAAGCACGGTTTCGTAAATCTCGTTCCAGAACGAGTGCCGGTGCTCGCCCTGGATGCGCGAGTTGGTCACGTTCGACAGCGTCAGGTGAGGCAGCGCGTAAACCAGAATCGCGGCCCAGAACCCGGGAATGTTGGTGCGATTGAACAGCAGATAGATCAAGGGCGCGGTCAGGAAGATCAGCCGCGGCACCGCGTAGAGAAAGTGCATCATGGCGTTGAAGTAGCAAAGCCGCTGCGGGAACTTCAGCCCCGGCGCGAAGAGCGGATTCTCGGTGCGCATGATCTGGACCATGCCGCGCGCCCAGCGGATGCGCTGGCCGACGTGCTCCGAGAGCCGTTCCGTGGCCAGCCCGGCGGCCTGGGGAATGTTGATATACGCGGTGTTCCAGCCGTCGATCTGCATGCGCAATGAAGTGTGCGCGTCTTCGGTGACGGTTTCGACGGCGATGCCGCCGATCCGGTCGAGCGCGCTGCGGCGCAGCACCGCGCAGGAGCCGCAGAAGAACGAAGCATTCCAGAAATCGTTGCCGTCCTGCACGATTCCGTAGAACAGCTCGCCCTCGTTGGGAATAATGCGGAACTGCTGCAGGTTGCGCTCGAACGGGTCGGGCGAATAGAAATGATGCGGCGTCTGCAGTACGCCCAGCTTGCGGTCGCGCAGGAACCAGCCCATGGTCATCTGCAGAAAGCTGCGCGTGGGCACGTGATCGCAATCGAAGACGGCGACGTAAGGCGACGACATGCTCTCGAGCGCACTGTTTATGTTGCCCGCCTTGGCGTGCTCGTTGCCGGACCGCGTTTTGTAGCCGATGCCGGCCTCGAAGGCGAACTGCTCGAACTCCTTGCGCCGGCCGTCGTCGAGAATGTAGACGTGCATCCGGTCGGCCGGCCAGTCCATGTTCAGCGCCCCCAGCGCGGTGTAGCGCACCACCTCCAGCGGCTCGTTATAGGTAGGGATAATGACGTCGACGTGCGGCCATTCGCCGGTATCTTCGGGCAAAGACACAGGCGCGCGGCGCAGCGGCCAGATGGTCTGGAAGTAGCCCAGGAACAGAATCAGGAACGCGTAAAGCTCGGCCAACAGCAGGCTGAAGATGAAAAACGCGTCCAGCACTCCCCAGTGGTTGCCCGGATCCCCGAAGAAGCGCACCACCATGTCGATGCGCCAATATCTCCGCCACAAGCGCATCCGGGGCGCCGTTTTCCGGAGCCAGGTTGTCGGCATCGACCGTGAGCATCTCGACCGGCGCATCGCCGCTGGCCGCCGGAGGGCTGAAGGTCCTCAGCAGGCCGGGGCGTTGATCGCGCGCGCCGAAAAAGAAGGGGAGCAAACCGTGGGACGCTGTATCCACCAGCACGACGCGCTCGCCGCGGGCTGACAGAGCGCGGCCCAGCGTGGCGACCAGGCTGGTCTTGCCTACTCCGCCGGCCAGCGAGAAGACGGCCAGCACCGGAGCGCGCGCAGCGGCAGGCGCGGCGGCAGCCTCGTCCGGCGCGCCGGCTCCGTCAAAAATTCCTTTGAGCGCAAACCACAGCGAGCTCAGGCGGTCGCGCGATCCCTCGAACATATCTTCGGGAGCCGGCGGCAGAGGACAATCGCCGATGTCGGGGCGCTCAGAGGCCAGCCATGCCGGACGAGTGCTCTCGGCCTGCGCCCAGGATTGGCGCGGCTGGGGATAGGCCTCCTCGCGCATGGACGAAAATTGCACCGGCGCCGCGGCGGGACGATAGCCGGCGGGCAAGGTCACGTCCGGCGGATAAAAGGGCGCGGGCGCCGCGGGCTGCGCGTAGCCATCGGCCTCCGCGTGCTGCCAGGGGCCCTGCTGGGCGGCCATTGGCGCCGCCTGCTGCGAGGCCTGTCAAGTAATCTCCCGCGCGGTTTGCCGGCTCACCCGCTGCGCCGCAAGCTGAGCTGCCTGCTGCGCCGCCCAGGCCGTCTGGCGCGCTTCTTCCTCCGCTTCGGCTACCAGCCTCAACTCGGTGGCGCGGCCGGTCTCAGCCTGTTGGCGGGCGCGCTCTTGCTCCTCTTCTATGGCCTGCTGCCCCCTCTTCTATGGCCTGCTGCACCCGCTGCCGGGCTTTCTCCCGCGTCTGCGCCCGCGACGCCGAAAAATCCCGGTACTGGGCGCCGTGCAGATTGGCCCACGAGTAGAGCGTCGCCACATCTTCCGGCGTCTCGTTGGGATCGTTCAGCGCTTCGCGGTCAGCCATCGTCTACCCCTTTTGCCCAGCCTCCTCGCGCGCGACTGTCCCCAGCCGGTAATCTGTTGATGCGGATTCAGGGTTACGTTAGCACCCGTGTTAGAGTGCTCCCCAAAACGACCTTGCCGAAGTTATCGAATGACCCAGATTGTATGCCCGGCATAGACCGGGGAAAAACAAAATTGTGCCTCCAGCGCGTCTGAAGACGTTGCAAATGCGGAAAATCCGCTTCGAAATTCTCCTTCTGGGAGCAGAGCCCGTGGTAGGGGTCTGGCTTTGAAAGGGCACGACTTTAGTCGGGCCGCAAAGCCTGCCAAATCAGTCGGGCTTCAGCCCCTGAGGCATGGTTATCTCAAGATCTCAGCTTTTGCCAACGGGCTGTTATCAATGTCCCGCCCGGCGCTTCCGGCGCACCATTGCGCGACCGATTACGCTCTGGCGCAAAACGCCAAATGCAAGTCCGCACTATAATTGCTAAAGTGTTATCAAGCGCCCGATGAGTAGATGGTCGGTTTCCCGCTTATTTAACACCATTTGCACCTGGTGAGAGCTCGTAGCTCAGTTGGTAGAGCAACGCCCTTTTAAGGCGTGGGTCGTGGGTCCGAATCCCACCGAGCTCACCATACAAAATAAATAACTTGACCGAACAGTGATCGGCCTCAAGAAATTCTGCTGTGATACGAAAGTGATTCATCGGCCTGCTAGCGTCGGCTTGTCATAATGACTTGCCGACTCGCTAACCCAGCTAACTCCGCCCCTTTACTCCCGCGGCCAGAAATGCTCTTCCGAGCACTTGCGCAGCCGCTCCGCCGCAATCTCCGGCGTAATGTCCCGCTGCGGCATATCCAGCATTTCAAACCCGACCATGAACTTGCGCACCGTGGCCGAGCGCAGCAGCGGCGGAAGATAGTGCGCGTGAAAATGCCACTCCGGATACTCTGCGCCATCGGTCGGCGATTGATGAAAGCCCATGGTGTAAGGAAAGCCGACCTCGAAGAGATTGTCGAAGCGCGTCGTCAAGCGTTTCAGGGCATCGGCCAGCGCGTCACGCTCTTCGCTCGTGAGCTCCGGCATCGACTCCGCATGGCGCCGGCTCACCAGCAGCACCTCGAAAGGCCACACCGCCCACCAGGGAACGATGGCGACAAAGTGCTGGTTCTCAAAAATCATGCGCTCGCCCGCCGCGCGCTCCGTCTCGACGTAATCGCAGAGCAGGCAGCGGCCCGTCCGCGCCATGTGCGCCCGCTGCGCCGCGGTCTCGGCCGCCGGCTCGTCGGGCACAAAGCTCGTCGACCAGATCTGGCAGTGCGGGTGGGGATTGCTCGCCCCCATCATCGCCCCGCGGTTCTCGAAGATCTGCACGTAGTCGATGTAGCCCAGCCCGCCGATCTCCTCGTATTCGCGCACCCACGCATCCACCACGCGGCGAATCTCCGCCCGCGTCATCCGCGCCACCGTCAGGCTGTGGTCGGGATGAAAGCAGAGCACCTTGCAGAGCCCGCGCGCCGGCGCCGAAACCAGCAGCGGCGCCGCCAGCTCCTCGGCACCTGCAGGCGCATCCGGCAGCAGCGCCGCGTAGTCGTTCACAAACGAGAAAACCCCGTCGTAGGCCGGATTCGCCGCCCCACCCGCGCGAGGATTGCCGGGGCAGAGATAGCACTGCGGATCGTAAGAGATCGCGGACGGCACCGTCTTCTGCGCCACTTCGCCCTGCCACGGTCTGTCCGTGCGGTGCGGCGACACCAGCACCCACGATTGCCGCAGGGGATTCCACCGCCGGTGCGGATACAGCGCCTTCGTTTCCATGCACGCTCCCGGTCCGATTGTAAATTTCCCCGCCGGGAGCTGCGTTCTTACGGCTGCAAGTCGAACGCCGGCCTCAGGTTGCCATCCATATAAAACGGCACCGACGCATGTTCGTGCACAATCCGCCATTCGCCATTCTGGCGTTCCAGGCAGAGTGTCTCGCGCATCCAGAAGCTGATCGGCTGCTCCACCCTGCGCTTCTTTCCGCTCAGCCGCATGTAGCCATGCGCAAAAGCCAGGTCGCCGCTGACGGTCACCGTAAAATCGCGCGGCTCAAGGCCTATGGGCGACTCCCAGGTGTCGAACCACGCCTGCTTTTCACCCAGATCCACCCCGCGGTGGACCATAGGCGGCGCCAGCGTGTAAAGCGCCGCATCGCGCGCGTAAGCGGCGGCGAAGCCCGCCGCATTCTTGTCGTAAAGGGCCGTGGACATTGCGCCAATCAAAGCCAGTATCCGGACCTCATCGGTCCTGTTGGGCCTGGCGGATGCATTCCATGTTGCGGTAGACATGATCGAACCTCCTTCGAGTTTGGCTTGTAGTTTGGCTTGGAGTTTGGTTGGGATCGGTTGGCCGAGGCGCCACCCGCGATTGCCTCACGCCGCGGGAAAAAAGATCTCCGCTATCGGCTTCTCTTCCGGCGTCGCGCACGGATCTCCGCATCCGCGGCAGCCGCGGAGTCTCCTATGCGGGTTGAAATTGAAGTTCAGGTTCAGGCAGCGACTGGGGCGGCGATTGAACGAACAGCAGCTCCAGATACCGCCGCAGATGGTCGATGCTGGCCGCGGCCACCTTGGCGCTCTGCTGTGCCTTGGCCAGGATGAACGCGCCCTGAAGCACGGCCTGTGTATAGAGAGCCAGGCTTGAGGGCGTCCAATCCGCGTGCACGCCATACTCGGCCATGGCCGCCTCAATGTCCCCCTCCAGTGAGGCCGCGTGTGCATTGATATACCGCTCGCAGGCCTCCCGGATCTTGGGGTGAGTCTCATAGACCTCCTGCACCATGGTCCCCAGCAGGCAGGTGAACTGAGGCAGCTTGCCCAGAAGGATCGACTTGCGGAAATCCACGTATCCCAGCAGCCGTTTCAGCGGATCGGGCAGTTTGCGGTAAGGCGCCGTGGCGAACAATCCGTCTGCCATCGATGCAAAGTGCTCCGCCGCCGCCAGCGCCAGCTCTTCCTTGCTTTTGAAGTGGTAAAAGAAGCTGCCCTTGGTCAGCCCAGCAGCTTCGCAGATATCCTCGACGCGTGTCGCCGTGTACCCCTTGGCCCGGATCACGTACAGCGCCGCATCGAGCAGCTTCATCTTCGAGGAATGATGTTCGCTTTCCGTCATCGCATACCCACCAGTTGGTATAAACTATACCGACTAGTCGGTATTCTGTCAAGAGTTATTTTTCCCACAGCCCACCCGGCCACCCGCCATGGCAGAAAGAGAGCCTCTACCTCAGTTCTTCCCAGCAATCACCAGCGTCACCCCCACAGCGACCAGCAACACCCCCGTCCACCGCCAGAAGCCGACGCGCTCGTGCAGAAATACAACCCCGCCCAGCGCGCCTGCGACGTAGCTCAGCGCCGTAACCGGAACCACAAAGCTGACGTTATAAACCGCCAACGCGCCGAGAAGCGCAAAGAAGGCCAGCGCCATCATGCTCACCCCGGCCCACATCCACGGCTGGTGGAGCGCCCGCACAACCACCCGAACGATCTCGGCGGGATGAAAGCTGGTGGCCTCGCCAACCTGCTTCATGGCGCGCGAAACACAGAGCTCGCCTCCGGTCCCCGCCAGTACGATTACCGAAAACAGGAAAAAATTCGCCAATTCAGGTTCGCTCCTCTATTCCCTGCTGGGTGGTTCGTGGATCGGTGCGGCCCACCACAAACACGCCCAGACAGATCACCGCGATTCCCGCCCAGCGCAACGGCGATACGCTTTCGCCGAGCATCAGGTAGCCAAACAGCGCCACCACCCCGTAAGCCACCGAGGAGGCAGGCTGCACAAAGCTATAGTCGGCCCAGGAGAGCACCAGCATGTACGCGATAAAGAACACCATCAGTGACGCGATCCCCATCCAGATGGAGACGGACATGGCTGTCCTGCTTGCTGCCAGAAGCAGGTGCGAAACCGGCCACATCCGCACCGCGCCCACGTGCTTCATCCCCTTGCTCAGAAGCACGTTGCCCAGAGGACCGGAAATCACCATCACCAGGATCGTCGAAAACGTTTTAAGTTGGAGGGCGCTCTGCGGCCTGGGAGGCTTTTTCGGCGCGGGCCCCTGGCTGATGGTGTCTTTACGCACCTGCTCATTGTATAAACATCGGGCTCAATCAGCTTCGGATCCTACCGCAAGCACCTGCGATCGTGAAAAAACGCCAAAATCCGGCATAACGGCGTGGCTTCGCGGCTTGCTTCGCCGTCCTTATATAAAGGCAGGCAGAGCTTCGCCAAAAAGTAGGCACGGTTCCTCCGCCGGGCGGCTCAAGACGTGCGGAAAAAGTCAATCGACAACGGATTTGCCCGAAAGGCAAAAGGAGAATGTCTTTTTCTCCAGGAACGACGCAACGAACGGATTTTATTCGGGTTATTCCTGTTAGCATAGCCGAAGGCTGCACGGTTGCCTGCGCCTCAAAGGGCCCGGCTGCAACCGTCGCAGAGCCAGAGCATCTCTACCGACTGGTCTGCGGCGGCGGCATTGCCTTAACTGCAAGTGCACTGTACGACGGTTGAACTTCTCCCGGTATTCTCAAAATCCAACTGCCTTCCCCGGCCAGGCGGGGGCGCGGAATTGCCGTTTTGCATTCGGTGGATATGGCCCCTTTGATCCTTCCTGCAATCATTCTTCCCGCAGCCATTCTTCCCATGGCGCGGACGGCAGTCCTCATCCTGGCGGCGATTCCCTTTATCTATTACGGAATCGCGATCTTCAGCTCCCTGCGCTTCTTCCGCGCAGCCAGGCCCGCGGCCAGGGAGTTCCTCCCGCCCATCAGCAATCTCAAGCCGGTGCGCGGACTCGACCCCGACGCCTACGAAAACTTCGCCAGTTTCTGCCGCCAGGACTACCCCGAGTACGAGGTCCTGTTCTGCGTCGGTGACTCGGCCGATCCCGCCTTGCCGCTGCTTGAACAACTGCAGGCCGATTTCCCCGGCACGCGCATTCGCATCCTCATCGGCTCCGGGCGCGTCGCAACCAACGATAAAGTAGCCAAGCTGGCGCGCCTCGTCGAAGAAGCTTCCTACGAGCATTTGGTCATCAGCGATAGCGACGTGCGCGTCGAGCCTGAGTACCTGCGCCGCATCGTGGCGCCCATGGCCAACCCGGCCGTTGGCGCCGTCACCTGTTTCTACGTGCCCACAAAAGAAACCAGTTGGGTGCAGCGGTTGCACGACGTGGGAATGCTCTCCGACTTCTACCCCGGCATTCTCGTCGCCTGGCAGCTTGACGGCGTAAAATTCACTCTCGGCCCCACCATCTGCACCACCCGCTCGCGTCTCCAGGAATTCTCCGGCTACGCTTCCATCGAGAACAAGCCCGCCGACGACCTGTGGGTCGGACGCCTGATCGCCGAACTGGGATACGAAGTGGTCCTGCTGCCGTACGCAATCTCCACCGTTCCCGATTACAGCTCGTTCCGCGACTTGTTTTCCAAACGCCTGCGCTGGATCACGGTCATGCGCCACCTGCGCCCATGGGGCCACGCCGGCCTGCTCTTTACGCTGGGATTGCCCTGGGCACTGTTTGCCGTAGCCATCTACCCCACGGCCCTTGTAGCAGCCGCCTACCTCGGCGGATACTTCCTGGTTCGCTGTGTCCTCACCTTGCTTGTCGGTTCGGCAGGCTTAGGGCAGCGTGGCGTGTGGGCCAAGCTCCCGCTCATTCCCCTCTGGGACGCAGTAGCCACCCTCATCTGGCTGATGAGCCTGGTCCGCAACTCCATCCGCTGGCGCGGCCACAAGTACACCATCATGGACGGCAACCTGGTCCCGCTCAAGCGCACGTAGCCACGCACGCGCCTGGCCACACTTGCTTTTTCCCACTCTGCTCCACCACCATCGAGGGTGCCCATCCATCGAGGGTGCCCCACCCATGCGGCCGCTTTTGCCGCATGGGTGGGACCGGCCCACACTCCGCCCAACTCCGTTCGAGACTCTCCGCAAACCGGCCGGCGCCCATTGCGCTCATCGGCCACGCCCCGGACAGAGAACCGGACAGGTCCCGACAGAGCGGGTCAGCATTCCGAGATGCGCGGCCGGCGACTGCTGCCGGAAAACTGGCGCGAAGCCGACTTTCGGGGACGGAAAGCCATTGGGGGCTATAGTCGCGCTTTCCGCCGCGTCTTCGAACGCTGAGTTCTTGTATCATGGCTCGGAGACAGCAATTGAGCAGCGCCCTTCATTGAGCTGCGGCGAGGAGGATTGATGCCGTCGGTGGATATCCCAGTTTCTGAGGAAGAAAGCCCGCTGCTTGAAGAGTTAACCTCCACGGGCGAAGGGGCTGGGCTCGAGGCTGAGCGCCCCGATCCCAAGGAGGGTTCAATCCGTACGCCTTTTGACCCGGCAGAGATCGACGTCATCACTCAGGCGCGAACGGTTGACCTCCTGCTCACGCGTCTCTCGGAGGGCGAACTATACCTCTCGCCAGACTTTCAGAGACGCGCGAATATTTGGGACGAGAAGAGAAAAACCTCGCTTATCGAGTCGATGCTGTTGCGGATTCCAATCCCCTCCCTCTATGTTTCGGAGAACAAAACCGGGGATTATACCGTCGTTGACGGTTTGCAGCGCCTTTGCGCCATCGCCCATTTTGTCAAAGTCGACGCGCTAAACAAGGAACTGAAAAAAACGTTCAATCCGCTACGTTTGCACTCAGATGGACTTCAGTCACTTAAGGAATACCAGGAGAAATCGTTCGCCGAACTTCCCAGGCCGCTACAGCGGCGGATCAATGAGACCGAACTAACCTTGCACGTCATTCGTCCGAGTACACCACCCGACGTGAAGTTCAATATCTTCTCTCGAATCAATCGGGGCGGGTTGCCGCTGACGGCCCAGGAGATCAGAAATGCCTTGTACCCGGGGGTTTGGCGGGAAAAAGTTAGATCGATTGCAGAAGGCAAGAGGTTCCGTGATGCGACGGAAAATAAAATCAAAGGAGAGCGGATGCAGGACATCGAACTCGTTCTCCGATTCGTCGCGCTCTATACGGTCGAAGGGACACAACCGGGAGAAAAGAATCGGCCGGGGGAGCAGAATCTTGACGACTTCCTAAACGACACGGTCGAAAAACGCTGCGCCAGCTGGGATGAGAAAAGGTGGGGCGAGATCGAAGCCGCTTTTTGCCGCGCGCTAGATGCCGGACTTGAGATATTCAAGAAATTCGCCTTCAGGAAATTCTCCACCGCGAAGGGGACTAGGGGGCCAATCAATCGAAGCCTTTTCGAGACCGAGATGGTTCTCTTGGCTCTCCGCGATTCAGGCGAGCTTTCTAAACTCGCTAGCCGTTCAGAAATGGTCATCAGGAATCTTGCCGAACTGCTTCAGAAGGACGATTTTGCAAGCGCACTTGTGTACGCGACGGGTAGGGGGGCGTCGTCGAACAAGAGGCTGGAGCTTCTAGGCGGGCTGATCGACAGGGTTCTCAATGCTTGATCGAATCCATCTTGAAAACTTTAAAGCGAGCAGAGATGTGAGCGTTCGCCTGGCTCCCTTGACCTTGCTTTCAGGGCTTAATAGCTCTGGAAAGAGCACATTGCTTCAAGCTATCTGCGCCTTACGGCAAAGCTACGACTTCAACGGAGTAACGGAAGGCCCCTCGCTCTCAGGTGACCTCGTTCAATTGGGAAAGTACGGCGACCTGCTCTCCGAAGGTAGTTTGGGTGACACGGTTGCAATTGCGATCGCAGAGCGCGGGGAGACATACCGATGGGTCATAGAAGGACCTCCGAAAGCAGATCGATTGAGATTCGCCGCAGAGCCCAGTGTGGCCCCAGGCTTTGTGACAAGTTATGACTTTCAGTTTCTGCAGGCGGACCGCATTGTTCCCCAGACCCTCTATCCTCAGGCCCCCCAGCGTGCGAGGGATACCGGCTTCCTCGGTCCGCGCGGCGAGTTTACCGCCGACTTTCTGTCGATGTCGGCGCTGCGACAGGTAAAGGTACCGAATGCGCGCACGTTCCCCAGAACAGGCCTAGGGCTTAACGAAGGCTTGCTTTCGAAAGTTGCTCCAACTGACGGCATCGTGGATCAGGTTTCCGGGTGGATTCAGCAGTTGAGCCCGGGGGTGCGGCTAAAGGCCGAGGCCATAGGCGGAACGGATGAGGTTATCTTGCAGTTCAAGTACGATGGCCGCAAAGAGGAAATCTCAAGCAACTTCTACCGTCCTACAAATGTCGGATTTGGGCTCACTTATAGCCTGCCGATCATTGTGGCTTGTCTGGCGGCCCCGCAGGGAGCGTTGCTCCTCCTCGAAAACCCTGAAGCGCATTTGCACCCGCATGGACAAGCCGCCTTAGGAAATCTCATAGCCCGGTGCGCGAGTGATGCGGTGCAGATTGTTGTAGAGACCCACAGCGATCATCTCCTAAATGGAGTTCGCCTTGCAGTCAAGGAGAATCTCATCAGTCCCGATGACGCTGTGTTCCACTTCTTCACACGTGAAGTTGAGACAGGGGATGCATTTGTCCAATCCCCGGCTGTCCTGAAGAATGGACGCCTCTCGAACTGGCCGGAAGGCTTCTTTGACCAGTGGGACAAGGATGTTGACGCGTTGCTCGGGTAGGCGATGAGGACACCGACAATATTTCTTAACGAGCTTTCGCTCACGACTGACCGGGATTTGGAACCACAGGAGTTGCTCCCTCATGTGCTGGCAACCCTCAGGGCGGCGAGGGAAGCGAAAAGGTTGAGGTGCGACTTGATCCTGGTAGGGGGACTCGCCGGTGTAGTCTTTGGCGGGGGTCCGCATACGCTTGCATCTCTTTTGCGCGGGGCGGATTACCGCGAAGAATGGCGATCTCTCAGGGATATGGACCAAACCAGCCCATACGGTCCTGACGATTGGACTGCGCCTACCGAACTCGAAGAAGTACGATTCCAAGGAGCGTCAGGCGTTGGGATGTTACGGGCCCTGGAGAACAAGTCTGCGATCCTGAGTTTTGCGTTCAGGCAAGTTTGGGATCCCCCAAACTTGCGGGCTACTCATTGGAAGGTGGATGACCTTGGTACAGTGTTTTCGAGGGATATTGAAGTCCCAAACCTGGCCAAACAAGAACACGTCGCAATCCACGAGGAATTGGTTCGAGAGATTGGCAATGATCTGTCACAGTCGTCGATCATTTATGAAGGTGAAGGTTTTGTGCTGAGGATCTATTTCAACGATCACGACCCCCCTCACTTTCATGTGATGGCGCAGAATAACACATCAGAGACCGTAGCTCGGTTCAGGATCGATACCCTCGATCAGTTGACTCAATCTGGTAGGCTCCGCCCCGGCGTCCGCAGACGGATCATTGATTGGGCAGAGGGTCGAAGAGAGGCCTTGATGAGCTGCTGGCGTCAGTGTAGAGAGCATCGTCATCCTGCACGCCTCGAATAAGCGGCTCCAAATCTGCCGTGAAGCCGTGCTGAGTGGCGGGTTTGGAGATCAGTCCCCATAAACGGGCTAGCAGCCACCTACCTCTCGACAGCGCATAGTGCCTCTGCGCCAACCCTCACCACAACCGCGCGCCGTCGGCCCTTCGCCGCGGAAAAAAATATTTTCGCGCAGGTTTGCATAGAATTATGCCCGGTTGGCGCACAATAAAAAAGTAGAGGGTTTCAGGCGGGTGCAGCCGGCAAAGAAACCAGGCGCGACCGGCAGAAATGGAATCCGCCGCGGCCCCGAAAAAGTGCGGACCCCACCCCCCCCACGAAAACCTGCTCCAATTCAGGTGCATAAAAATAGCAAGTAGCTCATAATAAGCAACTTGAAAAATCTCGCCCGGCGCGAAACGCCGAAAATCAAGCGATTTCTAAGCCTTTTTAAGCCAACTTAAGGCCCTCGGAAGCCTTCTTAAGCGGAATTAAGGCCGATTTAAGGGGTAGATAAGGCCAATTAAGAGGCCGATAAAACCGCAAAAGGGCCGCATGCTTTTGGCAAGTTGCTTTGGCCCACTTCGGCGGTTTAATGTGGCCCACCCTTGGAACATTGAGGTTTAAGAGGGTATTGTTCGGTTCTGCTGAAGCGTAGCCCGAAGGGCGAAGCGGAAGCAGAACCGAACGGCGATGCCTCCAGGGACTACATTTTTCGCTTCTTCCCCAGCGTTCTGCGGAAGCGGTACGACTCGGCTCCGGTCTCGATGATGTGGGCCTGATCGGTTAATCGGTCGAGGACGGCCTTGCACAGCCGGGCGTTGGTGAACACCTGTGGCCACTCGGAGAACGGCAGGTTCGTGGTCACGATCACGGCGGCCTTTTCGGCGCGTTCGGCGATGACCTGGAAGAGTAGTTCGGCGGCCACCTCGGCCAGCGGGACATAACCCAGTTCGTCGATCACGATTAGTTCAACGCTGGCCCACCGTTTCAGCATGCGCGTGAGACTCTGGTCGCGCTGGGCTTCAACGAGTTGGTTGACCAGTGCCGCTGCGGTGGTGAAGCGAACGCGTTTGCGTTGGCGGCAGGCAGCGATCGCCAGCCCGGTTGCCAGATGGGTTTTTCCGGTGCCGGGTTCGCCGACCAGAAGCACTGGTTCTGCACGTTCGAGATAGCCGCCCTCAGCCAGTGCGCGGATGCGCGAGGCCGGGATGTGCGGCGACTGCGCGAAGTCGAAATCCTCCAGGGTTTTCATCCGCGGCAGATGCGCGTCCTTGAGGCGCAGCTCGATCGAGCGTCGTTCTCGGTCCTCTACCTCACCCTGAAGCAGAGCCTCCAGATAGTGAAGATGGGAGTGGTTCTGCCTGCTCGCTTCTTCAGCCAGCGATGCGAACTGTGTTCCGATGGAGGCCAGACGCAAGGACTTGCAGTGCTGGGCGATGCTTGCCGCTTCCATGCTCATGCCTGCACCTCGTTGACTGCAGCAGTCAGTAACTGGTTGTACTCGATCATGGTCGGCAGCGGCCGTTCGTACGCGGCGAGCACGCCGATCTCGACCGTCTGATGAGCGGTATGCTGCAGTTGATCGGACATCAGCAGATGACGGATCGCAGCCACATCCGTGCAGCCCAGCGCGAGCGCCTCACCGACACTGGTCTCAAGCTTGGCGTGGCCGAACTCGCGGCCCATGCGGATCACGGCCACCATGGATCGTGCGCCAGCCTGCCGTCCGTGCCTGCCAGTCATTAGCTCCCATAGCCGGTCATAGCTCTCCGGCCATCTTCCCTGCGCCCGCCACAGAGCCAGAGGCTTGGACCCGCGCAGTGCTCCCGGCTTCTGTTCAAGCACGTCGAGATAATGTTCCAGATCGAGGATCTGCCGTCCACGATCGTAGCTGCGCTCATGCTGCGCGACGCGCACTCCGTCCTGCCGGAACTCGACCATGCTGGAGTAGACGCGAGCCTCGACAACGGAGCCCGGCTTCAGCGGCACGGAGTAGAAGTTGGTGCGCACCTTCGCGCAGCCTGCCTGATCCACACGCGGGAAGCTCACCTCGGCTAAGTCGAAGTTTTCCGCGGGAAGCGGTAGCAGATGCTCCTTCTCAATGAGCAGCAACGTGCCAACGCTCTGAGCGCGGCCCGCGATCATGCGGTTCTCATCCTGACGGCAGTCGGCGAACAGCTTCGCGTTCAGATCGGCAAGATCCCTGGCCGCCGGCACGGGAACCCAGTGGTTGCGGCGGAAGTATCCTACTTCGCCTTCCACGCCGCCCTTTTCATGGCCTTCGCCGGGCGTGCAGAAGCTGGCCTCATACTGCCAGTGCGAGCGGAAGGCGATGAACCGGGCCGTCATCTCCCGCTCGTAGCCGCGCAGGATCTTCTTCACCGCGCTGGTCAGGTTATCGTAACGAAGCTTGCGGAAGACCCCGCCGAAGTAGTGGAACGCCAGCTGGTGAGCTTCGAGAAACGCCTGCTGCGTGGCCCGCAGATACGCCCGGTGATAGGCCGCGCCGCTGGCCATCGAGCGCATCGAGAACACCTGCAGCTTGATCCGTTCTCCGTCCAGGTCGGCATAGGCTTCGTACCAGTCGATCTGCACCTCGACGCCAAACTCGTAACTCTGCGGCACGAACGTCTCGCGACGCGCGAAGCCCAGTTCCTGCTTGCGCCGCTCCACATACTGACGAACAGTTCGCTCGGCCGCCGTGCATCCCGGCACTTCCACGCGCATCCGTTCCCAGATGCGCTTGGCCGTATGCCGCTGCTTGCGCGGCGCCTTGCGGTCGGCTGCAAGAACTCCATCGATAAACGCCGCCGCCGGCGCCATCTTCAAATGCGGCCGTTCGGTCTTCTTGCGCTGAGCCGGCACCGCGCTGCGTACCGCCTCCCGAACCATGCGCCGATGCACACCCAGCTTCCGCGCCACACCGATAATCGAACCGGCTCCAAACTCATACTCCCGGCGAATCTGCTCGTAAAGCTCCACCTTGGCTCTCCAGTCCAACTCCCGTCCCCGTCCTAAGCTCGCGCTCAGTCCAGACTAGGAGTTCGCTCGGTCCAAGGGGTGGGCCAAAACAAACCGCCGAAGTGGGCCACTTCATAATGCCGGAATCA
>JBOGLX010000113.1:0-2831 GCA_050745765.1 Occallatibacter sp. | reverse complement strand
GTCCTACTTCGTCCTCGATGCCGGCATTGACTTACGCAACTTCTCGGGCAGCGCCAACGGGCCGTCGACTACCCAGTCTGGGACGATCGACCTCGGCGAAGGTGACGGAACCCCGTTGACGCTCGCTCCCGAGCCCGCCAGCGTGCTGCTGCTCGGGCTGGCGCTCCTCGGCATTCTGGTTGTGGCGCGGCGTTTTCGTTGGGCGATGTAGGGGCGGGGCTTGCCCCGCCCTTGGGTGTAGTGGGCACCGCTTTAGCCCCAACGGGGCGAGCGACCATAGCCCAGGCCAACGGCCTGGGTTCACATGGGCAGTGCGCAGGTTCGAGCCGTAGCGCAGACCCCGCCGTTGGGTCTGCGGCTTTTACGTTCGGTTGGATCGCCCTTTCAGGGCTTCGGGCCGGAGGCGATCTCCCAACCCAGGCCTGTGGCCTGGGCTGAGATAGGGCGGCCCTTTGGGCCTCGGCCGTTCGCTACCGCTCGCGCCGCAGGATTAAAGTGCGAACCCTGCGCTACAAAAAATGGGGACTGAGGAATGAGCCGAATATTTGATGCATGCCGCCGATACCGGAACGGTGAAGCCGGCGAGGTCTCGGGCAACGGCCCGGACGCCGCCCAGAACGGCGCCGAGGCAATTCCTTTTCCCGAGCTCCGGCCGAAGCTCTGGGAAAGCTTTCCAGTGATCACCTGCCAAGCTGGCCCGGACGAACGTGTTGTCGCGTGCGATCACAATCAGAGTCTCGCGCTCGAGAAATTCCATCTGTTATCCCACCGCCTGATCGAGATACGGCAAAAGTGGCCGCTGAAGACCCTGACGGTCACCAGTTGCGTCCCCAAAGAAGGGAAAACGATTGTCACCATCAACCTGGCTTTTACCCTTGCCCGGAATCCGGGCCGGGTATTGCTCGTTGACGGAGACATGCGGCAGCCCGGAATCAGCCGCACGCTCCGTCTCGATCCGCTGCCTGGCCTTGCCGACTACCTCGAAGGCCGGCAGGAATTCGAAGCAGTCGTTCGCCGGATCGAGCCCCAACACGTCTTCTACATGCCGGCGGGCCGGGCGTCCGGCAATCCTTTCACGCTGTTACAGGGGCCGCGCATGCGCGAATTGGCGCAGCGGCTCACGCCGGTCTTCGACTGGATCGTTATCGACTCACCTCCGCTGGTTCCCTTCGCCGACGGGCACTGCCTGGCGAAGCTCTCCGATGCCGCGCTTTTGGTGGTGCGCACCGGAGTCACCCCGAAAGAGGTGATCGAAAAGGCTGTCGCAACTCTCGCCGGCGTGCGGATCGCCGGAGTCGTCTGGAATTCCAGCGAAGAAATCGCTCACGACCGCTATTACTATGCGAAGTATTCGGGTGAACCGGCCCCTGCAGCCGTGAACGCCCGTTCCTTCCCCGGTGGACCAAGTGGCCCAAGTGGACTGACTGGACCGAGTGGAAAGGCGCCCCGTAAATGACGAAGGCGCTCAGGGCTTACCTTCCAAACCGCACGCTGGTTTTGGCCGCCAGCGAGGTTTCGCTCGTCTTCCTGGCGCTTCTTGCCGCGACGTATGCGAGACTGGGCGCCCGCGCGCCTATCATCCTCGAGTACGGGAACGGCTTCTTCAAAATCGGCCTGGTTTCGGCTGTCTGTCCGATGTGCATGTATTACTACGATCTCTATGACGCATTTGTGCTAACCAATCCTCGCGAGATCACTAGTCGCTTGTTCCAGATGCTGGGCACGGTGTGCCTGGTCTTGACGACCCTCTACTACGTTTGCCCGATGGTTGGGCTGGGCGCCCGGGTGGTTTTGACGGGGATGGTCCTGGCCGGAGTTTTGCTCGCGCTATCCCGGAAAGTCTTTCTGGCGGTGAATCGGTCGGCGCTGCTGTGCGAGAGGGTGGTGCTTTTGGGAGAAGGGGCGCTGATCCCGGCCCTGGCCTCTGAGTTGACCAGCCGTCCGCAAGCGGGAATGCGGCTTCTTGGTTACCTCACCGCCGGCGGCCAGCCCGTCGATGGCATCGGGAGTTTAGAGCACTTGGGACAGATCGGCGAGTTGGCGGAGGTGGTCGAATCTCGAGAAATCGACCGCGTGATTGTGACGATGGCGGACCGCCGCGGCAATCTTCCGGTGGACCTGCTGCTGAACCTGAGAGTGCGCGGCGTGCCGATCCAGGACGGGGCAGACGTTTACGAAGCGATCACCGGAAAGGTCCCGGTCGATTCCATTCGCCTGAGCTGGTTTCTCTTCTCGCCGGGTTTCAGCAGTTCCTGGGCCCTGCGACTTTACAAACGGGTTGCCTCCGTCATCCTCTCGCTCATCGGACTGGCCGTCGCGTCACCGTTGCTGGCGCTGATTGCAGCCGCCATCTGGCTGGACTCCGGAAGCCCCGTCATTTTCCGCCAGAGGCGTGTAGGCAAGAATGGAAGGATTTTCACTCTCTTTAAGTTTCGCTCCATGCGCCACGGCGTGGACGCCGGCGACGACCGCGCGAGACCCGCCGAGCGCAACGATGAGCGGTGCACCCGCGTTGGCAAGTGGCTCCGGCGAACGCGCCTTGACGAGCTCCCGCAATTCTATAACATCCTGCGCGGAGATATGTGCTTCGTGGGCCCGCGGCCGTTTGTTCCGGATCAGGAAAGGGAGTGCGTCGAGCAGATTCCCTATTACGCGCACCGCTGGTCGGTGACGCCTGGGGCAACAGGGTGGGCGCAAGTCCACCAGGGCTATTGCACGTGCCTGGAGGACAATTCGGAAAAGCTGGCCTACGACCTCTTCTATATCAAGCATGTTTCCATAGGCCTGGACGTCTTGATTCTGATCCAGACCACCAAGATTTTGTTACTGGG
>JBOGLX010000112.1:0-7388 GCA_050745765.1 Occallatibacter sp. | reverse complement strand
CTACAAGACCGAGGGCGTGAACATGTACGGCGGCTGCCTGCCCATGCTCATCCAGATGCCGCTGCTCTACGCCATCTACGAGGTGCTCGAAAATGCGATCGAGCTGCGCCAGGCGCACTGGCTCTGGCTACCCGATCTTTCGATGCCCGACCCCACTTACGTCCTGCCCATCCTGATCATTGTCACCATGTTTCTGGTGCAGTACATTACGCCCTCGCCGGGCATGGACCCGGCGCAGCGGCGCATGATGGCTTTTATGATGCCGGTCATTTTCGGGTTCACGATGCTCCATTTCCCCTCGGGCCTGGCGCTCTACTGGTGCACGGGCAACGTGATCAATCTCGGCATCCAGGTAGGGATCAACCAATCGAGCATGGGCAAGGAGATGCACGCGATAGCCGCGCGAAGAGCCGCCAAAAAGGCCGGCGGCCCGCGCGTGTTGCAGGGGCGGCGCTAGGCGGTGTCCGCCGACCCGCTGACTTGCTCACACGTTGGGTGCCCCAGGTCTCGATTTTGAGACCTGGGATTGACACGAGCTTGCCCCCCTCGATTCGTCCCACCCCGCTGGTGTATCGTCCAATCCGTATGGACTCCGCGAACAGCGTCCCCCATCCTACTCCCGAAGCGGAAGAGATCTTCCGCCGCTGGATTCAGTTTCTCGACGACGAGTTCGTCCGCCACAGCTCGCCGGAGCGGCGCGCGGAGATCGTGCGCGACCAGCTTCATCAGATCTATCTCGGCCGGCCGCACGGGGGCAAGCTGAACCTGACGCTCACCTCGGAGCTGCCCGGCAACGTGCTGAGTCTCTCGCTCGACCCTGAAAACGTGACCCTCGAAGCGCAGCATTTTCCCGACGTGGATCGCGACCGCTATTGCCGGCGCAAGCCGCTGCTCTGGTTCTGGCAGATGTTCGACCGCTCGCCCATCGGCCTCAACCACTGGCTGGGCCTGCGCTTCCGCTGCATGTTGGGCCGGCACATCTTCGACCACCTCGGCTCCGGCGTGAAGATTTATCACGGCGTCGATCTGACCTACGGCTACAACCTCTCGATCAGCGACGGCGCCACCATCCGCCAGGGAGCGCTGTTGAACGACCGCGGCGGCATCGCCATCGGCAAGAACGCCATCATCGGTTCGTATTCTCGCATCTATTCCCTATCGCACGATTCGCCGAACTACGACACGGTGCGGCTGACGCCGACCACGATCGGCGACGGCGCACGGATCGCGAGCCATGCCATCGTGCTGGCCGGGCAGAATGTGGGGGCGGGCGAGAGCGTGGGGAGTTTTCCCGGCGGACGCGTGTGAATCGGCCGCCTCCTTTGGCTCCTGCGCGGGGGCATCGATAAAGAGTCGTCAGTCTGCCGTGCTGCCTTGCTCACACCTGCTCCACCATGTCCCCCACAATTCCCGTCACCCTCCCCAGCGCCGCCTCGATCTGCGACTGGTCCTTCCCGCCTGCCTCGGCAATCTCCGCCTTCCCGCCGCCGGACCCTCCAACAAGCTTCGCGACCGCGCCGACGAGCTTCCCCGCCTGAATCCGATTCACCACCCCCGGTGTAACCCCCGCGATCAGTGCCACCTTCCCCTCCGGCTGCGCCGAACCCAGTACCACAACTCCCTCGCCCACCTTCTGCTTCAGGTTGTCCACAAGCGTTCGCAACTGCCCCCGCTCCAGCCCATCTGCGCGATGCACAACCACCCTTACGCCCTTTATCTCAACCGCCCGTGCCACAGCCTCATCGAGGCCCCCGGCCGCCGACTTCATCCGCGTCTCTTCAAGCTCGCGCTTCAGCCGCTTCAACTCGTCTTCCTGCGAAGCCAGCTTGGCGCGCAGCGCTTCGGAAAGATCCCCATCCGCAGCGGGCGCAATTTGAGAAGCCACGCGCGCCAGGTCAAAGTCGCGCCTGAACGTATCGAGCGCCCCGAGCCCGCTGATCGCCTCAATGCGCCGCACGCCCGACGAAACCGCGCCCTCGCCGGTCAGCTTGAAGAGGCCGATCTCGCCCGTAGCCGCCGTGTGCGTGCCCCCGCAAAGCTCCGTCGAAAACCCGTCCGACAGCTTCACCACGCGCACCTTGTCGCCATACTTCTCGCCGAAGAGCGCCATCGCGTGGTACTCGCTCACGGCCACGTCGATGGGCACGTCTACGAGCGTCTCCACCTTCGCATCGGCCAGCACCTCGCGGTTCACGATCGTTTCAATCTCCTCCAACTCCTCATCGGCCACCTGCGCGAAGTGCGAAAAGTCGAAGCGAAGGTGGGTGGGATCGACCAGCGAGCCAGCCTGCTTCACGTGCGTGCCCAGCACCTGCCGCAGAGCCGCGTGCAGCAGATGGGTACCGGTGTGATTGCGCCTGATCGCGTTGCGGCGCTCGCCGTCAACGATGGTGTTTACGCGGTCGCCGACCGCAAGCGGCCGCTTGAGCACGGCCTTATGCGCGCGGACTCCTTGAACAGGGAGCACGCAGCCGACGATTTCGGCGATTGTCTCGTTGCCGTCGGTCGAAGTGAACCGGCCCAGATCGCCGACCTGGCCACCGGAATCGCCGTAAAAGCTGGTGTGGTCGAGGACGACTTCAACTTCTTCGCCCTGCGCCGTTGCGGGAACGCCTGCGCCGTTCTTGACGATGGCGAGGACTTCGCAGTTGGTGGAAGTAAGCTGTCGATACCCCTCAAAAACCGTCTTAGGCAAATCCCGAAACGCCGGACTCGCTGTCTTCTGGCTGCCACCCTTCCACGATGCGCGGGCGCGAGCCTGCTCCTCAGCGCGTGCGGCCTCGAAGCCCTCCATGTCGAAGGCAATTCCGGCATCGCGCGAGGCATCGACCATGAAGTCCAGCGGCAGGCCGAAGGTTTCATAAAGATGAAATGCCTCTTTACCTGAAACTGCTCGCCTCTCTCGATAGATTGACTCCCATGTCTCGACCAGAGATCTGGCGATCGTCTGCGGGTATTCGGAGAGAATCAGTTCGCGCGCCTCTTCGGGATGAGGAGAAATCATTTTAATGCCAGTACTACCGTATTCCTTCTCCGTAATAAGAAAGTCGGCGATTTTAGGTTTGTCTTTGGCGAGTTCCCGCAAGAATGCTTCTTGTTTGATCCATAGATCGACTTGCTTTTCGCCCAGCAGACTATTCCATTCATTCGATCCACTCGACAGCACCCGGTCAAATTGCTTCTCTTCAGCTTCAACGACACGCGCCACGCGCGCCGCCGAATCCACCAGCTCCGGATAAGCCCCCTTCATCAAATCCCGCACCGCATAAACCATCTCAAACAAAAACGGCTCCTCCTGCCCCAGCAGCCGTCCATGCCGAATCCCGCGCCGCAGAATCTTCCTCAGCACATACCCGCGTCCCTCATTCGAAGGCACCACGCCATCGTTGATAAGAAATGTGGCGGCGCGGCCGTGGTCGGCGATGATGCGGAGGCTGGCGTTGTTGACGAGCGCGCCGATTCCCTCAGGGGCTAAAGCCCCGCCCGCTTTGACGGCGTTTTCGGCACGACTGAAGTCGTGCCCTGTTACAAGACTCGTCTCCGAAGGGGTCGCGAGGCCAGTTAGCTCGGCGGCGCGGGCAATCAGCGGAGTGAACAAATCCGTCTCGAAGTTGGAAATCTTGTCCTGGAGAACAGCCGCGACGCGCTCCAATCCCATTCCCGTATCAATGGAAGGCTTGGGGAGAGGAGTGAGTTTGTAAGTGGTGGCTTTAGCGATGGTATCCGTAACCGCCGACCGGTCGAACTGCATAAAAACCAGATTCCAGATCTCCACATACCGCGCATCGTCCTGCCCAAACGGCTTATCCACGCCCGGCGTCTCCGCGGCTTCGATCCCAATGTCAAAAAAAATCTCCGAGCACGGCCCGCAAGGCCCCGTCTCGCCCATCTGCCAGAAGTTATCCTTCAACCCGCAGGCAAAAATCCGCTCCTTCGGGACGCCCGCCTCGATCCAGAACCCCTCCGCCTCATCGTCCCGCGGAACCCCGTCCGCGCCCTCCCCCGCAGTTCCTTCAAAGACCGTCACATACAGCCGGTCCTCGGGAATCCCGAACCACTCCTCGCTCGTTACCAACTCCCAGGCAAACTGAATCGCCTCCCGCTTGAAGTAGTCCCCAAAGCTGAAGTTCCCCAGCATCTCGAAGAACGTATGATGCCTTCGCGTGAACCCCACATTTTCAAGGTCGTTATGTTTCCCGCCCGCCCGCACGCACTTCTGCGAACTCGCAGCCCGCGCGTACGCCCGCGTCTCCGCGCCCAGAAAAAGGTCTTTGAACTGGTTCATCCCCGCATTGGTAAACAGCAGCGTCGGATCGTTGGCCGGAACCAGCGACGATGAATGCACCCTTCGGTGCCCCTTCGTCTCAAAAAACCGCAGAAACAGCTCCCGTATCTCGTTCCCGGTGCGATATTCCATAATTCAAAGTGTAATTGCCGCCAGGCGCGGCAAAGCGGAGCCGTCACATTCCGGGGTTGCCTCAATTGGGAGCGGGCAGGCTTTCTGTACGCAAGTCAACCGTCGTAATTTTCCGGCACTACGGCAGTTTTGCCGCCGCGGCGAGGGCATTCCAGTGGTCTTTGCCGGCCAGAAACACCTTGGGCATGTATTGAGCGGCCTGCTTCGCCGTGAGCTGATGCGACCATGGGACGCGGGCAGCGGGGTTGGCGCCGGGGCCGTAGTCTTTGTACTCGGCGTAGTAGGCCAGCGGCGTGCCGGGGGTTCGGCCCCAGGCGCTCCAGCCGGCGGGGATGAGGTTGGCGGGCAGATCCGTGTGGATATAGACGACGCGGGAATATGGGCGCCAAGGACGGCCGAGGGCGATAGTGTCGCGGTAATGAGGAGATGTTTCGGAGTTCGCCTCAGCCTTTGCGATGCCGCTGGTCACCTTGCTGTCGAGGATCACGTAACCGGTGGTCTGCGCGGCCGATGTACGCGATTGGGCGGTCAGGTAGCCGGGGCCGTTCGAGTGAATCTCGTCGTGGTCGAAGACGGCGGTGGCGTTGCCGAAGATGAAGTCGACGCCGCCCTCGATATAGGAGTCGATGTAAAGCTGGCGGCCGTAGTCGGCAAAGAGCGTGTCCTGGTGGCCGAGGAAGCGGCAGTTCTTGAAGACGGATCGGTCGGCGCGATCGGCGACGGCGACGGCCTGGCCGGTGTTGCCGGCGGTGTTTTCAAAGGTAATATTGTCGGCTTCGAAGCCGTTGCCGTTGA
The DNA here is from genome assembly GCA_050745765.1 of Occallatibacter sp. Lineage (GTDB taxonomy): Bacteria > Acidobacteriota > Terriglobia > Terriglobales > Acidobacteriaceae > Telmatobacter. The sequence continues at coordinate 2,176 of JBOGLX010000112.1, read as the reverse complement.
TCTCGACGGTCTCCGTGAAAAAGGTCCCGCCGGCTTGTTTGGCGTTGAGGCTGTTGGTGATGACTACGTCCGAAGGGATTTTGCCCATGCCGATGAGTGTGATGTTGGTGTGGTTCTGGGTGACGATGACGCGCTCGTGGTAAACGCCGGGCTCGATGCGGATATATACGCGGCCGGGGTTGCCATCGGGGCCGATACCGGCGAAGGGATGGTGGTCCATCGCCATCTGGATGGTGGGGAATTCGGTTGCGCCTTCGATGCCGGTCTTCACCTCGGGCGAGACGCGGACGTAGACGTTCTGCGCGTGGGCAAAAAGCGGCAAGGCGAGCAGCGCCAGAAACATGGATGGGCGCATGGGTGTGGGAGGCTCCGATCTCCGCGGATGGACGAGCGGCGGAACTTTGTCATCTTACAGCAGGGTGGCCTGCCGGCTTGCGGCGGGCGGGCGATTTACTCTGATGTTTGGCGGGAAGATTTGCCGGTGTTGCACCATCCCAGGTCCCAAAAGCGGGGACCTGGGGCACCCAATTCCCAGGTCGCAGAAAGCGGGACTTGGGCCAATTCCCAAGTCCGAAGAGCGGGGACCTGGGGCACCCAATTCCCAGGTCTCAAAATCTAGACCTGGGCACCCAATCTTGTAGGACAGCGAGCGGTCTGATTCATCAGAGAGGCGAAACGGTGAGTTCGGAGACAAGCGGAGTGAAGAAGATTCGGCGGGCGCTGCTGAGCGTGACCGACAAGACCGGACTGGCGGAGTTTGCGAGAGCGCTGGCGGGATTTGGCGTGGAGCTGATTTCGACCGGAGGGACGGCACGGGCGTTGCGCGAGGCTGGGCTCACGGTGAAGGAGATCGGCGAGTTGACGGGGTTTCCAGAGATGCTCGACGGGCGCGTCAAAACTCTGCATCCGCGCGTACACGGCGGACTGCTTTACATCCGCGGCAATGCGGCGCACGAGGCCGCGGTGGCCGAGCACGGCATCGCTCCCATCGATATGGTGGTGGTGAATCTCTACGCCTTTGAGAAGACGGCGAGCCAGCCGGGCGTGGCTTTTGGCCATCTTATCGAAAACATCGATATAGGCGGGCCGTCGATGGTGCGCTCGGCGGCCAAGAATTTTGAAGATGTGGCCGTGGTGACGCAGGTTGACGACTACGCCGCTCTTATCCAGGAGCTAGAAAGCGCCCACGGCGCACTCAGCCGCGCCACGCGATGGCGGCTGGCAAAGCGCGCATTTGCGCTGACCGCGGCTTACGATTCGGCCATTGCCGGCACGCTGGAAAGCATTGCCGAAGCCCCCGCGCCCGAGGCGCCGGCCGCGCCGGAGGAAACCGCGCTGCCGACGGTGCTGCGCATTCAAATGCCCATGGCGCAGCCCCTGCGCTACGGCGAGAATCCGCACCAGAGAGCCGCGCTCTATGCGGACGGGACGGGCCTGGGCGTGGCCGGCGCTACGCAGCTTCAAGGCAAGGAGCTGAGTTTTAACAATCTCGTCGATCTCGACGCCTGCTGGGAGCTGGTGCGGGAGTTCGAGGAGCCTGCGGCGATCATCGTGAAGCACACCAACCCCTGCGGCGCGGCCGTCGGCGCGAGTGTGCTGGACGCCTATAAAAAGGCGCTTGAATGCGATCCGGTTTCGGCCTTTGGGTCGGTGATCGGGATCAACCGGACGGTGGATGGCGAGGCGGCCGAAGAGATTGCCCGGCTGTTTGTCGAAGCGATTGCGGCACCGGCGTTTTCTCGCGAGGCGCGGGCGCGTTTTGCCGCAAAGAAAAATCTGCGGCTGGTCGAGGTGCGGACGGCGCCGGTTCTCCACCCCGCGGACGAAGACCTGTCCGTGGCGACCCCGGTGCGCCTCGTTGTCAAGCACGTGTCTGGAGGATTATTGCTGCAGGACGCCGATACGGGCCGCGTGACGGAGTCGGAGTTGAAGGTGGTCACCTGGCGCCCGCCCACTGCCGAGGAGCTTCGCAGCCTGCTCTTTGCCTGGCGCGTGTCGAAGCACGTCAAATCGAACGCCATTGTCTACGCGCGCGACGGCCAGACCGTGGGCATCGGCGCGGGGCAGATGAGCCGCGTGGATGCGTCGCTCTTTGGGGACATGAAGGCAGTGTTGCCTCTGGCCGGCACGGTGTCCGATTCAGACGAGTTCTTTCCGTTTCCCGACGGCCTTGAGG
>JBOGLX010000111.1:0-9465 GCA_050745765.1 Occallatibacter sp. | reverse complement strand
TGCCCTCGGCAGCCTGTGGCCAGATGAAGCGGCCCTTCTCCAGACGCTTCGCGAACAGGCACAGCCCGTCGCCATCGAACCAGAGGCATTTAACGATGTCGCCCCTCCGGCCGCGAAAGATAAACACGTGGCCCGAGAACGGCTGCTCTTGTAAGACGGTCTGCACCTGCGCGCTGAGCCCGTCGAAGCCGCGGCGTATGTCGGTCACGCCGGCTGCAATCCAGATCCTGGTTCCTGTAGGCAGTTGGATCACTTCCGCAGACTCTCCAGCACGGCACGCAACAGCACCGGATCGGCACCGCTCTCGACACTGATCAATGCCCGGCCAGGCAACTCGATGTGAATCGCCCCGCTCCCTGCTGCCTGCGGTTGCGGAGCCGAAGCCTCGTCTGCTGTCTCGCGGGAGCCCGACACACGCACCGGAATCAACGCCGTTGAGCTGGCGCGTGGTTCAACGAGTCCGCCTCTCTCGAACTGTCGCCGCCACGCGAACACCTGGTTCGCGTCGACGCCATGATCCCGCGCCACCGCCGCCACGCTCGCCCAGGCTCCAGCGTCAACTGCACGACCCGCCGCTTCTCTGCTATCGAACGCCATCTCCGACCGCGGCGGCTCCCTGCCTCACCTGTAGAATCCATGCAGCCATCGTCACGCGAACGATCGGCTACTCGCCAGTGGGGACCTAAAGACGCTTACATTTCGGGGGTCGAGCCCTTCCCGACGCTCGATGCGATGGAGCGAGCGATGATCGTCGCCGCTTATAGGAAGTCCAATTGCAAGCCTGCGCTGCGAATCGATTGCGGGTTGCCGTAGGCTGTGATCGCCCGTTCGAGCACGCGGGTGACGCGCCGGCTGGGAAAGCTGGTGGCCGTTTCCAGCGCCAGGCACTGGCGGGTGAAGCTGTCGACCAGTTGGAGAAAAAGCTGCTCGTGATGTGAATAGAGCACAAATGGAGCACGCTGTCAAGCTGGGTTTTGTATGTCGCTGATTAGATTGGAGCGGGAGACCGGGATCGAACCGGCGACATTCAGCTTGGGAAGCTGTTGCTCTACCACTGAGCTACTCCCGCCCTTTACAATCAACAACTTAAATGCAAACCGGATTAAGCCTTTTCCGCTGACGTTCTGAGATCTCAATTTCAAACAAGGTTGATTATATCCGTACCTGCCACTTGTTTACGCTGAACGGGGCAGAGTCCCGGCAGAGTCCGTGCAGCGTCCAGGCAGGGTCCGGCCATCCACTGTGACGAGAGGTCGGCGATCCATCTTCGTGGCCGCAGCCTGGTTGAATTCTTCAAGAGCACGGTTTGGCCGTTACGGGCATGTGGAACGACGGCACCGGCCGACTTCTGATTCAAACCGCATCAGAAGTTGCATGAGGCTTGGTTGGCCAAGCCCTCGGGCCTTAGCCCCTCATTGAGGACGCACATTTGCATTCCCGAATGTGCCGCCGGGCAGGTATAGTCGCAACAGCGGCTTCCCCGGCATTGAGGTCTATTTCATGGCGCGACGATCCACGTCTGTCGCGCTCTTCTCGGCAGCGCACCTCGGCAACACGCGCGTTGCCGAACCCAGGACCAGGATCGTCCGGACGGCACCGCGAAGAAGACGCAGTCAATGGTCTCCACAGTAGCTCAGTTCCGCCGAGGTGCTCCATGCATCGGGCCCTTATCCTGGCGTTTATTCTCACGGCCGCTTCCGCAGCCGCACATATTCGCCGTGTCGGGGCGCCGTACTCGGGGTCGCGTTTGCGCCGATCGAGGTGGCGCGTGCGTACCCGCGTTGTACTTGCCGCGATCCTCGTGCTTTTATCCGCGCTCACGACCCGCGCTCAGCAGAACGTCGAGCTTGGCCAGGGAACGGTAGCGTTGACCGGACCCTGGAAGTTCCATCCAGGCGATTCACCCTGGGTGGACGGCAACTTCGCCTGGGCGCAGTCCAGCCTCGATGATTCTTCCTGGGCTTCCATGGAGCTCGGCTCGCCTTCGGGCTCCATCGATCCTCAGTTCGCGGGCATCAGTTTCATTCCCGGGTGGACACTCCGCGGCTACCCCAACCTCCGCGGCTTCGCCTGGTATCGTCTTCGCGTGCATGTGAGCAGTTCCAGCCGGCCTCTCTGGATCTCCATGCCCGTGAATGTGGATGACGCCTATCAGCTGTTCGCAAACGGCCGATACCTCGGTCAATTCGGCTCGTTCACCCGACATGGCGTTCTGCCCATTTACGCCAAGACAGCCATCTTCCCCCTTCCGGCTTCTCCCGGGAGCGACTTCGAAATTGCCGTCCGCTTTTTCATGATGGACTACTCACCTTTGCGCTGGCCCGATGCCGGGGGCATGCACGCTCCGCCCGTCCTAGGCCTCCGCTCCGCTATCTTCACTTTCCGCTCCATGGAGTCTTCGCAGCTTCTCAAAGCTGAGCTTGGCGGTGTTCTTGCCGGACTGCTCGATCTGATGGCGCTGCCTTTCGTTTTATGGCTGGCCACTGTCAACCGGCGCGAACGCCTGTGGTCTTGGTTGGCCTGCGCCATTGCATGCCAATTCCTGGGCCAACTCGCAAATTCGTCAGCACTCATGGTTCCTGGAGTTCCAATGTGGGTTGGCGAAATCGTCGCACTGGGAATGCTCGCCAACCTCACTGGCCTATGCTGGGTACAGGTCTGGCTATGCTGGTTCGACCTTCCCTCCCGCAGCTGGATCGGCCCGACCGCTTACATACTGACGGCAGCCAACATCTTCGCTTCTGTCACCCTGACGTCTGCATCCGCGGGGTTCACTTTTGCAAGTCACTCTGTGCTCAGGGCCTGCAATGGAGCTTCAGATCTTCTCACCATCGCGATCGGCATCCTGCTTCTCGCGCTCCTCGTACTCGGGTATCGAAAGGACGGCGCAACTGCCCTCCTTGCCACCCTCCCTATACTCATGCAGGTCTTTAGCAGCTTATACATTCCGCTGCTCGTTCTCTTCCAGTTCTCCAATGAGATTTTCTTTCACGGCCTTGGCCTCCAGTGCTTCCAGATATCGGCAATTCTTATGCTCCTGTGTGTCGGCGCACTCGTGCTTCGCCGCTTTCTTTCGAGCCGGGAACAGGAAGCTGCGAAGAAAGCTGGTATCGAACGCGATTTGGAGGAGGCGCGCCTCCTCCAGCAAGCCGTTCTCACCCCCGGCACATCTTCCTTCGCAGGCGTTCAACTCAATGCTGTGTATCTCCCCGCGCAACAAGTAGGTGGAGATTTCTTCCAGACCCACGCCTTCCCCAACGGCTCCGTTCTTATCGTCATCGGCGACGTCTCCGGTAAAGGCCTTCCTGCCGCGATGACCGTATCCCTGTTGATTGGCGCACTGCGCATCGCCGCCCGCGAATCCTCGCGTCCCGCGGAGATCCTCCTTGCGCTCAACGCCGCTTTGCAGGTGGGAAAACACTCCGGCTTCACCACCTGCCTAATCCTTCGTCTTGACCCCTCCGGCCAACTCACCGCCGCAAATGCCGGCCACATTCCTCCTTATCTCGACGGAAGAGAACTCAACCTGAACAACGGCCTTCCCCTGGGCCTGACCTCAGACCCGGACTACCCCGAGACTTCCCTCGACCTGCCGCCTGCCGCTCATTTAACGCTCATCACCGACGGAGTAATCGAAGCGCGGGATCTTTCTGGAAAACTCTTCGGCTTCGACCGCACCGCCGCCATCTGCAATCAATCGGCGGAATCCATTGCCCAAGCCGCCCAGGCCTTCGGCCAGGAAGACGACATAACCGTCCTCACCCTCGCCTTCGCCCCCGCCGAGGTCCTCCATGCGTAAGATTCTCCTGACGACCCTGTCGAGGGCTCCCTGGCCGCACCGATCACGAGGCCGCCGTTCAATGTATCTCTCTCCCCTTTGGCTGCTCCCTTGTCTCACAGCAGGCGCCCAGTCAGTCTCGGCATCGCCTTCGGACCTGCATGATCTTCAGCAACAAGTCACCGCGCTGACCGCGCGCCTCGACGCCACCGGTTCTCTCCTTACTGCGGTCCTGCTTTTTTTCATGGCCTCAGCCTGCCTAGGCTTGTGGTGGAATGCCCGCGCCTTTAAAGCCTTTCGCAGCGTTGGCCTCTATCTTCTCTCCGTCGCAACCGTCTTCGGCGTCGCCTATATCAACCCGGCCCGGCAAGTACCGTTTCTGATCCTGACTTCTCTGCTGTTGCCCGAAATGGCCGCCGACGTCCTCGGCATCCCCAAGGGGCGGTGGATCTGGCTCAATCGCGTCGCCTGCATCGCCGCGCTGCTGTTTACCTGGACCCCGTTCCTCTACCTCGCCAACCGCCTCACCATCGACCTGTCCGAGCTTTTCGTTCTCGTATTGCTCGCCGCCGGATTCCGGCGTGGCAAACCCCGCGAACGCTTGATTGCCGCCGCCCTCGCGTTCATCTGGCTCTTCCGCGCGCCCCTCGAACCCTTCGTCCGTCGCTTTCTTCCCATGAGCTTCCGCGTTGGCGGCTGGCGCTGGAACTTCGGCCCTATTGCCATGGTCATCTTCGGCGCCGTGGCCATTGCGGTCTTCGTCCGCGAACTTATGGACGATCAGCGCGAAAAAGAGCGTCTCGCCGGAGAACTGGAAGCCGGCCGCGCCATGCAGCAGGTGCTCCTCGGCGCGGAACTGCCCGCCATTCCCGCCCTTCAACTCGAATCGGCGTATCAGCCCGCCAGTGAGGTCGGCGGCGACTTCTTCAAGGCGCTGCCTGATTCCGACGGCGGCGTGCTGGTCATTGTCGGAGATGTCAGCGGCAAAGGCCTGCGTGCGGCCATGACGGTCTCCAGCATCCTCGGCGCTCTGCAAATGTTACCGCCGGCCGCACCCGCGCAGTTATTACGCGCCCTCAACCGTGCGCTTGCGGGCAAGCTTCAGGGTGGTCTGGTCACCTGCTGCATCGCACAGGTCGCGCGCGACGGAATCGTCACAGCCGCAAATGCGGGACACCTCTCGCCCTACCGCAACGGCGAAGAGCTCGTGATCGAATCCGGCCTTCCCCTCGGCATAGTTGCGGACGCGCAGTACTCCGAGTCCACCTTCGCCCTCGCCCCAGGGGACCAGCTCACCTTTCTCTCCGATGGCGTAGTCGAAGCCCAATCCCCCACGGGCGAGCTCTTCGGCTTCGACCGCACCGCCGCCATCAGTACCCAATCCGCAGAAGAAATCGCCCGCGCCGCGCAATCATTCGGACAGGAAGACGACATCACCGTCCTCACCCTCACCTTCGCCCCCGCCGAGGTGCTCCATGCGTAGATCGCTGCTGATCTTCGCCGCCTTGATCGCCCCTTTCGGTCATCTTCTCGCGCAGTTGAATCCGGTTTCCGCGCCGCCCTCCGTCCGCTACCACTACGGCGACAATCCCCGCTGGGCCGACCCCGCCTTCGATGATTCCTCCTGGCCCGTCGCTGCCGATGGCAGGGTCCCACAGCCCCCGTTCAACTCCGATGGCTTCCTGTGGGTGCGCGCGCGCGTTCCCATCCCTGCAGGAGTTCAAGCCCCCCTCGGCCTCCAGTCCCTTCACGCTCATCTCGGGCCTGCGGTCCAGGAGCTCTTCGTCAACGGCATCGTCGTCGGACAGGAAGGCCAATTCCCGCCCCATGCCTTGCCCCGTTTAGCGCCTCGCAACCTCACCTTTCCTCTGTCTCCTGTAATCGCGCACAATGGCGAAACTGCGCTCGTGGCGCTCCGGGGATGGTCGTCCCCTTACATCGTCCTCGCCGGCCGCGCTTGCCAATTCTCCTTCGCCATCGACCGCTTCACGGTGCTTCAAAATGCCGCCCGCGCCGACAATGCAACCGCTCTGCTTGACGCGCTTCCCACCATCATTCCCAACCTGCTGCTCATGCTCCTCGGTTTCGTCCTGCTCGGCCTCATGCGCCGCCTCCGCAGCCGCGATCTCCTGCTCAATGCCCTTTGGCTCATCGCCCTGCCCATGTATGTCGTACCCTCCATTCTTGGCGAGGATGGCTTCACGCCGCTCCCGTTTCGGCTTTGGGCTGTGCTCTTCTTCCTCATCAGGATCCCGGGCTTCTGGGTCATCGTCGAATTCATCTGGACCGTCCACCGTCTGCCTGACCGGCGCTTCCGCGCCCTCGCCCACTTCTGCTGGGTCGTCTACCTTCTCAGCGATGTCATCTCCGCCCAGGCCATGCATCCGGCAACCTGGATTCGCGCTTGGGAACCCGCCCTCGCGCTCTTCAACGCCATCTGCCTTGGCGCCAATCTCTGGGCGTTCTTCGTCATCCGGCGCAATCGCATCGTCGCCGCCGCGTTCACCCTCATCAACATCCCCTATCTGCTTGCCGTTTTCGGCGTCCCTTCCTATCTTCGTCTCGGGCCCACCGCCGTCAGCTTCCAGGTCATCGGATTCGCCATTGCGGGAGTCACCATCACCGCCATGCTGATCCGGCACGCCTTGGATTCATGGGAGACCGGCCAGCAACTGCGCGCGGAATTCCAGGCCGCCCGCGAAGTTCAGCAGCGGCTCGTTCCCGCCACCGTCCCGCCCGTTCCCGGATGCCGCATCGAAGCCGCCTATCTTCCTGCCGCCGAAGTGGGAGGCGATTTCTTTCAAGTTATTCCGCGGCCGGACGGCGCAACCCTGATCGCCATCGGCGATGTTAGCGGCAAGGGACTCAAGGCCGCCATGACTGGCACACTCGCCATCGGAGCACTCCGCGCCCTGACTGCCGAAGGGTTAAACCTCGCCGCCATCGTCGGCCACCTTAATCGACAAATCAATGAGGCCCAAAACGACGGCTTCATCACCTGCCTCTGCCTGCTCGTCTCCGGCAGTGGTGAGGTCCTGGCCGCCAACGCCGGCCATCTCCCGCCCTACCTCAACGGCAAGGAGGTCGCCTTCGACTCCGGCCTGCCCATCGGCATCACGCCAGATGCTGCTTACTCCGAGCACGCCTTCCAGTTAACTCCCGGCGACCGGGTCACCCTGCTCTCCGACGGCGTGGTCGAAGCCCAATCCCCGAACGGCGAGCTCTTCGGCTTCGACCGCACCGCGACCATCAGCACCCAATCCGCCGAAGCCATTGCCCACGCCGCCCAGGCCTGGGGCCAGGAAGACGACATCACCGTCCTCACCATTGCCTTCGCGCCTGCGGAGGTGCTGCATGCGTAGCCTTTTGCTGCTGCTCCTCATTCCCGCCGCCTTGCCCGCCCAAGCGGTCCAGACCATCTCCCCGCAGAGGTGCGTCTGGCGCGCCGGCGACAATCCCGCCTGGGCCGCGCCCAGCCTCGATGAATCCGGCTGGCTGCCGTGGCAGGATTGGAAGCCGGATTTCGCGCAGGCCCGCCTGTGGGTGCGCTGCCATGCCAACCTGGCGCCGTTGCGCACCGAGCCTCACCCCGCCATCCAGATAAGCCTCTACTCCGCGTATCAGCTCTTTCTGGATGGCGTGCCCATCGGCGCCGAGGGAAATCTGCACGATGGCAATTCCAGTCTCGATGCCATCCGGTCGTATCCAGTGCCGATGCGGCTGCTCAACCCGGGCACGGCCACCATCGCTCTGCGCATGACCAACCGCATCACTCTTTCCAACAGCGGTCCCTTCCGCGGCATCGTCGGGGCGCCTCTCGAGATGCGCGCAGGCAGCCAGTCCCTGCTCGGCGCCATCCGCGCACACACGGTTCTTGCCCAGGCAGCCCAGTTCGTCCCCACCGCCATCGGCTTCGGCATCATCGGCGTGCTGGCCGCGGTTCTGCTCGGCCTCTTTATCTACGACCGCAGCCGCCATGAGTTGCTCTTGCTGAGCGTTGCGTGTCTCACATTGGCCATGCTGCGCATTAACGAGCTGGCCGCCGCCTCTCTGTTCAACTATTCCGTCTCGGCCGGCCTCGTGATCCTCGGTTTGGGCAACATCGGCCTGACCGTCACCGAGGTGCCGTTCTTCTATGCGCTGGCCCGGCGTCGCGTGCCCTGGCTGATCGTTGCGCTGCTCGCGGCCACGGCCGCGGCATACTTCCCCACATGGGTGGACGCCTATGCGGCCGCCAATCAGCCGCCGTGGATGGGCCCGCTCAATTCCGATTTCGTGCGCCCCTTTGCGCTGATCTCGCATTTCGCCGTTTCGTTCGTTCCATTCTTTGTTTTCGGATCCTGGCGGGCCATACCGCGCCGCATGCGCCCGCTCGCCATCCTATGCATGCTTTGGGGCGCGGCAGACGTTGTCTGGTTTGCGGTAGAAATGACCGGCATGCCCATTCCCGGTGTGCCCAACCTCTTTGCCCGCTGGGGCCTCACCCTGCTGGCGGCGCGCGCCTTCACCACTGCCGGCGTGCTGGCCGCCCTGCTCGGCCTGCTCTTCCGCGAGCAGCGTCAGGTTACGGAAGAGCGCGCCACTCTGGCCGGAGAAATGCTCGCCGCGCAGCAGGTGCAGCGCATGCTCGCTCCGGCCGCCCTCGATGTTCTGCCCGGCGTCCGCATTAAAGTCGCGTTCCGCCCCATTCGCGAAGTGGGTGGAGATTTCTATGGCTGCGCCAGGCTGCCGGAGAACCGCCAGCGCATCCTCATCGGCGACGTCAGCGGCAAGGGCGCAGCCGCTGCCATGACCGCGGCCGTGCTCGTCGGCGCCGCCCGGAGGCGCGAAAACGAGGCCCCCGGCGCCCTCCTCGAACACCTCAACCTCGTCCTCGGCGACATGAACCTCGGGGGCTTTGCCACCTGCCTTTGCGCAGATCTCTCCGCCAGTGGCTGCCTCACTCTCGCCAACGCCGGCCACCTCGCGCCTTATCGCAGCGGCCAGGAAGTCCCCGTCGAAAGCGGACTGCCACTGGGCATAGTGCCGGAGACTGGCTACGCCGAAAGCTCCATCCAACTTGCGCCCGGCGACTCCCTTACCTTTGTATCCGACGGCGTCGTTGAAGCCCAGAACGCAGCCGGCGAGTTGTTCGGCTTCGACCGCACCGCCGCCATAAGCACCCAGTCCGCCGAAGCCATCGCCCGCGCCGCACAAGCCCACGGCCAGGAAGACGACATCACCGTCCTCACCCTCACCTTCGCTCCTGCCGAAGTTGACCTTGGGTGACCGCGCGCGCTCCGGATTCCTCGCGGAGTTCCTGCTCGTGCACCTTGTCGCAGGCCTCGCCCAACCGGCAGGTACCTCAACCATGCGATATCACTATGGCGACAACATGGCCTGGGCCAATCCCGTCAGCGACTATATTCTGGACGCCGGCGGTCAGCAGATGAGCGAGTACACGATGCAGGCAAACTGGACCATGGCCTGGCAGCACACCAACGTGTGGGCCGCGGGACGCCTGCTGGCCACCTACTCGCAGATCACAATCTCCGGCACGCCCACTGCGCTGCTGCACTTCTAGAGCAATTCCGGAGTAGGTGTATCCCGAAGACGCCGGCAAAATCTTCCCGCCCGTTTTGCAGTTAATTATGCCCCTTTGGCGCACAATTCTTAAGTAGAGGGTTCCGGGCATGGCACAGCCCGTC
>JBOGLX010000110.1:0-4243 GCA_050745765.1 Occallatibacter sp. | reverse complement strand
CTCCGAAGTCCTTCGAGATGATCGGAGGCGCGAGATCCCAGAATAATTACTGGCCGGTTGGCGACGCGGAAGGAGTAATCTCCGGAAGCGTGGACCAACTTCCGTCTCGCCGAAAATGAGGGAGTTCACCGGTTAGATAAACGCTACGCCGTTACCCGTGATCAATCTTATCGAGGGGGATGCAACGGTGGACTTCCTCGAAGGGGTAGTACCGGCGAGTCAGGAGTTGTAACTCTACGAGTGGGAGATTGCGCGCTACGCACGACCGTGGGGAGTCATGACTGCACGCGGGGATTGCCTGCCGACGCTATGGCGTATCACGCTCCAGATGCACCTCGACCATGCGTTGAGCTACCGGACCGAGGGGGATTCCGAGATACTCGGCGTAAGCCTTAACCAGCCCGGCGAGCTCCCGGGCAGCCCCTTTTTCGCCCAAGGCCTTCAGACCCAGCGCAACGAGCAGTTTCTGGATGTCAAGCTGCACCCCCAATTCCAGGGCGCATTTCTCCAACACCACGAAACGCGCGAGTCGACCAGAGGGGTCGGCGATACCTGCTGCAAGAGCGGCCTCGAACGATGACAGAGCCCGCTCGCGCTCGCCGCTCCACACGGACAGGACGGCATCGAGGAGATGGACCTCGGCACGTGAGCTTCCCTGTTGGTTAGCCTTCTCCTCCATCACCGCTTTCACCAGGCCAAGACCCTTCGGTTCTTCGTCCGGCACGAGATCGGCAAGCCCTGCCAGCGAGGAGCGCGGTTGGCCGGGCAACAGCCCGGCGAACGAGGCAAGCGGGCTCCTGCCTGCGGACTCCACATATTGCTCACTGGTGCGCCGGTCGTGCTGGCGATCCAAGAGCGTTCGTCCGATGTCCGTCGTTCGCCCCAACGCCGCCCGCACCAGAGCGCGCCGCACCACATCCACGTCGGGCTCGAAGATGGTCCGCTGTTTCTCGAATGCGTCGGTCAGAATGAGCGCGGCGGTCGCATTGTCTCCGCTGCGAATGGCGTCGACACATCGCATGATGTCGTCGAACCATTCTGCCCCTGCCCTGTCGCGCGCTTCGTCGTTGTCCTTGGCCGCGGCCGGGGCGGGCGGGCGAAAGAGACGGTCGGACATCACCTTCACGATCCGCTCAATCGATGGCAGGAGCATGAATGGCAGGTTGATGAAGCCGGTGTGACGGGGACCCTTGCCGGGGCAGCGCGCCAGCAATCGCTCGATGCGCTCGGCAGCAGGCGGATGAGAGTCCGGCGATGCCGGCCTGCTGCCTGCCGATCGCGCCGCATCAACGAACTTGCCTAGGATGACATCGACCGTTAAGGGCACGAACGGTGCGGCGATCAGGCACCTCTGTCGAATCGCCGTGTGGACGGCGTCGAGATCGCCCGAATCCCCGGCGTCGATGACCGCAACATCGAAGTCCTCGTTGGCTGCCACGCCAAGAGTCAGGCGATAGCCAATGTCGTCGGCCTCGAATTCCTGCGCGTGGTTCTTACCAACGACCTCGACGGCGCCGACTTCTGTCTCAAGCGCGAGCGGCTTGGCGTCGGGCTCGGCCAGATGACCGGCAAGGATGTGGCCGTATTCGTGCGCCACCACGAATTTCATCGCGGCCGCCCCCATCAGGCTCGAGGCCACGGCCAGCATGCCGCCAATCAGCGGCTTGGGCCCATAGAACGGATCGCCGTGTTCGACATAATTGACCAGAACCTCGGCGATGCCGTCGGTCACCTGCTGGTTCGCCGGAGCTGTCGGATGAGCCGCATCCCCATGCCACAGGAATGTCACAACCTGCTGCAGCATCATGAGGGTGCCAGAATTGACGAGCACCAGATACCCGCCATCGACCTTCACGGCCTGGCAATTTATGGATCCTGTGGGAAACTCGCCCACAAACACTTCGTCACGGAATCTGCCCGCGAACGCCGGCAGGGCGCGGATGCTTGCCTCCACCTCGGCTGCAGCCTCTTCGATCGCAATTGTCGCAGGATGCCGGGTTTCCGCGAGATACCGGCCCCGGTTCTTCTCATAGGCAATCAGGATGCTTTCGGCCATCGGATCGCGGTGCGATTTGGCCTCCTCATACTTGATTCGCGTAACGGACCGCTGGGCCGCCTCCCGATCTTGTCTCGAAGGCAGTTTCCTGGGTTTGAGGCCATATCGGCCTAGATACTTCTCGAATTCGGCTCTAAGGCGCTCGCTCATTTCACAGCCTCAGTCTGGGACTAGCTCGTCGTCGGTCAGCGTCTCGAATGCCAGCGACTCCTCGATCGCCCGATCGCTACGGACGCGCGACGGCGTCAGGTCGGCCAGGGACGGATCGCTGGCGCGCAACGACTTGGTCACCAGCTTGGGTACCGAGAAGAAACTGGTCTTGAGCCGACTGAGCTGGAACAGTGGGGTCAGGTTTTTGCCGCCGATCATGCCGAGCGTCTCGCCCTGTTGGTGCTTGATGGTAATGCCGGCGTTGGCGGACCCGAGCGCGGCAACCGCCCCCGACATGTTCGCCTGCGCGGTGAGTTCGAGCGACGCATTACTGGATTTGGAGATGAGCACGGTTGCGCTGGTCGCCTTCAATAGGCGCGTGATGACCAGCCAATCCTTCTCCCAGACCCCCCTGTTGAAAGCGCCGATGATCTGGCGCCGCAGGTTCAGCCGGTCGCCCACTTCCGAGCCGAACATCTCCGCGGCCTGGAGAATGAAAGCGCCTTGGGCGCCGAATTCGATCTTCAGGCCAGACTCGCCGCCCGCAATGTACGAGAAGGAGGGATTGGTCTCGCCGGCAGCCTTGAAAGAAACCGCCACCCCTGACTCCGAAGAGATGTCGAGCGGACTGGAATCGGTGTCCGTCTCCACATAATACTTGAGCTTGAGTTCGTCGAGCCTGCCGACTTTCTCGAACAAGTATCCGTTCAAGGTGCCAAAATCGCCGATCGCGAAATGCGTCTCAGGCAGCCACGCCGCCCAGTGATTACTGAGCATCCGCTTGATACCCTTCGTGTAAAGTTCAACAAGTTCAGCCATCATCGCCTCCATCAACCGGGCGGTCCATCGGACAGCCCCTCTCCCCGCCAGTACTTGGCTCGCCCGTGTTTTCGCATGCGCCGGGAGCCCAAGAAGTCGTAGCTTAAGCCAAATTCCCGCGTGTCCGTTTAAGTTTCCGGACCGAGAGACGAATTCTGCCAATGAACGATCATATTTTACACGAGTCCCGCCCCTCGGCTGCTGATGGTTGCCCCTTTGGCCCCGATTGCCTCATCAAGAGGATAACGAACGAACAGTCGCCAAGGGGCGGTCTATTCGCCCCCGGTCCTTACTGCAGCTGGTCGGATATCGTCGGGCTCAATGCCCATTCGATCGTTGACGGCGCAGCGCAACTTCTGCTTGCACCCGAGGTAACGCTCGGTGGTCTGGATTGAGACATGACCAAGGAGGAACTGGATTTGGTCCAGCTCTCCGCCAGCCACGCGACAGAGCCGCGCGCAAGTGCGCCGGAGGTCGTGAGGAGCAAGTTTCTCTATCCCTACCCGCGAGGCGGCCTCACGGACAATTTCCCAAAGCACCTTGGGCGTCATTCCAGCGCCCCAGACCCGGCCGCTCTTGTTGACCGAACGAAAGAGAACCCCTTCCGTCACGCCGCTGGCCGCCTTCCATTCATCGATCGCTGCCTTCACCCAACACGGGATCGGAACAGTACGGATGTGTCCGGCCTTTCCCAGCAGGTCGGCGATGACCCAGTGCTCCTCCCTCAACTGGATGGACTCCATGCGCAGCGTAAGGAGCTCGCCGCGCCGAAGTCCGCATCCGATCAGCGCCGCCAGCATAGCGTAATTCCTCTTGCCGCGTAGCGACCCCCGTTCCGCACCGGCCAACAGTCGCTTGCTCTGCTCGGCTGTAAGCCAGTTCCCGACCCGGACTCCGATCCGGCGGACTCCCTTGACTCGCCGAATTCCGGCCGCCAGTTCCGGGCTGAGCAGACCGGAGTCGGCAGCCTCGAACGCAACCCGGCGGACCGCCGCCAGCTTGAGGTTGATGGTCGTTGGTGCGTACAGCTTCTGTTCGAGATAAATTCTATAGCGCAGAACAACGGTACGGTTGAGTGCCAGGCGCGGCTCTGCCCTCTGTGCCAATATAGGTGAGACACTTCCCGTGTCCTTAATTACTGAGTAGGGCGAGAAGGAAATTCAGCATGGAGAGCAATAAAGCTTGTGCTTTGGTTCTTGCGGTTTTGCCTGCCTCGGA
>JBOGLX010000109.1:0-129934 GCA_050745765.1 Occallatibacter sp. | reverse complement strand
GCTGGGCGCGGCCGACACCGCGGCCACCAAAAAGTTCTTCGGCTTCCCTGAAGACCAGAACTTTTACGTTCCCGACGACGCGCTGGCGAACTGGCGCAAGGCCGGCGAGCGCGGCGCGGCCTTCGAGGACGAGTGGAAGGCGCTCTTCGCAAAGTACGCCAAAGCCTTTCCCGATCTGGCCGCGGAATTTGAGCGCACGCAGAAGGGCGAGCTCAGGGCCGGCTGGGAAAAGTCGATCCCGAGTTTTCCGGCGGCCAAGCCGATGGCCACGCGCAACGCCGGCAACGCGGTGCTCAACGGCATTGCCGAGGCGGTTCCGGAGATCTTCGGCGGGGCGGCGGACCTGACCGCTTCAACCAAGACCATCTTCAAGCCGGGCGCGAACTTCCACGTCGATCCCGCGGGCCGCAACGTCTACTTCGGCGTGCGCGAGCTGGCCATGTGCGCCGCAGTCAATGGAATGGCTGCGCACGGCGGATTGATTCCGTTCGGATCGACATTTTTTGTGTTCTCCGACTACGCCAAGCCGGCGCTGCGCATTGCTGCGCTCATGGAGAGCCATTCGCTCTTCGTCTTCACGCACGATTCGATCGGCGTGGGCGAGGATGGGCCGACGCACGAGCCCATCGAGCACCTGATGGCGCTCCGCGCGGTGCCGCACATGACCGACTTCCGCCCCGCCGACGCCAATGAAACGGCTGCGGCGTGGCGGCTTGCGCTCGAACGCAAGAAGCCGTGCTTCTTCGCGCTCACGCGGCAGGACGTGCCGGTGATCGATCCGGCGAAGCACGATGCATACGCCAATGTGAGCAAGGGCGCCTATGTGCTGGAAGATGCGGAGAATGCACAGGTGGTGCTGATCGCAACCGGTTCGGAAGTTGGAATTTCGCTTGCGGCGGCCAAGCTGCTCGCAGACGAAGGAATCCGCGCGCGGGTAGTCAGCTTCCCAAGCTGGAAGATCTTCGAGGAGCAATCGGCCGAATATAAGTCGAGCGTGCTGCTCAAAGGCGTGCCTAAGTTAGCTGTCGAAGCCGGCGCGCCGCTGGGGTGGTGGAAGTATGTCGGTTCGGACGGTGATGTTATCGGCCTCGAGCGCTTTGGAGCTTCCGCGCCAGGATCCAAAGTTATGGCGGAGTTAGGATTTACGCCGGAGAACATTGCGGCGCGGGCGAAGAAGCTGGTAAAGACAGTGGTCAGTGGTCAGTGATCAGTGATCAGTTATCGGTCAGCCGTGGGTGGTCTGTACTCTGCGATCGAATCTGGCTCTGCCGATCGGGATTATCGCTCCGGGAAATCTGACCGCTGACCACTGATCACTGTTCCGAAAGGAACGCACCATGAAACTCGTCATCGCCTCCGATCACGCCGGATTCCCGCTCAAGGAAGAACTCCGCGCCTATCTCGCGAAAGCCGGCCATGAGATCGTCGACCTTGGCGCCTACAAAGTCGACCCGCTGGACGATTATCCGGACTACGCCGAGAAGGTAGGCGAGGCGATCAAGCGAGGCGATGCTCCGCGCGGGATTCTCATCTGCGGCTCAGGGGTGGGCGTGTGCGTGGCGGCAAACAAGATGCCCGGCATCCGCGCCGGAATGTGCCACGACACTTACTCGGCGCATCAGGGCGTAGAGCACGACGATATGAACGTGATCGTGCTGGGAGCGCGCATCATCGGCTCGGCGCTGGCCTATGAGGTGGTCGACGCCTTCGTGAAAGCAAAGTTCATCGCTGGCGAAGAAAGATTTGTAAGGCGGTTCAAGAAGGTACTGGCCATCGAGGCCAAATACCAGTGCGGAGACGGCTCCGCGAACCCGGCGTAGAGGTCCGCCGGCTCATACGGCTCAGCGTCGCGAGGTCCGCTGCCGAAGCCAATCCAACGACACAAACGCTTCACTCCTGGTGCGCGCAGCACGCGCGGGAAAGAGACGCCGATGTTCCCCTTCGACGCGATTCTTTTCGACGTGGGCGGAGTCCTGCTGACCAACGGGTGGGACCGCTGCGAGCGCGCTGCCGCCGTCGAACATTTCCATCTCGACGCTGAAGATCTCGAAGCGCGGCACCTTTCTATCTTCGGGTCATGGGAACGGGACCTGATCGGCCTCGATGGGTATCTGGACGCAGCCGTGTTTTATAAGCCGCGGCCCTTCACTCGGGAAGAGTTTGTCACGTTCATGTTCGACCGGTCGGAGCTGCTGCCCGATGGAGCCACGGGAATCCTGCGCGAAGTTAGAGCATCGGATAAGTGCATGGTTGGTGCGCTCAACAACGAAGCCCGGGAAACAAACGAATATCGCTTCAATGAGTTTGGGCTGCGCGAGTATTTTCAGGTCGCATTCAGTTCATGCTATCTGGGAATGAGAAAGCCGGAGCCGGCCATTTACCGGCGCGCGCTCGACATTCTGGGCAAGCCGGCGGAGCGGGTGCTCTTTATCGACGACAGACAGCAGAATGTGGATGGCGCGGCAGCGGCCGGCATGAAGGCTATCCGCTTCGCGGGCGCAGATACGCTGCGCAGCGAATTCGAAGCGCTGGGAGTTTTGTAACCAGCAAGTTTCAAATAAAAAGGGAGGAATTATGCAGCTTGGATTGATCGGCCTGGGCAAAATGGGCGGCAACATGGCGGAACGCCTGAGGCTTGGAGGGCATCAGGTGGTCGGTTTCGATTTCAATGCCGAAGCAGTGGCGAAGCTTACCGCAAGCGGCAATGTGGGTGTGTCTTCACTCGAAGACCTGGCAAAGAGTCTGAAGGGCCGGAAGGCCATTTGGATCATGGTGCCGCAGGGCAATCCGGTCGACGAGACCATCGCTAAGCTGGAGCCGCAGCTGAATGCCGACGACATACTTATCGACGGCGGTAACTCGTATTACAAAGATTCCATGCGGCGCTACAAAGAGATAACTGCGAAGGGCTTTCAGTTTGTGGATGTGGGCACCTCGGGCGGCGTCTGGGGCCTGAAAGAGGGTTACAGCATGATGGTCGGCGGCGACAAGGATCCCATCGAGTACCTGCGGCCTATCTTTGAGACGCTGGCGCCGGCGGCCGACAAAGGCTGGGGCCGCATGGGACCGGCGGGCTCGGGCCATTTTGTCAAGATGGTCCACAACGGCATCGAGTACGGCATGATGCAGGCCTACGCCGAAGGGTTCACGGTGCTCGAGAAAAAGGCCGAGTTTTCGCTGAACCTGCCTCAGATTGCGCAGGTATGGCGGTACGGAAGCGTGATCCGGAGCTGGCTGCTCGATTTGACGGCCGATGCTCTGGCGGGCAATCCCACGCTCGACGGTTTGCAGGCCTACGTTGTCGATTCCGGCGAAGGACGCTGGACGGTCTTCGAGGCGTTCGACCTGAATATCTCTGCGCCGGTCATTACGGAGTCGGTCATTCGCCGCATCCGTTCGCGCGAGGAAAATAACTTCACGGACCGCATGATAGCAATCATGCGCAAGGAGTTTGGCGGGCACGCGGTGAAGAGCGAGTGAACAATGGTCAGAAGTTCACAGTTCACAGTTCGCAGTTCTTAGTTCGCAGTTCATAGTTTTCGGGTTTGAGCTAACAGATGGAGGTTTTGCATTTCCGCCGATTGCCAAATGAATCGGCACTTAGTTCCGAACTGGCGCCGCTCGGGAGTTGAAGGGTTTTGGCTGAGAGCCGCTGGCTGAAAGCTGTTAACTGCGAACTGCGAACTGTGAACTGCGAACTGCCGTTGAGGAGAGTGCAAAATGGCGGCGACAACGGTACAGATGAGGGTGCGGGCCGAGGATTTGCCTCAGGTTCCGCGGGGCAAGGAGCGGATTCCCGAGCCGGGCATCATGGTGATTTTCGGAGGGTCGGGCGACCTGACCAAACGCAAGCTGCTGCCGGCGCTGTTTCATCTGCGCCAGGCGAACCTTTTGCCCAGGCCGTTTGCGATCGTAGGCGTGGCGCGCCGGCCGCTGGGCGACGCGTTTGCGGCGGATATGCGCGAGGGCATCGTGGACTTTGGCGGCGGGGATGCGCACGACCCCATACTTGACGAGTTTGTAAGTCACATCGGTTACTATGCTCTTAACTTCGACGATCCTGCGAGTTATGCGGGACTTAAGGAAGAGTTAAAGCGCATCGCCGGAGAAAAAGGCATTAGCGGCAACCGGCTCTTTTATCTCGCGACCGCGCCCGAGTTCTTCACGGGCATTATCGAGAACCTTGGAGCTCAGGGCATGGCGGAGTCGGAAAACGGCTCGATTGCGGTGGTGATTGAAAAACCTTTCGGTCACGACCTGGACTCCGCGCGCGAGCTCAACCACCAGGTCAACGCGGTTTTCCAGGAAAGCCAGGTCTTCCGCATCGACCACTATCTGGGCAAGGAGACGGTGCAGAATCTGTTGGTCTTCCGGTTTGCCAACGGCATCTTCGAGCCGGTGTGGAACCGCAACTTCATCGATCAGGTGCAGATCACGGTGGCCGAGACCCTGGGAG
The DNA here is from genome assembly GCA_050745765.1 of Occallatibacter sp. GTDB lineage: Bacteria > Acidobacteriota > Terriglobia > Terriglobales > Acidobacteriaceae > Telmatobacter. The sequence continues at coordinate 125,478 of JBOGLX010000109.1, read as the reverse complement.
TAGAGGGCCGCGGTCCGTTCTATGAGAAGGCCGGCGCGCTGCGCGACGTGGTGCAGAACCACATGATGGAGCTTTTGAGCCTGGTGGCGCTGGAGCCGCCGTCGAGCTTTGAGGCCGAAAGCGTGCGCCGTGAAAAGCTCAAGGTATGGCACGCGATTCCGCCGATTCCGATTCTGAATACGGTGCGCGGGCAATACGGGCCGGGGATCGTGGCCGGGGAGCACGTGGTGGGCTATCGCGACGAAGAGCGCGTCAATCCCGAGTCGGGCACGGAGACCTACGCGGCGCTGCGGCTGGAGATCGAAAACTGGCGCTGGGCGGGCGTGCCATTTTACCTGCGCGCGGGCAAGCGCCTGAAGAAGCGCGCCACCGAAATTGCCATCCAGTTCAAGCAGCCGCCGCTGCTGATCTTCAACCGCATGTCGTCGGGCAGCGGCCCCTGCCAGGAAATTCAGCCCAACCTGCTTACCATCCGCATCCAGCCCGACGAGGGCATCGCGCTGCGCTTCGGCACTAAGGTGCCCACCACGCCGGAGATGACCGTTTGCCCGGTGAATATGGATTTCGACTACGAGTCGGCGTTTGGCAAATCGAGCGCCAACGGCTACGAGCGACTGCTGCTGGACTCCATGCTCGGCGACCAGACGCTGTTCGCTCACCGCGACGGCGTGGAAACCACATGGGGGCTCTATACACCCATCCTGCAGGCGTGGGCGGCGAAGATGCCGGAAGTATTTCCCAATTACTTTGCCGGCTCGTGGGGACCGGAGTGCGCCGACCACTTGCTGGAGCGCGATGGGGATAAGTGGAGGAACGACCTGGGAAGAAAAGCGTAAAGGCAGGGAATAGGGAATAGGGTTCAACCAAGGCGCGTTCGACGGCTGAAGGGGGAGACGCGCAGCCGGGATTTGCCCATACGTACCTTCTTGTATTTCGTGTTGATTTTCGCGTCTTCCGGTTTGTCATTTGGCCAGAGCAGCATCAGGCAGGTCGACTTCAAAAACTTCACTTATCCCCTGAGCGGTCACCTGCTGGGGCACGACCGGCTGCAGTGGCTCGGCACGTCGAAGGACGCGCGCCTCGCGCGGGCGCCCATCCGGCTGGTTAATGGCAGCGACCTTACGAAATCGTCGAGCTTTGTGATGGATGGAAAAGAGTATGACCAGTATGAGGGCTTCACTTTGCAGTCCGTGCAGTACGCCGATTTAACGGGCGACGGCAAAGAGGACGCTATCGTCGTGCTTCGCTATCTGACAGGAGGCACTCAAACGACAAACTACGTGTATGTCTACGCGCTGGACCCGGGTAAGCCCAAGCTTCTGGCCTATTGTTATACCGGCGACCGCGCATATTCTGGTCTCTACAAGGTTTACGGTGAGGACGGAGAGCTGGTTGCAGAACTGTTCGACCCGAAAAAGGCCGAGGGCGACTGTTGCTCCAGCGGATTTGTGCGAACGCGCTACCAATGGCGCGACGGGCGCTTCGAAGCGGTCGGCGCACCCGAATACGGAACAGTGAACGCACAATAAAGGCCTGGCTCTTACTTGCGCTTGATTTTTACGAAGATGCCGTCGGGTAACTCGCCTTCGAGCAGGTGAACCACGCCATCTTTCATGTAACCTTCAAGGATTTGTGGCGCAGGGTCGGCAGTTTTCCGGGGCGCCGAAGCCGTCGTCGAACTAACTCCGCTTACGCCGCTTGCACCGCTCTTCCGCATCCCTCGATCCATTGCTTCATTGGCCAGGCGGTCGGCCTCCCGATTGCCGCCGCGGAGAGTATGGCGCATTTCGAAGCGCTCCAGGCGCGTTGCGCGCCGCTTGGCTTCTTCCCATAGCGGGCGCAGGCCGGGGCTGGCTACCTTGTACTGGCCCTTCATCTGCTTGACCATCAATTCGGAGTCGGAGATGACCCTCAGCCGTTTTGCGCTATGGTCGGCCGCCCACTGCAGCACCGCCAACAAGCCGGAGTATTCCGCGTAGTTGTTGGTCTGGCGGCCGAGATAGTCGCTGAGGCGAGCCACTACTTTGCCGCTGGGGTCCTGGACGACGGCGCCGAAGCCCGACGGCCCTGGATTGCCGCGCGAACCGCCGTCGCAATGGGCGGTGAACCATTCGGCTTCAGGAGCCGGACCGACCGTTTCATCTTCAAATAAATTTCTGCTCATCGATTCCTGGTACCGCGACCATGAAGATTCGTGATTTCCCAGGTCTCAAAATCGAGACCTGGGGCACCCGCATCGATACAAGTTTAAGCGGTCATAGTTCTAGTTTACCGGGGACTGCCGGTTTGCCGGGCGGGACGGCGCTGGACGGGCGCCGCCGAGCCACGCCGATCCCGGCAGCCGCGCGCTTACCAAATTTCGGGCCCGGCGTCTACTCTATTGCAAACAGGGCTCTACGGAACCAGTCCAGACTGCCGTGGATCGGGCCAGACTGCCGTGGGGTAGCCGGGTTTGTATGCATTTTTGAGGCTGGCCGTGCGGCAGGCGTCGGGGTAAGCCGGCGGTCGGCAACTCCATCAGACGGTTAAAAAGCATCACTCGGTCGGGTTTGCGGCAAAAATGTTGCCGGGACGAACGGAGATTCGATGGAAGCCGATGCCGTAGCCTGCTCCATTTTGCCGTCCCAGACGCCGGCCTCCTTGCTATGGGCGGCTGCCGTGAAGGTACAATCGTCGCAAGGGATGACGACGGCGACGGCAATGGGCGGGGCGAATTCCGGCGATGTGGGCCGCAATGGAGTGCGCCCAAACGGGGCGGCCTCAGGGCAGGTCAGGGGACAGGCGCGCGGACAGGAACGCGCGTCGGAGATGGACCTGATCCGCGAGGCGCAGTCCGGCTCGCGCGCGGCCTTCGATGCCCTGGTCCGGCAGTACGAGCACCAGGTGCTGCGGCTGGCTCTGCACCTGACCGGTTCCGAGCACGACGCCGAGGACATCTACCAGGAGGCGTTTCTCAAGGCCTACCGGTACATCGGCAACTTCCGCTTCGAGTGCTCGTTTTACACGTGGATCTACCGGATCGTCACCAACCTGTGCCTGGACCAGTTGCGGAGGCGCAAGACGCGCCGCGAAGACCGTTCGGTGCTGGTGGACCGGTCGGGCGACGAGATCGACGTGCTGGCCACGGTTTCCGACGAGCGGTCCTACTCGAACCCCGGCAAAGAGCTCGACCGCAAGGTGCTGGCCGAGAAGATTCTTGCGGCGCTGGGCAAGCTGACCGCGCGCGAGCGCATGGTTTTTGAACTGAAGCACTATCAGGGTCTCCGCCTGCGCACCATCGGAGATATGTTGAACACCACGGAAGAGACCGCCAAGAACACGCTCTTCCGGGCGACAAAAAAGTTGAGAACACAATTGGCGGATCTGCGAACCTCCGGACGGGAGACGCCTGGATAAAGGATTGCTGAGCACTTTGAGGCTGGAAGGACGTGACCATGAACTGCGAAGTGGCGCACGAACGAATTGTAACTGCGGGGTATGGAGAACTGCCCGACGAACAGACGCACGAACTGGAGCGGCACATGGCAAGCTGCCCGGACTGCGAAACCGAACGGGAACAACTGCTGGCGCTGAAAGTGCTGGCTGGCGCCTACCCGGTGACCGAGCCGGGGCCCAATCTAATTGCGCGGTCGCGGCTGCGGCTTGAGGAAGCGCTGGATGCGCTGCCTCCGATGCGCTGGTATGAGCGGCTGGCGCAGCGCACCATGAACAATTTTGCCGGGCTGCAGGCGGCGCCCGCGGCGGCGCTGCTGCTGTTGATTGCCGGCGGGGGCATCGGCAGCCTGGCGGGATTCGAGTACGCGCAAAACCGCGCAGCCCGCGAGGGCGCGACAGCTAAAGTGACGGAAGCGGTTCCCGCCACGGGCGTTGCCACAAGTGACCCGGCTCAGCCGGAGCTTGCCGGCGTCTCGAACGTGGCCAACGTGACGAGCATTGAGCGCCAGCCCCACAGTCAGATGGTGGAGGTGCGCTACAGCCGCCTGGTGCCAGAGCAGATCGAGGGCACGATGGACGATCCGGCCATCCGCCAGTTGCTGATGCTGGCCTCGGAATACGCGGCCTCGGCCGGAGTCCGCGACGACTCAGTGTCGCTGATGGCGGCTGCGTGCCGCGCCGGCAGTGGCTGTCAGCCCTCCGGCATCCGCGACGCGCTCATGGTGGCCCTGCGCTACGACTCCAGCGCTGAGGTGCGGATGAAGGCCCTGGAGGGACTTGAGCCCTATGTGTCTCAGGACCTGAGGGTGCGCGACGCCGTCCTGGAAGCCCTGCTCAACGACGCCGATCCCGGCATCCGCTCCGCGGCCATCGGCATCCTGGAGCCGGTCGAGGCAGACACCAGCGTGCGCCAAGTGCTGAGCACGGTGGCAAATTCCGACGATAATCCCCGAATCCGGTTGGTTTCCCGGGAGGTGCTGAGCCGGGCCCCGGTTATTCAATGAACGCGTTACTTCGCTCGCGCCGCGCCGTCCATAGAAACAGAGCGCAAGCCGGGCAATGAACGAGACGGGAGAAAGCCATGAAGTACTTTTTGAGGCAGTGCGAAATTTCGGACCGAAAAGGCTTGAATGGAAAGACCGCAATCCTCGCGATTCTGGCGGCGATCTTGGCAGCCGTGGCGCTTGCGCCGGCGATGGCGCGCGCCCAAATCGGCGATCTGATCCAGCTCATGGATCAGCCCGACCCGGTGCTCCGCTCCAGCTCGCAGGTCTATCTTGGGGTAGAGATCACCGACGTGAGCCAGGAGAAAGCCCAGGCGCTGAAGCTCAAGGAGACGCGGGGAGCACTGGTTACTCTGATCGATCACGACGCTCCTGCCGCGCAAGCGGGCATCGTGGTCAACGACGTGATCCTGGGGTTTAACGGGCAGCAAGTGCAGAACGCCGCGCAGTTTCTGCACATGTTGCACGAAGCACAGCCCGGCCACAAAGTCAGCATTGAGATAAGCCGGGATGGGAACATCCAGACCCTCGCGGTCAAGCTCACCGACCGGCGCGTGCTGGACCATGAAGTGTGGATGCGCATCGGAGACGGCGGCGACGTTTTCCCGTCGGCAGCCGGAATGGCTATGCTCTCCGGCGCCGGCAACTCGCCCGTTCAGGGCGGCTTCCACCTGCCCTTTTTCGGCAAGACGCTCAACGTGGGCGCGCTGGTTGAGCCGCTCACCGCGCAGATGGCCGAGTACCTGGGCGTGGCCAGCGGACTGATGGTGAAGCAGGTGGCGCGCAAGAGCGAGGCGGCGCTGGCTGGGCTACGCGCGTTCGACGTGATCCTCAAGATCGGCGCGAAGACGGTGTCGAACGTGGCCGGATGGGACCGCGCCCTGCGCACGAACCAGGGCAAGCCCGTCCAGGTAACGATTTTGCGCGACCGCAAGCAGCAGGTGCTCACGCTTCAAGTTGATTCGAAGCATCACCAGAGTGCGCTGGACAAAAAAGATGCGAATCCTGACGGCCAAGGCTCGCTTGTGGCGGACGCTGCCGGGGCGGCGACGCTCAAATAACTTCATTTGCGGGCCCCGTCCTTGCGCCTGTCTGCGCTCGAAGGCCGACATCCGCTTGGCTCTTCTTCGCAATCCCTTTCCGCTGCCGGGCTCGACGCGCCTGCGAATTCTCGCGACGAAGCGCCTATGTCTGTTCCATGGTTGCTGCACCCTATGCTCCGTGCCCCATCCATGCGACTTTCTTCTGTCGCATGGGTGGGAAGTCACGACAGGTGGGTACAGCTTCTCTGGATTCGCTATAAAAGACTGACCTCAAAGACATCCGAGGTCGATGCCTAACTGCTGGCATTTTTTGTAGAGGTGGCTGCGTTCGAGGCCGAGCGCCTTCGCCGTCTGCGTGACGTTGCGGCTGTGTTTCTCAAGCTCGGCAAGAACGGCCGCGCGCTCGAAGGCCAGCACACGCTGCGCCAGAGGGCCGGAGGCGGCTGCCGCCGCGGGAAGGTCCGCGGCGGGCTTTGCAGACGATCGGAGCGCGGGCAGCGCGAGGCGTACGTCGTCCGCGTTCACTTCGGCGCCGGCCAACAGCAACAGACGCTCGACCACGTTGCGCAGCTCGCGGATGTTGCCGGGCCACGCGTACTCTTTCAGAGCCTCGATGGCTTCTTTAGTGAAGGCGGCGGGCTTCCATCCGTTCTGCGCGCTCACCTGGCGGACGAAATGCTCGACCAGGGCTGGCAGGTCTTCGCAGCGCTTTCGCAGCGGCGGCAGCTCGACGGGAAAAACGACGACGCGATGATAAAGGTCGCGGCGGAATGCGCCGGATTCGACAAGCTGATCGAGGTTGCGGTGCGTAGCGACGACAACGCGCACGTCGACGGCCGTGGGTTTGCCCGCGCCAATGCGCTCGACCTCGCCTTCTTCAAGCACGCGGAGCAGCTTGGCCTGCATGGCGGCGGGCATGTCGCCGATCTCGTCGAGAAAGAGCGTGCCGCGATGCGCCTGCTCGAACTTCCCGGTGTGCCGCTGCGCCGCGCCGGTAAACGAGCCTTTCTCGTGGCCGAAGAGCTCGCTTTCGATCAACTCCGCCGGAACCGCGGCGCAGTTGAGCGTGACGAAGGGGCCGGCGGCGCGACGGCTCTTCTCGTGCAGCGTGCGCGCGGCAAGCTCTTTGCCAGTGCCGGTCTCGCCGTAGATGCAAACGCGGGCTTCGCTCGAAGCCACGCGCTCGATCTGCGCCATCACGCCGCGCATGGTTTCGCCGGCGAAGACCAGCGTGTGTTTGCCCACGCGGGCACGCAAATCGCGATTCTCGGTTTCGAGACGCGTGAGTTTTAGCGCGTTCTCGACCGTGACGAGGAGCTTTTCGGTGGTGAGCGGCTTTTCGAGGAAGTCTAGGGCGCCGAGGCGCGTGGCGCGGACGGCCATCTCGATGTGGGCCTGGCCGCTCATCATCACCACGGGCGCGGCCACGCCGGCGTTCTTCAAGTCTTCAAGCAGCGAAAGGCCGTCGCGCCGCGGCATCACTACATCGGAAAGGATCATGTCGAATGGTTGTGTGCGGGCGAGCTCCAGTGCGCGGGCGGCGTTATCGCAGACAGTGGCTTCGTGGCCGGCGAGGCGAAAGGCACGCGCCAGCGAGGCCAGCGTGTTGGCTTCGTCGTCGACGACGAGGATGTTGGCCTTTGCTGTCATAACAGTGAACAGTGGTCAGTGAACAATGGTCAGCGAACAGTGGTCAGAGGTCCTGCCGCTGGCAAAGTGATAATAAACGCTGCACCGCCGCCCACGCGGCTTTCGACGGCGATAGTGCCTTCGTGATCGGCGACGACCGACTGCACGATGGCGAGGCCCAGGCCGGTGCCGTGCTGTTTGGTTGTGTAGTAAGGGGTGAAGAGCCGCTCGCACTCTTCGGGCGTGAGGCCCGCGCCGGTGTCCGCGACTCGGAGCTCCACCTTGTCTCCGCGCGGATGAGCGGAGATGGTTAGCGTTCCGCCGTTCGGCATTGCGTCCATGGCGTTGAGCACAAGGTTCGAGAGCGCGCGGTGGAGCAGTTCCGGGTCGGCGTCGAGCGGCATGGTTTCGTTGGCTACTTCACACTCGATGCGAATCTTTGCGTCGCCCGTGCCGGCCGCGGCAAAGAACGAACGCACACGCGCCACTACATCCTTTGCGTCGATCCGCTCCAGCACCGGTTTGGGCATCTTGCTGAAATCGGAAAAACGTCCCACGATTGCCTTCAGATTGGCAATCTCCACGCTGAGCGTCGCCGTACTTTCGCGAAATACGTCGTCGAATTCTTCGGGGGGGAGATCGCGCGCACGAGCGAGGTTTTCGACAGTGAGCTGCAGTGGGAACAGTGGGTTCTTAAGTTCGTGCGCCAGCCGCCGCGCCAGCTCGCGCCACGCGGCAACGCGCTCGCTCTGCACAAGGCGCTCGCGCTGGCTGACGAGCTCGCCGGTCATGCGATTGAAGCTGCGCGCCAGCACGCCGACCTCGTCACGGTCCCAGCGCGATGGTTGCTCGGGCACGCGTGTGTCCCACTGGCCGCCGGCGACACGTTCCGCCGCGCGCGCAAGCTGCTCGATGGGCCGCGAGACGCGCGCCGCAATCCACAGGCTGAAGACGATGGCGAGCAGAATGCCGGCCGCCGCAACGCCATACGCAATGGCGCGGATGTGCTGCTGCGCCCCTACCACTCCGGCGCGCGAGATGGCGACCGTGAGCACCGCCAGCACGTCGCCTGCCTGGTTTTTGAGGGGAATCGCCGTCGCGCTCACGCTGTCCTCGCGCTGCGCGGTGAGATAAAGGACGGCGCTCGACGGCTGGCCGGTTCTGCGGGCGTTATCGATGAGGGATTGGTAGCGGTCCGCGCCGGGTACGGCGCCAGAGGCGCTCACCAGGCGCGCGGCGTCGAAGGGCGCGGCGCTTGCCGTGCCGGTGGGAGTGCCCGTGCTTGCATTCCCGTTCGCGCCGGCGTCAGCGTAGAGACCGGCCGTTATGCCCGGCGCGACGGGCAGCTCGGCGAGAAAGTTTCGGTCGAGGCGCTCGCCGCCGATCAGCTTTATGGGCGGCGACGAACCGGCAATGGCGCGCACCGCAAAGAGGCCGAGAGCGGTCGAGCCGTCGGGCAGATCTTCGCGTTTGAGGAACGGCGTGGGCGAGGCGTTGGCGGCGGCCGGCTCCGGGTAGCCGAAGCGCGCCGGCCACTGCGCGGAGCTGACGATGTTGCCATCGGGGCCGACGATTTCAAGAAAGTCGAGCTGCGCCTGCTGCGCCATGGTCTGCGCGGTGGTCAGGTAGGTGGACGTGTCGCCGGACTGGTCGATCTCGAACGCCATGGTGCGCGCCTGATCGCTCGCGGCCAGGCGATCGACGGCCGCGGCCACCTCGTCCGACCGGTGCTGAAACTCGCGCTGAAACTGGCTGACGAAGAGCGCTGTCTCCTGCCGGTCGCGCTGCTCGAAGACCTGGCGGATGCGGACAAGGACGGTCCAGGCAACGGCGGCGACCGCGGCGGCAACGGTGAGCGAGAAGAGGAGCAGCAGTTTCTGGCGCAGGCTCATGGCGCGGCCCCAGTCGAATCCTGGGTCGAGTCCTGAAGCGAGGCGGCGGCCAGGTCGGGCGTGCCGTCGGTGCGCAGGGTGAAATCGCGGACGCGGCCGGAGATGGCGTAACCGCGCGGCAGATCGAGCAGCGGGACGAGCGTGTGCAGATCGAGGAATTCGCGCTCCGCCTGATAGAGACCGGCCGCGGATTGGTCGACGACGGGGATGGACTGGCCCGCGGCGCGCAGCAGTGTTTCCATGGCCGCGGATGGATCGGCCGTGAGCAGGGGCAGCGTGCGCAGGGCAAGATCGGCGTGGGGCGCACTGGAGACGGGCACGGCCTGAACGTTGAACCCGGCCTCGCGCAGGTTGAGGGCGAGGCGCTGCGCGGCCAGTTGCACGGCATCGCCGCCCTCGTAGCTGAGCTGCATTGGCGGAGGGGTAACGCCGCCGCGCAGCGTCTGAGCCTTGCCCAGGTCGCGGTCCGTGGGAAAGAGAAACGCGTAGCCGGTGAGCGATTGCGGCAGGAGGCTGGCGGCGACGGCGCCCTGCTTCTGAAAGATGACGTTGAAGAGCGCGCCGCGATCGACGGCCTCGGCAATGGAGGCGCGCAGCGAGACGTTGGAGAGCGCGCCGGAGCTCGATACCTCGATGGCAAGAAGCGCGACCGGCGGCGAAACCACGACATTGAACTGCTGCTGGCGGGCTTCGCGCAGCATCTGCGGCGGCACTTGAACCACGTCCGCGCGGCCCACGTTCAGGTCGAGCCACTGGTCGCGGATGGTGCGGCCGCCGTGAATCTGGATGGAGTCGAGAAACGGCCGGCCCTGCCAGCAGGAATCGTTCGCGGTCAACGTCACGATGCCGTTGGTGTTGCTTTCAAGTTGAAACGCACCGGTGCCGATGGGGGTGGTTGGAATTTGTCCGTTTTGGGCAACGGTAAGGGAGATGAGAAAGTTGTCGCCGGCGAGCAGTGCGGGCAGGTTGGGGATGGGCGAGTCGCCGGTGAACACCACATCGGGGCCGACGGCGCTGACGGTGGACCACGGACAGTTTCCGTTGCAGGATGTGTTGAGCGACTGGACCACGGCGGCTGAAGTGAGCGGTGAGCCGTCCTCAAAATGCACGCCGGGGCGCAGTTCGAACTGCCAGCGGTGCGCGTTGTCGCCCTTCTCCCACGCGACGGCGAGCGCGGGGCGCACGGCGCCGTCGGCGCCAAGGGTAGTGAGGCCGTCGAGAATGAGGCGGCGCGCCAGGCCGCCGGGACTCTGCATCGGGTCGCCGGAGATCTCGACGTTGAGCACGCCGCCGTAATGGGGACGCGTGCGCGCAAAGGTTGGCAGCACAAGCGCGGCCGCAGACGAAAAAATCCAAAAGGTGAGCTTCACCGACTTCCGAAGAACCCGTCGAACGCCAAGCTTTGTAACAGGGCACGACTTGAGTCGTGCCGCAAATGCGCCACGAATAAGGCGGGCTTTAGCCCCTGAGGCAACGGGCCGCTTCGGATTTATTTCAATTGCAACTGGCCGTAACACGGTCCACCTCGTATTGGTCTGGGGCATCGCGCACCACAGCGAGCAGGCTCTTGCCGTCGGGCGCGGTCCAGAGCGCCATTACCGTGCCGTTCATGGCCAGGGGCGCGCTGGCAGGGACGGCTTCGAGCGCGGGCAGGTCATAGGCGCGCAGGCTGTCGCTCATGGCCTCGCCGGAGCCGGAGGCGACGATCTCCGTGTCGATTTGCGGATCGGGGCCGCAGCCGGAGTGGAACGCGGCAAAGTCGCTGCCCCAGTCGCGCGCGCCGTCAATGGCCGCGAGGGCGCCGTTTTCAAGCAACTGCACCTTGCCGTCGATGCCGCCGATGAGCAGCGCATCCCCGCCGGCGGGCCGCGGAATGAGCGCGGCCGAATAAAACGGAGGCAGTTCCACGGCCGGGTTCGGCACAAGGATGCCGGTGAAGTAGTCGCGGTTGGCGGTGTAGAAGGCTTTGAGCGCAGGCCCGGCGGCGGATAGGGACGGCGCGGGCTGAGCCTGCGCGTAGGGCAACTGTGCGGGCAGTGCCCGAGCAACCGACCCAGGCCCAACCGATCCCGGCGCAACCGATTCCGGCGCGGCAAGCGCTTCCGAGCTTGTCCCTGAAGCGATCGCCCCCTCGGAGATGACCCCCTCGGAGATGATCCATGGATCGTCGCTTTGGTGGCAATCGACCGTCCATTGGCCCGTGGTTGCGGCGTTTTCGGAGCTTCCCGTGCACGCGATTCCGGCCAGCCAGGCATCGAATCCCTGGCCGTTTTGCGCCGGCCAGACAATGGCGCGCGGGTCGCGCGGGAGCTGGCGCGTCTGGCCGATCTGGACAAGCTGATTGACGCGCCATTCATTCGCTACTTGCCCATAGATGGCAATCTGCTCCGGTTCAATCGCGGCCAGTCCGGCCGGCGTCTCGATCGCGGCAAGGATGGGCGTGTGCGAAGTGAGAATTTGTTGCTTGCGCAATGTGAGTCCCGCGGGAGCGGGAACCGGCGGCTCGCTCACCAGCCCTGCGTCGACCATTGCCACTTGCGTCTCGTCGCCCTCGATGACTTCGGCGACCCAGAGCCGCTCATGCGCGCTCTCGCTGAGCGTGACCTGGATGGCGTTGGCGGCGTCCGCGCCGGCCGGAACAACGCCGCGGGCCTCTAATTCCTGTTCGAGGAGTTGCTGAATCGCCGGGATTTGATCGTCGGAGATCGAAGAAAGATTGCGGATGGTCAGGTGCGCCTGTCCGGGGCCGAGAAACTCGGCAATCTGGCCGGCGAGCGCAGCGGCAGGCTGCCGCCATGGGTTGGGCGCGGCTCCCGCCGACAGGGCAATCAGCCCATTCAGTCCCAACGCAATCAGCCCAATCAGTTTCATTGTCCTCATCTCTCTCGATGAATCTCTCGTTTGCGCGGATTATATCGTTTTGACGCGCGATCTCCCCATCCTCTTCGCGCAATGCATAGAAAGAATGGGGCGACCGCGCGCCGTCTGTCCTGGCCCCGATCGGATGGGCCTCAATGACTGTCCTGCAAAGTGGGACTCTGGCTTCCGTTCATCTGTTGCTGCACCGCCGGATTGGCGTCGATCCCTTTGAAAACGTCGTCGGCGAAGAAAAACTTGCCGTCCGAGGGGACCATCACCAACCGGATTTTGTCCGACAGCTTCTCGGCGACGATTTTGTCGATAAGCAGCGGCGATTTGTTCAGCAGCGTGGCTTCGCTCGCCATCTTAACGGCGTCGGCCGCAGCCACCAGCCGGATGCGGTTGGCTTCGGCGTCGGCCAGCAGGTCGCGGCGCTGCTCCTCAGCCTTGCTGTCGATAATCTTGGCCTGCGCGTCGGCTTCTGCGCCTTCGATCGTTGCCTCTTTCCGCGCCTCGGCCTCCAGCTTGCTCTGCTCGATCTGCTTTTCCTTGAGCGGCAGCGTGTACTGCATGGCGTCGGACTCGCCCTTGGCCTCGACGACCTGGGCCTGCGCGTCGCCCTCGGCCTCCTTCACCTTCTGCGCCGCCACGGCTTCAGCCTCGAGCTCGGCGATCTTCACCTGCTTCTGCTGAATGTCGGTGAGCACGCCCATCTGGTCGTCCTGCTGCTCTTTAAGCAACAGGCCTTCGAGGCCCTGCGCGTATTCGGGCGGAAGCTGAATGTCGGAGAGCATCACCTCTTCCACGTCGATGCCGTCCCCGGCGAGTTTGCGCGTGATGATGGCCGCGGCGCGCGAGCGTATCTCTTCCCGTTTGGTCGAGAAAATCTCGCGCACCGTGTACTCGGGCGCAAGTTCGCGCCACGCGCTGGCCACCACCGGAGGAACCAGTTGCTGGTCCGCCGGCTGCGGAAGGTGAGCTTGGATGCTCGACAGTTTGTTGGGGTCGAGCCGGTAGCGCACCGTCACGCCAAGGCCGATGTCGAGACCCTCGCGCGACTGCACGTCGAGAACCTGCTTTGGCCCCTGCGCCTTTACGCCCTTCCCGTTTACTCCCGCGCCGTTCGCTCCACCGCTGTTCACTCCCTCGTTAAGCACGCCCGCGTTGAAAACGTGGTCGCGCAGGTCGAAGGTTTGCACGCTGTCGATCAGCGGAGTGACAAAGTGCAGCCCAGGGTAGAGCGTTCCCGGCTGCGTGCCGCCGATCTGGCTGACGAGCACGCCGCCCATGCCGCTGGGCACCACCACGATGCTGGCCGCTGCCAGCAGCGGCAGGCAGGCGACCATCGCCAGCGCAACCGATCCGCGCCAGTCCAGTTCGTCCGGTTCCTGCAAGGGTTCGATTCTTGTGGTTTCGTCGCCGGACGTTTGCGCCTGGCGCGCCTTTTTGCGCTCGTACTGGATGCGCTTCAAGAGCCAGTACAGTGGAATCGCCGCCGCGGCATCCAGCAAGAGCACTCCCGCAATGGTGAGCAACAGCTTTAGTGCAAGCATTTCTCCCCTCCCGTTTTGTGACTGGGCTCTTTCGGTTTCCGCCCCGGCGGCCGAGACCTGTCGCCGGGGACCCCGCGTTTGCACCCCAGCGACGAAGACCTGTCGCCGGGGACCCCGCGTTTACCGCTTTGCGGCCGCGGAGCCAGCAGCAGCCGCACCAGCGCTCCGTAGGTCAACTCTTCCAGCAACAGTCCCGCCGCTACGGACAGCAGAAGTGCGCTCAAAGCCGTGACTGCTTCCATGAGCAGATTCATCGCCGTTCTCCTTTAGAGCGAGCCGGTAACCGGCTCGCCTTTATCCATCGCCGGGCCGGTTTTGGCCGAAACGTTCATGAGGCGCGCCGGTTGCGCGGCGTCGTTCTTCGCCGGCGCAGAAGCCTCGATTGGCGCGGGAGCCGCACTCTTCGCCGTCAACAGCGGCTGGGGCTGCACTGCGCGCGCCGGCTCCGGCCCGTCGCCGAACAGTTCCGCCGTCTCCGCGTCGCGCCGGGCGATCAGCTCCACCTTGTCGCCTATCGAAACCTGCGCAAAGAGCCGTTCAAGGTCGGGCCTGGACATGCGAATGCACCCATGGGAAACGGCCTTGCCAATGGAGCCCGGCGCGTTGGTGCCGTGAATGCCGTAACCGCGAATGCTGAGGCCCATCCAGCGCGTGCCCACGGGGTTGTGCGGCCCCGGCGCAATCACGCGGCCGTCGTGGTAATAAGTCGGATTGACCACCCGGTGCTCGATGGTGAAGGCGCCCACGGGGCTGGGCGTCGAGGGCTTGCCCACGGCCACCGTGTAAACCGCAATCGCGCGTCCGTTCTCGACCAGCGCCAGCTTGCGATCCTGAAGACTGACCACGATCGTGCGGCTGGGAATCGCAGTGCTTGCTGTGTGAGGCGCGCTTTGCGCCACTGCCTGTGCGGCCGCCATCGCCGCCGCTGCCGCCAACAACGTCAAACTGCTGAGCTTCATAGCCGTCATCGCATCCCCCTCCGAACTGCTGTTCTCAACTGCCTGCGTCCGGACAAAGTGCAAGCCGCGAGCCAATCGGCACGGATTGAAAACAAACGAGTTACACGGAGTTGGGGACGAGGTGAAGCGTGTCAGGGCACGCACACTGTGGGCGTGCTGACACGGACAGCGGAAGCGGGAGGCCGCCGCCAGGCTAAAACGAGACAAGAGCCTGGAAGATGATGGAGCGATTGCCGGGGGTGGGGTTTGCAAACGATCCGCCGGCAAGAGATTGCGATTTGCCGAACAGAGGGGAGATGAGGACGCCGTTCGGAGGGGCGAGATTGACCATGTTAAAGAGATTGTTGGCGCCGGCGACAAAGGTCAGGTTGTACCTGCGCGGCGCGGCGGCGTCCAGGCGGATTGCCGCTCCGCCGCTGCTCAGGCCGCGGCCGCTCACGGTGCTTTCGCCTGTGTAACTTTGTCCTGCGCCCGCGGTCTTGATCCGGGGTCCGAAGCCAATCACCTTGCTGATGCGCACGTGAAAGACAGCATTTGCCGGGCCGGTGCCGAGATCGAAGGGCACGATCCTCTCGCCTTTGCCGGCGGGGTCGGTGTCGAGACAGCCATAGGGAGTGGACACAACGCCCGCCGCGCCGCACGTGCCGTAACCCGGACGAGCGTTGAATTGATTGTTGCCTGTGAGGTCGCTGCCGATGGTCAGGTTATAAGGCGTGCCGGACTGCGCTTCGAGCAACGAAGCCACGACGATCCCGTAAGGGGCCGTATAACTATTCACCAACATGAGTTGGTTGCGGACGCCGAAAACGGCGCGTCCGTAGTCGAGGCCCGGATCCTGCGCGACGGAAGGAAACGAAGTGACCCCCTGCGTGTCGCTCTTAGCCTGGTTGAGTGTATAGGTGCCGTCGATGGCAAGGTGCTTTGTATGCGTGCTTAGGGTAAAGATAAGCTGCTGCTGGCGATAAAAGCCGCCGGATTGCAATTGATAGTTATAAGTCGCCGGGGCAGAGCCGGTAATCGTATAACTGGCAGGATCGAACGCGGGGGCTGTTACGTTGTTGGTCATGTATTGGTGGACGCCCTGCGTATAAAGATAAGTTACATTTGCCGTCACGTTTTTGGCGAGCTGGCGGTCCACGCCGATCCCGCCCTGCATGTCGAGCGCGACTTGAAAATGAGGATCGATGGTGTGAATGGTAGGAACAAGCGAGTTGGCCGAGGTGAGCACGCTGGGCGGCTCGGGCGCATTGGGGTCATAGAACTTTGGATTGGTGGCCACATAGCTCTGCTGATTGACGCCGTTATCGTGAATGGCCTGGACGATATAGGGCGTGCCACCCGCAGAGCCGAAGGAGTTGGGCACGGTAAAGGGGTCATAAAACCAGCCGTATCCGGCACGAACGACGGTTTTGGCCGGCGCAGTGCCGGCGTGGCGTGGGCTCCATGCGAGGGCGATGCGCGGCGCAAAGTCGGAATGACTGCGGATCCGGTTTTGGCCCTCGTACCGAAGGCCCAGCCCCAACTGAAAGTTCGGTTTCCAGTGCCAGTCGTCCTGAAAAAAGAGTCCGCCGTCAAAAAGAACGGCGCGCGCGACGGGATTCTGTACGACCGTAGCTGAGTACTGGGACGGTTCGTCTGCCAGATAGGTTGCGATGGAGCTGAAGATATAGTATCCATTGCTTCCGCTGGTGGCATAGTTAGCGTCGCGATAACTGTCGAGGATCATGCCGAAGCGAAGAGTATGGTTGCCGGCCGTTGCCGTCGAGTAATTTTGTAACTCGAAGTTATCGTTGTGGTCCTGCACGGCGCCGGCATTGTTGCCGCCGCTGGTAAATGCGCCTTGAACGGTAACGGTCGGTGCGAAAGAGACCGGAGTTTCCTCGTTGCGGACGCGTATCCACTGGAAGTGAGTTTCGTTGACGAAGTGCGGGTTGACCAGGAAAGTGTTGCTGATTTGCAGCGTGTTTACGTCGCCCTCGATGTTGTCCGCCTGATCGTGCAAGTTGAGGCCGCCGACGTCACTTCCGTCCGCGGTGCTCCGGTAGAACGAATCGCGAACAGAGACAGTATTGCCGCCAAGCTGAAGATCGACGCGGGGAACAATGTAGAGGATCGTGGACGGATTGGGATAGGCTTCCGAGATGTTCGCCGAGGTGTTTTGTGGATTGACCGCATCCACGATGTCTTCATTCTGCCGGGTCATGCGGTACACGTTGAAGAAGTATGAAGCTCGCTTTGAGATCGGTCCGGAGATGTTGCCCTGAAATCCGAGAAAATAATAGTCCGGCTGCTGGGAGACGAGCGGGTTTGCCGTGTTCAAAACGGAGTCCGTGCCGAACGCGCCGAAGGAGCCCGAGAGTTTTTGCGAGCCGGGCTTGGTGATAATGTCCACGCGGCCGTAGCCGATGCGCTCGAACTCGGCGGAAAAAGGATTCTGGTTGACGCGGATTTCGAGAATCGACGATTTGGGCGGAAGCTGGCCGCCGGCGAAGCCGTCGATATAAATTTGCCCGCCATTGGGGCCGGCCGCGGGACCGGCAAGCGCCTGTAACTCGCTGCGCAATTCATCGGGGTTGTCGGAGAGCGCATTGAGGGCGCTGCCCTTGACGATGGTGGCGCTGGCGTTCTCGTCAGAGTTGAGACCGACGCCGCGGTTGCGGCTTTCGACCGTCAGCTCCTGCTTTTGGACAGGAATGGCGAGTGGAAGGTCAAGGGCCTTGGTCTCGCCGGCGGCGATAACGACGCGCGGAATCGCAAGTAGAGCGAATCCTGGCGCGGAGACTTCGACGGAGTAGATGCCGGGCGCGAGGTTGCTGAAAACATAGCGCCCGTCCGGCGCGGATTTGGTCTGGAGTGTTTGGCCGCGGCGCGTGAGGGTGACGGCCGCGGCGGGCACAACCGCTCCGCTAGGGTCGATGACGGCGCCGCGCAAAGCTCCCGTTTGCGCTGCGCCGCGGATTTGTCCCGCGGCCTGCGAATGCGCTGCAAAGGCGGCCAGCCAGGCAAGCAGGCCCAGCAATCTCAAAGTTCCGGTTATCGTCATCAGGGCACGCGATGGAGCAGGCTCTTTCAGCAACAAGCGCAGGGAATAAAGATACTGTCTATCAACCCGACACGAAGTCGACTCTGCGGTGACCTTAATGGAGGCGGTTAATTATAGCCATTTTACGCGGGGAATGCCCTCATGGTATGGTGCTATTTTCTCCGCAAAGGGGAACCGGCGCGGTTTGTAAGCGTTCGCAGGCGTCTGAAATCTGGAAAGACCTTGCAACAAAAGCCCTTATTCATGGCAACCTCGCCGGCGATGGCTAGTTCCCTCGGCGGCGTTTCGCAGGGAGAGGTGAGTATGTCGATTTGGGGTCATACCGCGGACGGAACGGCCGTTCCCATCTACACGTTGAAAAGCGCGCAGATCGAGGTGCGCGTGATGGCGTACGGCGCGAAACTGGTGAGCGTCCGCACGGCGGACCGCACGGGCAAAATGGCGGACGTAGTGCTTGGATTCGACAATCTGCAGGATTTCCTGAAGGTTCCCAATCCGCACTTCGGTTCGGTGGTGGGGCGCTTTGGTAATCGCATCGCGCTGGGCAGATTCTCGATCGACGGGCAAAGTTATCAGGTTCCGGTGAATAATGGCGCCAACGCACTGCACGGCGGGCCGGTGGGCTTCGACAAGTACGTGTGGCAGGCGCAGGAGATTCCTGACGGCGTGGAGTTTACCCACGTGAGTCCCGATGGGGATATGGGATTTCCGGGAACGCTGACGGCAAAGGCGCGCTACACGCTCGCGGGCAATACGCTGTGCATCGATTATTCGGCAACGAGCGATAAGCCGACCGTCGTGAACCTGACCAATCACGCCTACTTCAATCTGCATGGCGACGATGCGGGGAACATTCTGGACATGCGGGTGGAGCTGAATGCGGAGCGGTTCACGCCTGTGGATTCAGGGCTGATTCCGACGGGCGAACTCAAGGCCGTGGCCGGCACTCCGCTCGATTTCAGCAAGCCTGAACTTGTTGGAGCGCGCATCGGCGATGACGATGAGCAACTCAAGCTCGCCGGCGGCTACGATCATAATTTTGTGGTCAACGGCGAGCCGGGAACGCTGCGCGTGGCGGCGATCGTGACCGATCCCGTGAGCGGGCGCCGGCTGACCGTTGAGACGACTGAGCCCGGCGTGCAGTTCTATTCCGGCAACTTTCTCGACGGCAGCTTTACTGGACGCCACGGAACAAAATACGAAAAGCGGACGGGGTTTTGCCTGGAGACACAGCATTTTCCCGACTCGCCGAACCATAAAAATTTTCCCAGCACGGTGCTGCGGCCGGGCGAGACGATGCACTCGACGACGACCTTCGCATTCGACACGGTAGAGGCGAAGTAAGAGTGGCGCATTGATGCCGCAATTGTCCCTATATTGGGGTGCCCCAGGTTCGCGGCGCTTTTGTTTTTGCCGCTAACCTGGGATATAAGTATCTAAGGTCTTTTATAGGCTTTTGCAGATTTTTATAGCTTTTACACGTTTCTCATCGAGTCACGACGCGGAACCCGTCGTACCGTAAGCCTCCGCCAGCCGCTTCTTCACGCGGTCTTTGACGGACGCATCGGCAAACGCCGCTTCGATCCCCATCAGATTAGCGCGCAGTAAGTCTTCCGCGCTCCAGCCGAACGTGCGCCGCAGGCCTTCGTACTCGCCGACAAGCGTGGCCGGCGTCAACATGCGCGTGTCGGTGCTTACGCCCAAGGAAACGCCGGCGCGGTAAAGGCGGTCGATGGGATGATGCGCCCAACTCAGGATTGACGGGACGATCTGCACGTTCGACGATGGGCACAGCTCAAGGTGAATTCGCTCCCGGCGCAGATGCTCGACCAACGCCGGGTCTTCAATGCTGCGCGTGCCGTGGCCGATGCGCTGCGGAAGGAGCATGCGCAGCGTCTCCCACACGCTTTCGGGGCCGCAGGCTTCGCCGGCGTGCGCGGTGCGGCGCAGGCCATGCTCGCGCGCGTAACGGTAGGCGCCGATGTGCGCGTCGAGCGGAAAACCGGCTTCGTCGCCGGCAATGTCGAGCGCCACAACGCGGCTGCCGCCAAATTGCTCGACCAACCGCACTGTGGCCATGCTCTGCTCTTCAGCGAAGTGCCGCAGCGTGCAGAGGATCAGTCCGGCTTCGATTCCGGTGGCGCGAGTCAGTTGTTCGGTGGCGTTATCGACCACTTCGACGACGCGCTGCGGCGTGAGCCCCTTCCGCGTGTGCAGCAGCGGCGCGAAACGGATCTCGGCGTAGACCACGCCATCCTGCGCGAGCTGCTCAAAGACATCTTCGGTGACCAGCCGTAGCGACTCTTCCGTCTGCATAAGCTGAAAACCCTTGGGCGCGCGGGAGAGGAAATCGGCGAGGTTAGCGCAGCGCGCCGGGGCGACGAACTCGCGTGCGTACTCTTCGCGCGTGACGTTGGGCGCAAGGCGCGACACGGCCGTGTAGCTCAGCGAGCAATCCAGGTGCAGGTGGAGCTCGATTTTGGGCAGGGAGCGCAGGTCCATTGGCACAGGATAGAACAGGGGCCAGGAATCAGGGGTCAGAGATCTGGATTCGGGGTCAAGCCGCACGAATCAGGGAACGGGGACCAGCAGCGTCTTGCTGGCGAGGGCGGTGAAGCCATCCAGGGTGTCGAGGAAGGTGGCGGAGACAAGGGGCGCGCCAACCAGGCTCCAAAACAGCTCGGCATTGTTCCACGCTGACTCGCGCGCTGCCGACACGCTCCATGCCGCCATGGTGTCTTCCAGGCGGCTGACGGGCGGCAGCGCATCGCCGGGCAAACGCACATTCAGGGTTTGCTTTGCCATCTCGATGAGGCTGTCGAGGGTGGTGTTGAGCGCCGTGAAGTCGTTGTATTGCTCGGCGTCGTGCTGCGGCGCAATGCCGGTGGCTCGGCAGGTTTCGTCCACCGCCTGCGGTAGATCGTGGTTGATGTGGGCATTCATTCCGGCCAGCGCGAACTGGATGCGGGCAATCGCGGCCTGGCCGCGCACTGCAAACATCGCCTGCCAGCAGCCCGGCGTTGCGGTTCCCGACAATGAATCCCTGAGCGCGGCGAGGTAGAAGTTTGCAAACGTCACGTCCAGTGCGGCGATCCACGCGGGATCGGCAAACCCGCCTGAAGCAGTGCCCGCCAGCGCACAGCGCGCTTGGACGGCGTGCGTAACTTGAAGATAGAGCCCGTTAAACCACCTCAGGCCGTCGGTATCGACGCAGATGGCTTGAATGTTCTCGAAGATCTGGACAACATCCGCAACTGTTTGCGGAGGGGTTGCGACGGCGGCGAGGAGAGCTGGGTCGTATGGGAACATGGAGGCCCATCATAGCTCTAAATGGCAAGAGTTGGAAAGCCCGCCGTTGGGCCGCCGGCGAACGCGGCAATCCTATTTACCGCAACACTTCTTATATTTCTTGCCGCTTCCGCAGGGGCAACGGTCGTTTCTGCCAATCTTCGGCGCAGTGCGTTTGAAGGGAGCCGCTCGATCAGGCCATTGCGAGCCGAGCCCATCCCGTATCTCAGTTGCGTCATGCGGCGCGGGCGGCTCTTCCTTGTGAAAGCACGCCCATTTCCCGTACTCCTTCACTGTGTCAACCACCATTTGACGATGTGGATTCGTCTGAAGTCTGGCGAGCGCACTGTCCCGGCCCATGGCCAGTTCGCGCTTGACGTCCTCCATATTGATGTTGCCGGGGTCGACAAGGCCGGCCTGAAAGCTCCGCTCAATGTCTCCAAGCAGTTCTTCCGGATAGAGGTCGCAACTGCCCGATACGAGGCCGGCCCAGACAATGTCGTTGGCGTTTTTCAGGTTGCCGCGATAAAGGCCGGCGAAGTAGCTCACAACCTCCTCGCGGCTCCTGACGCCAGCGGCAACAAGAGTCACGAGGCTGCCAAAGGCCGCGTCCCTGACCCACTCGTCGGCTTCTTCGTCTTCGATGATGGCCTCAATCCCTTCAAGGTCGCCGCCGCTCACCGAGGCCAAAACCCGTCCGAGATCCTCAGTGATAAAGTCTCCAAGAAGCGAATCGATAAGGTCCCCAGGAAGCCGCGCGATGCGAAGGAGAAGCGGATAGGCGCGTACTTCGCGGAACTGCGCCAGCAAATACACGGCATACATATGAGCCGTTAAATCGCCTTCGGCGGCGATCCGGGCAGCGCGCTCCGGGTCGGCTATCTCTGCCAGGATGTGAAGGAGTCCGGGTATCACTTCATCGCGGCGCGCCACTGCCTCCTCCACGGCCTCCCGTTCGAAGTTGCCCGTGAATTTTTCAAACCGGCTGAGGATTTCCGTGATTTCCATCGATTTGTTTAACTCCTTTTGTGGGGATCTTGGAGCGTTTGCGGTCCATGCGGCCCATCGAGCGGACGACAAATAAAAAATCTCGCTTCCGGAACGGTCTCGAGAGTTACAACGCCAGCACCTGCGCCCAGAGCGCTTCGTCGATCGGCAAACCGAGCTCGCAATTCTCCACGCGGATGCGCAGCGTCTGCTCGCCGGGATAGCGGACGGTACTGCCCTCTTCGGCGGGCTTGCACTCGTGCAGTGAATCCACAATCGCATCGGCGATCTGCGCGGCTCGCGGCGCAGGACCGAAGGCTTCAGGGTTCATGGCCAGAAACATCTGCGAGACGCCGGCCTCGAAGAGTGGATCGGAGCTGAGCTCGCGCGTGGCGCGCCCCAGCGACATCATGGCCGCCATCATGTCGAGCACGACCGAGAGCCCCGAGCCTTTCCAGTAGCCGGTGGCGAGTGGGCGCCAGGAGCGCTCGATAGCGCCGGGATCGCGCGTCAGGTTGCCTTCCTCGTCGAAGCCGCCATCGACGGGCAGCATCTCGCCGCGCAGCCGGTATTTTTCAAGCGCGCCATAGGAGAATTGCGACATAGCCATGTCGAGCACCACAGGCCCAGCGGCGCGCGGCACGCCAATTACCAGCGGGTTGTTGCCGATGACCGGCTCCACGCCGCCCCACGGCGGCAGGTTGGGCATAGTGTTGGTCCAGCAGATGCCGATGAAGCCGGCCTCGGCAGCCTGCCAGCCGTAGGCGCCGCCGCGCATCCAGTGGTTGGTGTTGGCCAGAGCCACGCAGCCGATGCCGTGCTCGCGGCTGAGCGCAATAGCGCGGTCCATGGAGGCGAGCGCGTTCAGGTTGCCGGAGCCGCGGCGCCCGTTCCAGCGCTCGATCGCGCCAAAACCGGCCGCGCGCTCAGGCTCCGCATGAACATCGATGCTACCGTTGCGGATCATGGCCACAAAGCGCGGAAAACGCGCTACGCCGTGGGTGTAAACGCCGTCGCGCGTGGCTTCCGCAAAAAGGCGCGCGCAGGTCTGCGCACGTTCGCCGCTAAAACCCAGCCCGCGCAGAACTCCGGCGAGCTTTTCGTGGACTTCCTCAAATGGAACGCGGTTCATGGAGTCTCTGGCGAACCCGCCGCCGGCAGTTAGTCTTTCAACGTGACGGTGATCTTCCGTGCGTCGCCGCCTTCGGACGCAATTGCGATTTCGCCTGTGGCCTTTTTGCGGATGCTCTTGAATTTTTCGCCCCACTCGACCAGCACCAGCGCATCCGGGGTGAGCAATTCGTCCAGGCCCAGCGTCTCAAGCTGGCGCTCGCTCTCCAGGCGGTAGACATCGATGTGGTAGAGCTTCACGTGCCTGCCGTTGCGCGCGCCGTCGTACTCGTGCAGCAGCGTGAAGGTGGGGCTGGTGACCTCGTCGGCTTCGGCTGCGTCGAGGGCCTCGGCGATGCCCTTGACCAGCGTGGTTTTGCCGGCGCCCAGTTCGCCGCGCAGCAGCAGCAGTTGCGGCGGCTTGAACAAACGCACCAGCTTGCGGCCCACCTCAATGGTCTCCGCGCCGCTTTGGGTCGTGAACTCGTGAATGCGGCCTTCGGCTGGGGGTGCGGGTGCGGCGTCGGTCATTGCTGGCTCTTTCCCTTATCGTATCCCCTCATCGTATCTTCTCATCGTATCGAGGAGTCGCTTCGCTTGGCAGTCCCTGCAACCAAACATACCCGCTCTTGGCGCCTGAATGAAAGTCCGGGGTCCCCAACGACGGGCCTTTGTCGTTGGGGTGGAAGTCCGAACCATGGAATCGAAAGGCGCGGGGGAATCGAAAGGCGCGGGCCAGAAATGCGAGGCTGTCGGTGGCCACGAGCGTATGCTCGTCGGCCTCGTCGACGGCGAAATCGGCGGCCAGGCCGTGCAGATAGACTGCGGCCTCAACGGCTTCAGCGGGCTGGTGCGGATGCTGCGCCAGCAGGCCGGCGACGAGGCCGGTAAGCAGGTCGCCGCTGCCGCCCTTGGCCAAGCCGGGATTACCGGTGGTGTTCACGGCAACGCGGCCGTCGGGATGCGCAACGAGCGTGCGCGCGCCTTTGAGCACCAGAATCATGTGGAAGCGCTGGGCGAATGCGCGCGCGGCAGCGAGGCGATCGGCCTGAATCTCGGCGACGGTTGCGCCCGCAAGCCGCGCCATTTCGCCGGGATGCGGCGTGAGCACGACCGTCCGTCCGCCCTTCGCCGATGCCGCGAGTTCGGCCAGCATCGCGGGGTCGGCTGCCAGCATATTCAGCGCGTCCGCGTCGACGACCGCCGGCATCTTTGTGGCCGAGAGCAGTCCCGCAGCGAACTTCACGGTTTCGGCTCGCTGGCCGAGGCCCGGTCCGATGGCCAGCACCGACTTTCCTTCCGTAAGCGCCTGCAAGCCGTCCGGGGCAAGATTCTCGGCAGCGATGCCGCCGGTGGGGCCGGCTTCAAGGGGCCAGGTCATCAACTCCGGCGCGACGGAAGCCACCGCCGTGAGCACTGGCGCGGGAACGGCCGCGGTGACCAGGCCGGCGCCGGAGCGCAAGGCGGCGAGGGCGGTCATCGAAGGTGCGCCGGAGCGGCCAACCGATCCGCCGACGACGAGAACGTGGCCGAAGTTGCCCTTGTTGGCCGCGGCGGCACGCGGAGTTTGCGCGAGCGCCAGCGCCGAGCCGCACCAGTGCAGCCCGAGCGTGGAGACGATAGCCGCATCGGGCGAGCCGATTGGGGCGACGACAATGGGTTGGTCCCACCGGCGCGTTAGCTGACAGAAGACGTGCGCCGGCTTGGGAGCGGTAAAGGTGACCACAGCGTCGGCGGGGAAAACCGGGCCGCCGGGCGCGGGATTTGTTTCGTCGGCCGGCCAGCCCGAGGGCAGATCGACTGCCAGCACGGGCGCTTGGCTGCCTTTGAGCCACTCCAGCGCGTCGAGGGCGAGGCCTTTGAGCGGCGGCTTGAATCCGGTGCCGAGGACCGCATCGACGATCAGGCCGGCCTTGAGCGCATCACGGTGATGCTTCAACTGTTCGGCGTTTTCCACCGCGTAAGCCGCGCCGTGGGCCGGGGTGGTGAGTTCGCGCCAGGCGATGGCCGCATCGCCGGTGAGCTTATCGGGCGCGCCGAGGAGCAGCGTGGCCACGTCGAGACCGGCATCGGCGAGCAGCCGCGCGGCCATCATGCCGTCGCCGCCGTTGTTGCCGCGTCCGCAAAGCACGGTCACGCTGCGCGCCTGCGGAAATTGCTCGCGCGCGAAAGCCGCTACGGCCGCCGACGCAGCGCGCATCAACTCGATCGACGGAACACCGAAGCGCTCCGTCGTGGCGCGGTCGCAGACCTGCATCTCGGCTGCGGAAAGAATGAGCATCGCAATCATGGTACGACAGGGATCGGAGATCGGGGTCAGGAGCCCGGAAACCTCGGAGCTATGGTCAGGGGTCTGTTGAGGAAGTCGCAAATATGTGAGCCGTGTAACAGGGCATGACTTCAGTCGTGCCGAACGAGAGCTTAAAAAGTGTGGGCTTTAGCCCCTGAGGGGATTCAATTTCAATCATTTGCATT
Organism: Occallatibacter sp.; assembly: GCA_050745765.1. Lineage (GTDB taxonomy): Bacteria > Acidobacteriota > Terriglobia > Terriglobales > Acidobacteriaceae > Telmatobacter. The sequence goes on along the minus strand of JBOGLX010000109.1, from coordinate 100,201 downwards.
CCCTCAACGCCTAAAGCCGGACTCCTTCCATCATGCTCTTGCGGCACGACTGAAGTCGCGCCCTGTTACAAAGCACACTCTCGCCGCGGCCGGTTAAAATTCGATCCTCCCCTGGAACGCGATCATGCGCGGCGAGCTGTCTCCACCCAATCCCACGCCGAGGAGCCCCGTGGGCGGCGACGTCACGCTTTCGAGCGTTCCGAACCTCGCGATGGGCGAGCCGGGCACGCCTGCCTCTACGGTCTCGGGCAAAGCGAAATTCGGATGATTGAACGCATTGAAAAATTGCCCGCCAAGACGGAACCTGATTCCCTCCCGGATCGGGAAGGTCTTGGCGATATAAATGTCCGAATCCGTGAAGTGCGGCCCGCGCACGGAGTTGCGCCCTGAGTTGCCGAACTGGCAGGTCGCCGGGTTATCGTTCTCGACGCCAAGCTTGCCGGTATAGCATTCTCCGGTTGTCGGATCCACCACCGAAACGAACGCATCGGGGTTGAGCCACTGCCTGGTTCCGTCAATGGTCACGCCGGGAGAGGGCGTCTTGCGATAAAGCGGCACGCCGGGAATCCGGTTCGCATAGTTCGGCACGGCGAACTGGATGGTCTGCGCGGGGTCGGATGCCTGAAAGACGCCATTGCCGTTTGCGCTGTAGGCCTGGCTGAGCACGCTGAAGGGAAGTCCGGAGTGAAGGAATGCCGTCTCCGAAAAAGACCACCCTCCGAGGATCTGGCGCAGTATCCGGTTTCCGGAGTGAAACGGCACCTGGTACATTCCGAATGCGGAGATGTTATGCCGCACATCGTAGTCGCAACTGGCATACTGGCGGCTCAACTCACCCGGCAACGGCGATTCCAGGCCCTGCGTGGAGAACGCGAGCAGGCCCCCATTCGATACTTCGTCCAGGCAGTGGCTGAAGGTATAGTTGCCGCGCAGCGTCAATCCGCCCCATTGCTGTGTGTAGGCAGCCTGCAATCCGTTGTAGATGCTGCTCGCGCCGGTTTGGAACTCGGTGACGTTGGCAAAGCGTTGATCGAGCGGCCGCTCGTATGGAAATGGCGCAAAGCATCCGTCGCAGACGGTCTGGTAGCCGTTGAGCTGCACCTGGTAGGGCTCATGCAGGCCGCGCGTGCCCACAAAGTCGGCATGAAGGCTGCCGCGCAGCCCAATCTGCTGCTCGATGCCGAGGTTGTACTGGTAGTAATACGGCGTCTTAAGCGTACCTCGAGGAAAAGTGTCCAGGCTCACGGCCAGCGGACAACTGGGCGCGCCGGCCGCAATCCCCGCGCAGGGCGCCGCACCGGAGCTGAAGGCGGATTGAAAGTTCTGGTCGGCGCTGACTGTCGCGTCCACAGCGCTTCCGGGAACGCCGGGGGCTACGCCCAGTCCGCCTACCTGCCCGCCGATGCCGCCGGTGAAGCTGGCGTCGTTGGGAGCATTGATTAAACCGTTGTCGGCAATTTGCTCGGGAACGATGTCGTTGAAGACGCCGAACCCGGCGTGGACGACCATGCGCGGGAAAAGCTCGTAGGCAAACGAGGCGCGCGGCTGGTAGATGAACAGCGGCGTGGCCGCAAACAGGTTGTGGACATGGCCCAGAAGAACCTGATCCAGCGGCTGATTGGTTTGGTGCGAAGCGTCCAGAAACGAGCCGGCCATGCGGGAGAATAGAGCCTTTGGGCTGGTAACGTTGGTGTTCCAGGTCACGCGCATGCCGTAGGTGATGGTTGTCTTCGCAGACGGCTTCCAGGTGTCCATCCCATAGTATTCGAGGTTGCCGGCGGCCACTCTGTCTTTCAGCGAGACCGGAAAGTTTTGCTGTGCCGTGTAGGCAGCTCCATAAGTGAACTCCGCCAGGTCGTTGTAGGTGACAGTCGGCACAATGCCTTCCCCAAGGTCGTAGTCGCTGGTGTCGACACGGCGCGTATTGACGCCGAAGTGCAGGGTGTGTTGTCCGCGCGTCCAGGTCAGGTTGTCGTTGATCTGCCACTGTGTGACTTTTCGCCCCTGCGCAAACGTATTGTCCAGGCCCCCAAAGGCGGTGAAGGGCACGCTGTCGCTGCCGGAGGCGAGCACGATCGGAAAAGTCTGTTGCACCTGGGCGTAATTATTCGGCTCAAAGATGCTGGAGTACCAGCTCGCCCCCGGATTGAACTGGTTCACCAGGTTGGGGCTGAACAAGTGCGTGTAACCCACCACCAGGGTGCGCTGCGGCTGCGGAGAATAGGAGTTGAAGATCGGGTTAATGGGGTCTGTCCATTCTGCCTGCAGGCCCGTGTCCTGCTGAAAGCGATACCAGACGCTGTCTTTGGCGTTGATGGTGTGATCGATCTTCAAAACGATCAAGTCCTCGCTGTCGCTGTTGTTCAGCGACCGCTGCTGCTGCGTCGCGCAGCCGCTGCCGTCAAGCAACGGGCAGCCCGTGATTGCCACCGGCGATCCGCCTGGGGCCGGCAACAGCGAAAACATGTTTTTGTAGAATGGAATCTCCGCGGGCTGTGCGGGGAGAATCGTGCCCGTGACCGGGTCCGATCCGCCCGTAGCAAGCTGTTCCAACACGTACTGCTGGTAGGCGGGCGTCGGCAAGGTGGTTGGCGTCACCAACGGCGAGACGATGCGCACGCCCTCATAGTGGGCGAAGAAAAAGAGCTTGTTCTTCCGGATCGGCCCTCCCACGCTGACGCCGAATTCGTTCACTATGGAAAGCGGCTTTGGGGTGATATTGCCCGCCGTGTCGTTGGCGTGCAGAAAATAGTCCTCGGCATTGAAGAGCGAGCCGTTCCAGATCTCGTAAAGGTCGCCGTGAAATTGATTGGTTCCAGATTTTGTGAAGTAATCCACCTGCGCGGCGCCATAGCGGCCCTGATCGACGGAGTAGGAGTTGGTGTTCACCGTCGCCTGGTCCACGGCGTCGAGACCAATGACGAGGTTGGTGGAGAGCCCGATATTGAGGCCCAGCCAGGGATCGTTCGAGTCGTAGCCGTCCAGGATGTAGCCGTTCGAGGTTGCGGGCAGGCCGTTGAACTCGACGTTGCCGTAGCCGCCGGGAGCCTTTGCATCGCTCGAGGATCCGGCCGTGTTCATCAGCGCACCCTGCGCGAACTGCGCGACATAAGTAAGGTCCTGGCCGGGGTTGGGCAGGTTTTTGATCGCCTTGGCTGCGATGGTGGTGGTGGTATTGGGATTGTCGAGGCTGGCGAGCGCTTGCTGCGCGGTCACTTCAACCGTTTGCACAGCGGCAGAGACGGCAAGCCTGACGTTCAGCCTCACCGTGTGCCCCACTTCAACGGCGAAGGGCTGCGAGGTCTGCCCGGCAAAGCCGTTGGCGTTCACCGTCACCGTGTAGGTTCCGGGATTCACCTGGGAAAAGAGCAGCCGGCCGTCGGCGCCGGTCTTGCCCGAGCGCGCGGCTTTCGTATCCACGTCGGTGGCCGTAACCTCGGCGCCGGCGACGGCCGCGCCCGTCGCATCGTCCACCGTGACGGAAAGGGCGCTTGAAGTCTCGCTCTGCGCGCGCAGGACTGGTGCGTTAACCACGGTTAACGCGAGAAGAAAGATGAGGCTCCGTCCGATCTTACGCGCGTGTTTCAAAAATCCTCCGATGGAAAAGCGTGCTCAGCGGCCCATGAACGTCTCGACGAGCAGCCAGCCGTTGAGTACGGCGATTACGGCCGCCGTGAACCAGGCCAGCGCCTGCAAGCCGCGGCCGTTGACGAACTCGCCCATTCTTTTGCGGTCGCCGGTAAAGATAACCAGCGGGATGACGGCGAAGCTCAACTGCAGCGAGAGAATCACCTGGCTGAGGATGAGCAGTTTTTCAGTGCCTTGTTCTCCCATCAGCGCAACCACGATGATGGTCGGAATGATGGCCAGCGAGCGCGTGATGAGGCGCCGCAGCCACGGCGAGACGCGGATGTGGATGAATCCCTCCATGACCACCTGGCCGGCGAGCGTGCCGGTGATGGCGGAGTTTTCGCCGGAGGCGAGCAGCGCCACAGCGAAGAGGGTGCTTGCGCCGGCCGCGCCGAGCATGGGAGTGAGCAGCTTGTAGGCGTCCTGAATGGCGGCCACGTTGTAAAGCCCGTGGCGATGGAAGACCGCGGCGGCGACGATGAGAATGGCGGCGTTGACGAAGAGGGCGATCATGAGCGCCAGTGCGGAATCGATGTTGGCCATGTGGATGGCTTCGCGTTTGCCCTTGGGGGTCCGCTTGTAGCGGCGGCTCTGCACGATCGACGAGTGCAGATAAAGGTTGTGCGGCATCACCGTCGCGCCCAGAATTCCGATGGCGATGTAAAACATGGCGGAATTGGTGACGATGGCGGGCGACGGTATGACGAGATTGCGCAGGATGGGCCAGTAATCGGGGTGCGATAGAAGCGTCTGCACGCCGAAGAGAGCGATAATGGCGCCGATGAGGGCGATGACCAGCGCCTCGATGTAGCGGAAGCCAAAGCGCTGCAGGAACAGGATCAGCAGCACGTCGGTCCCAGTGATGAGCACGCCGTAGAACAGCGGAATGTGGAAGAGAAGTTCGAGCGCGATGGCCGAGCCGATGACCTCGGCCAGGTCGCAGGCGGCGATGGCGATCTCGGCGAGGATCCAGAGCGTGAAGCTCGTCACGCGGCCGTAGCTCTCGTTGCAAAGCTGCGCCAGGTCGCGTTCCGTGGCCACGCCCAGCTTGAGCGAAAGGCTCTGCAGCAGGATCGCCATCAGGTTCGAAAGCATGATGACGTAGAGGAGCGTGTAGCCGAACTGCGAACCGCCGGCGATGTCCGTGGCCCAGTTGCCGGGGTCCATGTAGCCGACGGAGATCAGGAAGCCAGGCCCCAGAAAGCCGAGCAGCCGCCGCCAGTAAAACGGCGAGTGGGAGATGCCGACGGTCGAATGCACTTCGGGCAGGGAAGGCTCGGCAGCCAAGGTGCGTGATACGGTCTCTGTGGACATGGGCTCGGGCAATGAGACCGCAGGGGCCTCTTGAACCCAGTATGCCATAAGTCGGTTAATTATGGTTAATTTAAATAATTATGTTGCATTACTTTAAATTTTCCGGGCGCAGCCAAACGGCTTCTGCAGCCGGGCGGCCGAGGATCGATTTTCTATTATCCAGCTCAATCGAAACGGTTTGATCGTAGTTCTGGCTGGCCACGCGCAGGCTCTGCCCGGGTCCGATGCCGGTGTGATGGAGGAAGAGCAGCAGCCGCGGGTCGCGTTCCTGCAGGCTGGCAACCGTGTAGCGCTGCCCCTCGACCGCCTCGGAGAGCGGCACCTCGCCCCGCTGTTTGCGTGCGGCCGGAGTTTCGGGAAGCACGGCGTTGCCGTGCGGGCAGGCACCCCCCTCCCCCAGTTTCTCGCGCAGTTTGGCCTCGAACGCCGGCGAAACGGCGTGCTCCAGGCGCTCGGCTTCCTCGTGGATCTCGTACCACTCCATGCCGAAGACTTCGCTCAGCATGCGCTCGATGAGGTGGTGGCGGAGGGCGGTGCGGTAAGCGGTCTCGCGGCCGGTTTCGGTCAGGTGCACAATGCCTTTTTTGTCCACCTCGACGCAGCCGTCGCGCTTGAGCCGCTTGAGCGCCATGGTCACGGCCGGCGCGGAGACTTCGAGCCGGTGCGCGAGCGTTGCGGGAATCACCTGGCGCCCCTCGGCCTCGGCCTCAAGGATGGCTTTGAGGTAATTCTCTTTCGAAACGTTGATTGTGTCCTTCATGGATGCGCTCTATCTACTTTAAATGCTTGGCGCGGTCAGTTTCCTGCCAAAAGGTTCGACTGTGTGCGTGGGGCGGCGCGTCACCCCCGGGCTACCGCTGCAGGAGGTCGATGGGCTGGGTGAAGTCGGTGACGCGGATGTGGCGGGCGAGCGAGGGGTGCCGGCTCTCGAGGGCGCGATACATCTCCCAGGCCACGCGGCGGTAGCTGAAGTGGCCGGCGGGCGCGGAGCGCAGTTCGCAGATGTATTGAGCTTCGGCGAAATCCATTTTGAACAGGGCGCGGATGCGCGTGGCCAGCGGCAACAGGTAGAGCGCCGACTGCGCGGCTTCCGAGGCCGGCCCGGCCGCGATGCGCGCGGAGGCGGCGTGCGCGGCTTCGATGGCGGTGCGGTAATCGCCGAGAATGCCGGCTGCGGAGAGGATGTCCATGTCGCCGCCCAGGTCGGCGGAACCGGGGGTCTCGTAGCCGTGCAGCGCGGTGAACGGCTGGATAATCTGCACCGAGCGGCGATGGCGGTGCATGTCGCGGAAGCCGCCGATGTCCATGAGGATGTCGAAGCGCAGATCGGCGCCGGCGCGGAAGGCGCGGAGCGCTTCGTCGTGCTTGCCGCGGTGGCGTAGGCCCAGATCGACGATCTCCGCAACGCGAGAGTCCGGGAGCCCCGAGACGAGGTCGCGGATCTGGCGGTAGGGGTGGTGGCTTGCCGAGTAGAGCAGCGTCGCGGCGAGTTCCACTTCAAGAGACTCGGTGCGCTCGACCAGGTCGACAAGCGGCGCATGGGCGACGGGCTGGGCGGCGAGCAGCTCGGCCGCGGCTTGGGCTAATTCGGCGCGGGTGGTGAGCTCGTAGTCGTTGGGCTGGGCGTATTTGACCAGCGTTGGCGCGGTGCGGACTTCGCGGGTGAGGAGCTGGGCGGCTTCGTAGGCGAGGCTTTTCTCAGAGGCTGAATCCCCCGCCGATTTAGAGCTGTCTTCGGCTCGGCCAAAAATCTGCCCTGAGCCTGCCGAAAGCCTGCCCTGAGCCTGTCGAAGGTGGTCGTACTCTGTTACAAGACCGAGCGGTTCGGCGGCGACCTCGGGCTCAGCCAGTGCGGTGAGCTTCTCGACGAATGCCGCGACGGCCTGTGCGCCGACAATCCACGCCGGTCCGGTGGCGGCTTCGCGGAGCTTGGCGCCGAGATCGCGGACCTCGGCGGAGGGGTGGGAGAGCAGGCGCGAGATCTGCGTTTCCAGGGTGCGGGCGTTGACGATCTGGCCGAGAGAGGTGTTGGTGGCCAGAGGCAGCAGATAGCGGGCCACGTCGAAGGCGCGGGCGCGGAGAGTGCGCTCGTAGGCCTCCGGCTTGAGGGTCTCGGGCCGGGCGATGCGCCGGCGCAGCAGCTCGAGCACGGCCGCCGAGGTGCGCTGGTAGGCGGCGAAGAGATTTTCGACAGTTTCCGAATAGAGGGCCGCGGAGGCGGAATCCGCCGCAAAATCGGGGAAAAACCAGCCGGATTTGAGAAAGTTCTGGTAGCGGGTGGAGCGCTCCTGGCCGTCCCATCGCTGCTCGTCGACCAGGACGATGGCGGCGAGGAGACTGAGGCGCTCGACGGCAAAGGCTGCGTGGGCGAGGTCGGCGATGGAGCGGTGCCCATACTGGAAATAGAATGTATTGAGGAACTGCTCCGCGCGCTGGGCGCCGATCTCGGCCAGCGATTCGCGCATGGAGAGGGCCGAGCGCGAGTATTTGGCCATGGCATAGGCGAGCACTTCGGGGTCCGCGCCGTGGATGGCGTAGACCTCGGTTTGGTTCCGTGCGGCAGGGGGGCAAAAATTTTCGCTGGACATTCCGGTCTCTAGCGAACAGAATACGGCATAGAGCGGGGCAGCCAATCGAGCTGGGGGAAAACCCGCCGGAAATTGCAGGCCGCGGAGAGCTTCGAGATTCAGGTCCCCGTTGACTCAAAGCTGTTGCGCGGAATCGTGTGCAGGGCCGGAACTTTGGAGTGTGCCAGAGACGCCGGAGTGGGCCATGCAAGAGTATTTGATAAGAACTTCGCACCGGCCGCGTCCGCTGCCGCCGGGACGCTGGGCCTCTACACAGCGCTGGAACGATCTTTTGCTGGCGCACTGGCCGGTTCCAGTGGCCGCCGTAGAAGCGCTGCTGCCCGAAGGCATGGAAACGGACACATTTCAAGGTTCGGCCTGGGTGGGGATGGTGCCGTTCTGGCTGGACCGGATCAAGTTCCGGGGAATGCTTTCTCCGCCGCTGCCCGGCCTGCGCGGGTTCCCTGACTTGAATCTGCGCACCTACGTCCGCGACCGCGAAACCGGCGCGCAGGGGATCTACTGCTTCTCGATCGACGCGAGCAACCTGCTGGCCGTGGCGGCGGCGCGGACCGTATTCCACCTGCCCTACTACTGGGCGGAAATGCATATGGAGCAGCGGTCCGAGCGCGAGTTTTCGTTTTACAGCCGGCGCCGGTTCGCGGGCCGGCCGGTGATCTTCAAAGTGCGCTACCGGGGGCTCGGACCGACGCGGCGGCTCGCGGAGATTCAGCCCGGATCGCTCGAGTATTTTCTTACCGAGCGCTATTGCCTATTCACGCGCAACCATATCGGCCAGCCGGTGCGGGCCAATCTGCACCATGTGCCCTCGCCTCTCGAGGACGCCGAAGCCGAGATCGAACGCAACGACATGGCGGCGGCCATCGGCATCGAGTTGCCCAACATACCCCCGGTGCTGCATTACTCGCGCCGGCTGGCGGTGTATATATGGCCTGCGGAACTGGTGCGGCCGGCGCTGGCGCGGCGGCCGGTGACGGTGGCGGTTTCGCCGTCTTAAAGGCAGGGAATAGGGAATAGGGAATAGGGAATAGGGAATAGGGAACAGGGAACAGAAAACCCCAGCGGGCCGGGACCGCGCACTTCGGGCGCGCGCTTATTCCGCGGTGCTTTTCAGCGTGGCTGCCGTTCCTTCGTCGTACCAGACGCAACTGCTGGGCGGGGCAGGCGGATTCCTGGCCGCGATGACCTTGACAATGCGCTGCGCCAGGATCATGTCTCCCGTATCGTTGGGATCGACTGTGCCGTTTGAGAGCAGGCCGTAGTCGTAGCTGGCGGTGTTGCAGATGGTGTCGACCACGGCGTATTGCGGATAGTGATGGTCAATGAACTGGGCGAGGATCTGCGACGCGGCGTTGTAAAGCGGCTGCACCTCGTCGGAGGCGCGATAGGAGTCGGCGAGAAACTTCTGGTTGGGAAAATTGACGAGGACAATGCGGGCGTGCGGCGCTTTTTCGTGAATCATTGCCAGCAGCTCGTTGTAGTGTTTTTCGAATTTGTTCACGACCTGCGTGACGGTGGTGTTGGGAAAGCGCACGGCTCGGCTATCGTTGGTGCCGACGTACAACGTGACCAGCTTGGCGTCGGAACGGAGATAGGGAATTTCGTCGCTCATGACGCGCTCCACGCTAGCGCCCATGATGCCGAGATTCATGAAGCGCCCGGCGATGCCCGCGCTGCGCAGCGCCTTGGCCACCATTACAGGGTAACTGGTTCCATCCGGGCAGTACGCCCCGATGTCTACGGGGTGCGCGGGGAATGCCTGGCAGTTGACACTCGCGCCCACGCCCCAGGTGATGTTGTCGCCCAAGGCTACGTAGAGCCCCTGCGGGGGTGGGGTGGCCGGTGTGGCGTGCTCGTCGTGCGGTGGAAGGACGCGGCCGTTCTTGCGTCTGGCCCAGGCGGGAATGCTCCCTGGAGCCGGCGCGGGAGGTAAGGGCACATAAGCGGCCGGCTGCGCGGCAGACGCCAGGTGCGGTTGCGGCTTTTGCGTTTGCACTTTGCTCCGGCAGCCAACCAAGACGCACGCGCACAGGGGAAGAGCCGCGGGGAAAAGGAAGTATAGCTTCATCTCTCAAACATAGACCCGGAGGGCCGGGCCGGAAATCCTGATCAGTTCCCGCGCTGCTGGTTTGTGTTGCGTAGCGCAGCCACGATCAGACCGCCCGCCAACAAGGCTCCCATGCCAAGAGTCGCTGTCAGAACCGGGTAAGACGGTTCTTCTTGAACGAATCGCGTCTCGACATACTCGTTTCGCCGCAGATCCAGTGGCTGGCGCATGGCCATTTGCAGAACCTCGGCGAGATGCAGCGCTTTTCGCCGGGTGCCATGCATGATCTGCTCACGGCAACTGAAGCCATCCGTAATGATCAGTGTGTCGCGCCTGGCGTCGCGCACGCGAGGCAATAGAACACGCTCGCCAATGGTCATGGAGATATCGTATTTTTCCTGCTCAAAGCCAAAAGAACCGGCCAATCCGCAGCAGCCGGAATCAAGCAGCTCCGCCTCCAGCCCCATTTTCGCAAAAATTTGCTGCTCGTTCTTCATGCCAAAAAGAGCCTTCTGGTGGCAGTGGCCGTGCAGCAGCGCGCTTCGTTTGAGATTCGGCGGATTGTAGTGAATACGGTTGAGGAATTCACCCAAAGTGAACGTTTGCTGCCGGAGCCGTTGAGCCTCCTCTTGCTTCGGGAACAAGTTGGCGAGCTCGTCGCGGAAAACTGAAGCGCAGCTCGGCTCTAATACCACGACCGGCGTGCCCGCCTCGATCGGCCCCTGCAACGCGCGCAAAATCTCCTGCAGCTTTTCTTTCGCTTGATCGAGCATCCCGTAATCGAAAAGCGGACGTCCGCAACAGAGCGATTGCATCGGTACGGAGACGCGATACCCGGCAGACTCCAGAACCTCCACGGCCGCGCGAGCAGTATGCGGAAAGAAATGGTTGTTGAATGTGTCCGCCCAAAGAATCACATTGGGCCGTTCAGCGTACCTTCCACTCTGCGCAGCGGCATGTTTTTTAAACCAGCTTTTGAAGGTCTCGCGCGCAAATAGAGGGATGCTTCGATGTTGAGTGACGCCGCCCGCAGCTTTTGCCACATTTGCGATTCCGGGAGTTCTCGCGAGGAAATTAACCAGGTTGGGATAGCGGGAGCCCAGACGGGCCCAGCGATAAATCTGGCCCATTGAATAAGCGGCCGGTGGACGTGTTCTTCCCTCGTAATAGTGATAGAGGAACTCAGCTTTGTAGGTGGCAACATCGACATTGACTGGACAATCGCCTTTACAGCCCTTGCACGAGAGGCAGAGATCGAGAGCCTCTTTGACGTTCTCATTGCGCCATCCGTCTTCGATCACCTCGCCGCGGAGCATTTCGAAAAGAAGGCGTGTCCGCCCCCGGGTGCTGTGCATCTCCTCGCGCGTAGCATGGAAGCTCGGGCACATGGTGCGGCCATCCATACCGCGACATTTGCCAACGCCAAAGCACCGCTCGGTGGCTTCGGCCAGGCTGCCGTGATCGGCTGGAAATTGGAACACGGTGAGGACAGGCTTCGGCCGGTAATCCGGTCCCACGCGCAGATTGGTGTCGAGTGGATACGGATCGACCACCTTGCCCGGATTCATTCGCCATTGCGGATCCCAGGCGGACTTGAACTCGCGGAATGCCTGCATCAGCTCGGAGCCGAACATAATCGGCAGCAGTTCGGCGCGTGCCTGGCCGTCGCCATGTTCGCCAGACAAAGATCCGCCATGGCGAACCACCGTGTGCGCTGCCTCCGTCATGAATTCCCGATAGCGTTGCACGCCTTCGGCCGTCTTCAGATTGAACGTGATGCGGGCATGGACACATGCATCGCCAAAATGACCGTAGAGCGTGCAGACATATTTGTACTTATCCAGCAGCTTGTAGAAGTCGCGGAGGTAATCGCCCAGTTTCGGTGGAGGAACAGCCGCATCTTCCCATGATGGCCACGCGTCTTCCTCGCCGGGCACCCGGCTGGCGCCTACGCCGGACTCGCGAATCTCAACCACTTTCTTGTAATCGGATGGTTTCGCGAGCAAGCGAATACCCACCTGGTCGCGATCGGTTGCGCGAATTTTGTTCATCGCCGCTTCCGCCTCAGCCGCGGCTTGCTCTTGCGTATCTCCGCCGAATTCCACCAGTAGCCACGCATCGCCGGAGGGCAGAAGCTCGACCCCTTCAAGTTCTTTGCCTTTGCGCTTCTCGTTCTCGATCAAATGTTTCTGGAACCCCTCGATGGCAAGCGGATGCAGGTCCCGCATGGGCTGGGCATGATCGCCGGCGAGAAACACATCCGGGTAACCCACCACGATCCAGGCGCGATGCGGAGGGCTTGGAAGCAGCCGCATCTTTGCCCGCAGCACCAGTACGCATGTGCTCTCGGTTCCCACCAGGGCCTTGGCAACGTCGAATCCGTTCTCGGGCAGCAGCGCGTCGAGGTTGTAACCCGACACTCGCCGCGGGATTTTGGGATAGCGCTCCCTGATCAGATTGGCGTACCGATCGCGGATGGTGCGGAGTTTTGCGTAGATCTCTCCCTGTGGGCCGCCCTTACGGATCATTGCCTCGAGCTCTCCTTCGCTGACGGGGCCGACTGCCATGCGGAGCCCGTCGTAGGTGAGAATCTCGAGCTCTTCGGTATTCTCGACAGTCTTACCGCCCATTACCGAGTGGGCGCCGCATGAGTTGTTGCCGATCATTCCTCCCAGGGTGCAATACTCGTGCGTTGCCGGGTCCGGAGCCAAAGTCAAACCGTATTCCTCCGCCGCGCTGCGGAGTTGGTCGTTGATCACGCCGGGTTCCACCCATGCAAATCGCTTCTTGGGGTTAATCTCCAGAATCTTATTCAAATACTTCGAAAAATCGATCACTACCGCGACGTTGCAGCATTGACCCGCCAGACTGGTGCCACAGCCGCGGCCCAGAATCGGAACGCCGAATTCTTTGCAGGTGCGCACTGTCTGAACAACGTCGTCGATGCTTTTCGGAATCACCACCCCGATTGGCACTTGCCGGTACATGGAGAGGTCTGAGGCATAGAGCGCGCGCGAACCCGCATCGAACCGTACTTCCGCGCGAGTACGCCGTTTCAGGTTCGAAATAATCTCTTCTACTTTCTGGGCCGGTGGGCCTTGAAGTGGTGGCAACATGTCAGTCCTTCCTCTTTTTTGAACCGGTGATGGCTTCAGCCGCGCGCGGCAAAACGCCAAAGTCACTCGCCGGGAATAGCGCTTCATCCATAGCCTGGCGCGCCATGGTAAGCCCGATGCGGGCGCGATCGCGCTCACCGCCCAGCAAAGATTGCCCAAAATGTTTCATTTCAGCCTTGGTAGCTTTTGGAGGCATGGGCGGTTCAAGCGGATCGGTGAGGCACTCCACAAGCACAGGGCCATCCATCCTGAGCGCCGCTGCCAGTTGCTTTGGACATTTCTTTGGGTCCTCAATACGAACGCCGCGCAGCCCGCAGGCTTCTGCTACCTTCACAAAATCGATGGGATGAAGTTCGACGCCATACTCGGGATTGCCCAGGTAAATCATTTGTTCCCACTTGATCAGGCCCAGGGTGTTATTTCGAATCACAATAATTTTCACGGAAAGATTGTGCTGGACGAGCGTGGCGAGGTCCCCCATCGCCATGCTCATGGAGCCGTCGCCCGTGAAAGCAACAACCTGCCTGCCGGGAAATGCAACCTGTGCGCCGATGGCGTAGGGCAGTCCTGCTGCCATGCTGCAAAGGGTTCCGCTGAAAGAGAATTTCTGATCTCCGCGCAACTTCATGCGCGCGATGTGCGTGGTAACCGTGCCGGAATCGCCCAGGATTATGGCGTCGTCCGCCAGCGCCTGCGCCAGATTCCACGTGACCACTTGTGGCTTCATTGGCTTATCGGTTCGCGTACCCCGCTCTTCCATCAGCTTCCACCAATCGACCATCCCTGCCTGCGCCTGCTTCAGGAAGGCGCGATCCTCGTTGCGCGCAAGGTACATCAACAGCTCCCGCAAAGTAGCCTGTGCATCGCCCACCAACCCGATCTCGACGGGATAGCGAAGGCCAATGCGCTCGGGCTTATCGTCGATCTGAATGCCCACAGCCTGGCCCGGCTTGGGGAGGAATTCGATATATGGGAAGGAACTGCCGACGATCAGGAATGCATCGCAATTCTCAAAAACATCCGACGATGGCCGCGTGCCTACCACTCCGGTTCCACCCGTTGTGTAGGGGCTGTCGTCGGGGAGCACGTCTTTGCCGAGCAGAGCCTTCACAACCGGCGCAGCAAGGCGGTCTGCAACAGCCAGAACCTCTTCTCGCGCTCCTCGCGCACCCGCCCCCACCAGTATTGCGACCTTGGTTTTTCCCTGCAAAAGACGGGCGGCCTTTTCGATCTGCTCGCGCTCCGGAATGCGCTTCGGCACCGTGAACGACTCGGAAGCGTGTCCCTTCACGTTGCGCATGTAGCGCTTCTGCTCCTTCATATCGGCGATCTGATAGTCGATTGGGAGGGCGAGATGTGAAACGCCACGATGGCTCAACGCGGCGCGACAGGCTGCGTCCACAATGTTCCTGGCATGAGCCGGTCCCATGAGCCGCTGGTTATAGACGGCGACGTCCTGGTAGATGTAGTCCTGATTAATGTCCTGCAGGTAGCTGGTTCCGATCAGATCGTGGTAAGTCATGCCCGTGATCGCAAGCACCGGGGCTTGATCGATCTTTGCGTCGTAGAGACCATTCATCAAATGAATGGCGCCGGGACCTGTCGTCGCGAAGCACACGCCCAGCTTGCCGGTAAGCTTGGCGTATCCGCATGCCGCCATGGCTGCGGTCTCTTCGTGGCGAACATGGATGTATCGGATGCGATTCTTATGCGTGCGTAGTGCATCGACAAACCCGTTGATCCCATCGCCGGGCAGACCGAAAATAACTTCCACGCCCCAATCGAGAAGGCTCTCGATAAGCACATCCGACGCATTCATCCCGATGCTCCAGTGGGGAGGCCCCCAAAAGAATTTGGATGCATCTATCTCTGGATGAAGAGGTACTGCCGGACTGTGATTTGGGACGCGCAGGATACTGCCGCCCGGAGGAATCGTTTCTGAGAAACGTGTCAGGGCACGACTTCAGTCGTGCCGAAGGTGTCGCAAAATCAACGTGGGCTTCAGCCCCTGCGGGAAGCTTCGAGATCGAATTCGCCTTCGATTCCCCCCTTTTTCCGCAAGCTCTAAAGTCGTGCCCTTTCAAAACATCGACTTGTTCAGCACTTTACGGCAGAAACAAGGGAATTCATCGCCGACCTTCGCCGGGCCAATGATTTTCTCCGCACAATGTAAGTGCCTCGTGAGCAGAAAAGCGGCGCGGTCCCAGCGGCCCTGGGACCGCGTCCTGGCGGGTCAAATCAGGCAGCTTTTTCTGCGTACGGATTGACGCGGTCCGCAATCTCGGTGAGAAGATGATCCGCGTGGCCCTCTTCCTTGATCGTCTGGTCGAGCAGTTGCGCCTGCGAAGTCTTGCCCAGGATCTGCGCGAAGTGCCGCACCGCGCCGTAAACGGCGATCTCGTAATGTTCTACGCGCTGCGCCGCGGCGATCAGCGCAGCGTCGCGGACTGACTCGTCGGAAGCGTCTTTGATCATGTCTTCGGCTTCTTCGACCAGCGCAGACAGAACCTTGCATTTGATCTCCTTCGCCTCGCCGGCCGTTTCCTGAAGAATCCTTTCGAGCCGGACGGCCTGAGCCTGAGTCTCCTGGAGATGCGATTGAAAGGCCAGCTTCAATTGCGGGTCCGTCGCTTTTTCAATCATGGTTGGCAACGCTTTGGTGATCTGCTGCTCCGTCGACAGAAGCATCTGTAGTTGGTTGATGTAAAGCTTACGAAGGCTGTCGATGTTGGCGGAAAAAAACTTCATTTTGAAGATCTCCTTAGATGGTTGGTTAGGGGTTGATTAAGCGGCTTTCCTGCTGCCGCGTGCTGCGGGGTCCAGTTCTACCTTGATCCAGCCACGCTCGTGCTTTGCGAACGAACGGTATGCGTCGATGGCGGATTGGATTGGCTCTCTTTGCGTAAGAAATTGTTCAGGACGGATGACCCCACTCCTCACGAGTTCGATCATCTCGGGCATGTAGCGGCGATGATTGCAGTTCCCCGCCTTGAGGGTGAGGTTCTTTTCAAGAACTTTGTCGATTGGAAAGCCCGAAACCGGCGCTGGGTACACGCCGATCACGGATACCGTCCCAGCCTTTGCCGCCGCTTCAATGGCCCACTTTAACGATTGAGACGGCGCACCACCCGGCTGAAACGCCTTATCGTTCGGGACTCCCTTCGGCGCAATCTCGTCGAGCTCCTTTTTGAATCGTTCGGCGGCCTCTGGTTTGGCGGCGGCAGGTCCCTTTCGTGCCGTCGCGGCGTCCACTCCGACTGCATCGATGGTCCGATCGGGTCCGGAACCGCGCGTAAGCTCCTTGAGGGCTTCGATAGGATCTTCCCGGTCAAAATCGACGATTTCTGCGCCGTGGCTTTGCGCCATATCGAGCCTGGATTTGACATTGTCCACAGCAAAAATGCGGCCGGCTCCGAGGTGTTGCGCGCACGTGATGGCGAACAGACCAACCGGCCCGCATCCGAAGATTGCGACTATGTCAGACGGTTTGATTTCCGCCATCACCGCCGCCATATAGGAAGTGGGCAGAATGTCCGACATCAGAACCGCCTGATCGTCGGTGATCTCGTCTGGCAATTTGACCAGGGTTGCGCCGGCGAACGGAATTCTTGCGAACTCAGCTTGCAGGCCGTCAAGGCCGCCCGCGGCCTCTGGACCGCCAAAAAACACACTGCCGGCATCCGGTCCATTCGGGTTGGCGACCTCGCACTGCGAATGATAGCCGGCGCGGCAATAAGTGCAACTGCCACAACCTACGGTGGATGGAACCACGACCCGATCTCCTTTCCGCAGGTTGCGCACGGCTTTACCGGCCTCTTCAACTATTCCTACCGCTTCGTGTCCCAAAATGCGGCCTTCTTTGACTCCGGGAAAAGTTCCGCGGACGAAGTGAAGATCGGTTCCGCAGATTGCGCTCGCGGTAATTCGAATGATCGCGTCGGTCGGTTGTTGGATCTTCGGCTCGGGAACGTTTTCGAGAGCAACTTCGCCGATGCCGCGATAAATAACTGCCTTCATCGAGTTTCTCCTCGCTGGAAATAACGCGGGGTCGACGTGCGACGAGTGCGTGATACTGCTTCCGATGCACGATCGGCCGATAAAGTAGACCCGGCGCTGACATCGGACTGGCCAAACTACGCATCTCTCGATGAAGGGAGGATTGCCTTATGCCGGAACGAGAAACAATCAGACGCGCTCAACGAGATCTTAAGAAAGGGGACTCCCCATCCACCGCGGCAGGTGAGTTCGTTCGCGAAGAGATTGAGCACGTTCGTGAAGGGAAGCATGGAGCGCGATCCCCGCAGCAGGCGATTGCCATTGGCCTCAGCAAAGCCCGTCGCGCAGGCGTTCCCTTGCCGCCGCCCCCAAAAGGTAAGACAAACGAGCGTACAAGAAGGACCGCCGAGCGCGAATATGAGCGGGGACAATCGGGAGAAGAACAGTCTCCGTCGCCCCGGGCTTCGCACGCACGGGAGCGGGTGTTGCAACAGGAGCCGCATTCGAGTGCATCGCACAGAGCGCTTTCGCGGCAGACGCGGAGGTCCTCCCGTGAGCGCGGTGCAGAGAGCCGGCACAGGGCCGCAAGCAAAGCGGTGAAGACCAAAGGGAAATCCGGAATGCGCCAGGCAGCGAAAAAGGCAGCGAGAACCCGTGCTTCGCATCGTAATGCGTAGAAAAACTCTTCTGCTCAATCGAAACGAGAGATGAGCATTCACGCGCTCGATGGGGACGGAGAAGCGCGAGACGACAGCATGCGGGCAGCCGATAGCATCCGGGCAGCATTGATCAAGGCAATATGGGACAGGGCCTGCGGGAAATTTCCCGTGAAGCGGCCGCTATCGACGTCGTACTGTTCCGAAAGCAGGCCGAGATCATTGCGGTGCTTGATCAGCTTTTCGAATAGCTGTTCTGCTTCGCTGCGCCGCCCGGCGCCACAGAGATTCTGCACCATCCAAAACGAGCACGCAATAAAGGCAGATTCGCCGTCTGGCCTCCTCGCCGGCAGATAACGATAGATAAATCCGTCTTTCCCGAGTTTCCTTTTTATTACATCCATCGTGCTTTTGACGCGCTCGTCGTCAAAGGGAAGAAATCCGAAGATCGGCAGGAGCAATACCGAGGCATCGAGTTCGTTCGAACCGAATGTTGCAGTAAAGCATCCCAGCCGGCGATTGAATGCGCTGCTGCAGATCTGCCGGCGAAGGCGGTCGCGCTTCTGTCTCCAATCGCTTGCATTGCGCCCACCTATGTTTGCGACTCCATGTTTGAGAGCGAGCCAGGCCATCATCTTCGAATAGGTAAAGTGCTCCGTTCGGTCCCGGCGCTCCCACAGTCCATGCGCCGGAAGGTGGCAGATTTTGGCGACGTACTCTGTCAGTTCACGTTGCACATGCCGCAGGTGTGGATCGAGATCCATCCCGGCTTCGGCCATATTCACGATGGCATCCGCAACTTCTCCGTATACGTCCAGTTGCTTTTGTTCCGAAGCGGCGTTGCCTATGCGAACCGGCTGCGATCCACCGTATCCCCGCAGCCAGGAGAGTTCGCACTCGGGCAGGTGCCGTTCTCCCCGCATTCCGTACACAATCTGCATACTGCGCACTTCGCTTCCCACGGCTTGAAGAAGCCACCTCTGCCAGGCGCGAGCTTCCTCGTGATAGCCGACCGAAAGCAGCGACTCAAGCGTGAAGGCTGCGTCCCGAAGCCAGCAATACCGGTAATCCCAGTTGCGATCGCCGCCTATGCGCTCCGGAAGCGACGTCGTGGGTGCAGCAACAATCCCGCCGGCGGGACGATAAGTCAACGCCTTGAGCGTGATCAAGGAGCGCTCAACGGCTTCGTCCCAGGGTCCGTCATAAGTACTGATCTCGCACCAGCGCTTCCAGAATTCCTCAGTGTCCTTCAAAGCCTTTTGAACACTGATGCGGCGAGGGCGATGTTCTTCCGCGCGAGCATAGCTTAGAACAAATGAGCGCTGCTCTCCCGCCTTCAATTTGAAGTCCGCAGCAGCGGTGGCATTTTGGGTTTGGACGGTTTGTTGGGTGCGCAAATAAGCGACGCCTTCTCCCGCCGCGGCAGCCCAGGCGTTTCTCTCGCGCGGGCCGGCCCAGGGAATGGTGCGCCCATAATCGAAACGCGCGCACAGCTCCATGCGCACGCTTACCGTTCCCTCCAGGCAACGCACCATACGAACGATGTCGGAGTGCGTCTCGCGGACAGGCATGAAGTCAGTCAGGAGCAAGACGCCTGACTTGGTTTCGAAGCGCGTCTCAAGGATCAGCGTATGCGCGCGGTACTGACGAGTCACCGTCGCGCTTGGATCTTTTGGAGCGAGAAGCCAATAGCCGTTTTGTTTTGTTCCGAGCAGCGCGGCAAAGCAAGCAGGCGAAGAGAAATCAGGCCAGCACAACCAGTCAATCGAGCCGTCGTTTCCCACGAGGGCTACCGTTTCGCAATCACCGATAAGACCATAATCTTCGATCTTCAGAGCCACGCACTTAGTCTCCGCTCAGCCGAGCACTATTGTAAGTATTAGATGCCACATTGCTTACAACAGCTCGCATCTAATGAGAGTGGAGGTTGAAATATGAACACGAAAGAAGCGCGCACCATTGTTATCACCGGAGCTTCCGCGGGACTCGGGCGCGCTATTGCCCACGAATTTGCAAAAACGGGAGCACGGGTAGGGCTGATTTCTCGAGATCGAGCCGCTCTCGATCGAACGGCGACGGAAGTCGAGGAACTCGGTGGAACAGCAGCCGCCTACGACGCAGATGTCAGCGACGATCGAGCTGTTGAAGCCGCTGCAGAATACTTCGAAGAACATCTCGGGGAAATCGACATCTGGGTGAACAACGCGATGGTATCGGTGTTCTCGCCAATCAAGGAGATGGAGGCTGCAGATTTCCGGCGGGTTACAGAGGTCAACTATCTGGGTTATGTCCACGGCACGCTTGCGGCCCTCAGGCGGATGCTTCCCCGAAATCGTGGGCGGATCATCCAGATTGGTTCGGCGCTTGCACTTAGAAGCATTCCGCTACAGTCGGCATACTGCGCCACTAAACATGCCATCGTCGGGTTCACGGATTCATTGCGTTGCGAACTCTATCACGACAGGAGCAATGTGAAAGTAACCGTGATCCATATGCCGGCAATGAATACGCCGCAGTTCACCTGGGTCAAAAGCCGGCTTCCGAACTTGCCGCAGCCAGTGCCCCCGATCTATGAACCCGAGGTCGGCGCCAAGGTGGTATTGCACGCAGCGTTCACAAACTCGCCCAGGCGTGAATACTGGGTCGGCGGTTCTACCGTAAAGGCGATCCTCGCACAAAAGCTGATTCCCGGCGTGCTTGACCGCTACCTCGGCAAGACAGGCTACAAAGCGCAACAACGCCAGATCCCGGACTCCCCGGATCGTCCGGACAACGTGTATCAGCCGGTGCCGACTTCGCTTGGCGCGCACGGTCCATTCGAGACAAAATCCCGGCCGTTCAGTCTGGAAGCGGAGATATCGAAGCATCGCGGCTGGTTCGTCTTCGGGTTTGGCGTCATTGGCGCCACTCTCTACGCCAGGAGAATCCTGATCCGGTAGGCGATTCGTAGATTTCTTTTGAAGCCGGTGTAGAGCGGACTTAGGGAGCCTCTGAATAAGTCGATGCTTTGAAAGGCACGACTTTACAGGCTGCGGAAAAACTCCATGCGATGGATCGCTCAATAGCAGAAAGGAGTCATCCCATTGAAGAAGCCTTCCCGGAAGATTGCTGCCTCGAGCGGTCTCGCCAATCCCGCGAAGTTGAAACCTGTTAAAAGCCGGAACGGAATTGTCCAGGCGATCGTCGAAACGCCAAAGGGCAGCCGCAACAAATTCGCCTTTGACCCGCAACTGAAAATCTTCACCCTCAGCCGGATCTTGCCCGCGGGGATGGTCTTCCCTCTGGATTTCGGTTTCTTGCCAAAAACCAAGGCGCCGGATGGAGATCCCGTCGATGTGCTCTTGATTATGGACGAGCCCGCCTACCCTGGGATTGCAGTCAGCGCGCGGTTGGTCGGCGTCATTGAAGGCGAGCAGACGGAAAAGGACGGGACGAAATCGCGAAACGATCGCCTGCTTGCAGTTGCCGAAGCAACTCAGGTCTACGCCGGCATCGAAAATCTGCAACAGGTACCGAAGGCACTGCTATCGCAGATCGATGAGTTCTTTGTCAACTATCACCGCATCCAGGGCAGGCATTATAAGCCGCTCGGCTGGAAAGGCGCCGAGGTCGCGATGCGAAGCATCGAAAAGCTGAAGATCTGAATTTTCGACTTGAACATCGCGTGAGACTGGTAACAATGTAGGTTATCGATTCTATGGTGGGCCCGGAGGGATTCGAACCCCCAACCAAGGGATTATGAGTCCCCTGCTCTAACCGTTGAGCTACAGGCCCCTCTTGACGGCATCCTGGGCGGAATCGCGCAGCGTGCATTCAACCTTGAGGAGACGGCGCGCCGGGCTCTCAGGGCTGCTTTCGGCTGTCTGTGCCGGCGCAGCCCCTTTTCAGTGTGACACATGCAATCGGAGCCGGTCACTTCAAGCGCCGGCGTTGCGCCGGACGTTCTCTCAGGCGACTGGCGCAGGCTTTAGAGATGCTCCCATTTGTTGGGGTTTCGCCGCAGCAGCCAGCAGGGGTCCTCGTCGCCCTGCGGAAACAGGGACTTCGAGCAAGGGACCGCAGACATGCCGAGAAAGTCGAACTCCACTTTTTGCCCCTTGAGCGGAATGGACATATAGCGGCTCACGGTTACAGAGGAGTGCGGCGAGCCGCGCAGGTGATAAACAGCCCAGTCACCCGAGTAAGCCGCAACAAAAGCCGCGGCCAGCACCAGAAACACGCGGAACAGCCATCGGCCCAGCCAACTCCACATCGTTCAGCCTTCCTCGGAACTTTCCCCGATACGTTTTCCGATGCGTTTATCACCCGGAATTGCGCCGGTTTTGAGCGCCACGCCGGTCAGCCGGCAGCGCCGCGCTTCCGTCAGGATAGCCGCAATCTGCGCGGCGGCCAATGCATAACTTAACCCCTCGGCGCGAATATTGGAGACGCAGTTGCGCTCGGCGTCGGTGCGGCCGGGACGCGGCTCCCAGGTGATGTAGGCGCCAAGGGAGTCAGGGGAGCTGAGGCCGGGACGTTCGCCGATGAGAATCACGGCCGCCTGCGCGTCCATGGCCGCGCCGATTTGGTCGCCGATGGCGACGCGCGCCTGTTCGACGACGCAGAGCGGGGCCAGGCGCCAGCCGTCCGGCAGCCAGTCAATCACCAGCGGCAGCAACTCGGCGAGCAGCGGCGCGGCGTGGCGCTCGACGGCGAGCGCGGAAAGGCCGTCGGCGGCGATGATCGCCAGGCCGATTTTGTCTTGCGGCCGGCGCTCGGCCAACAGATCGCAGCTCTGCTCGTCGAGCCGGCGGCCGAGGTCGGGCCGCTGCAGGTAGGTTGCGCGATCGGGCGCGGCAGAGCGCAGGCACAACACTTCCCTACCCCAGAGCCGGCCGAGCGCCGAGGCCACGGATGCGGACTCAAGCCGCGCATGAACGGCATCGCGAGCCTGGGCGTGGGCGAGCTCAAAGTCGAGCAGGTCGCGCGTCTCGAGGCTCACGCCGGTGCGGCCAAGCCCCACGCGCGCCGGCGTGAGGGCGCGCAATTGCGCGGCTGGGTTGTGGGCCGGCGGACGCGCCAGATCGCTCATGCGCTCAGCAGCCTTTCCGGGTTGCGCGCTTCCGAGGCCAGGCGGGCAAAGCCGTCGCCGGCAAGCCACGCCTCGAACTCGGGGGCGGGCTTGAGTCCCAGCACGCGGCGCACATAAAGCGCGTCGTGGAAGCTGGTGCTCTGGTAGTTGAGCATCACGTCGTCGGCGCCGGGCACGCCCATGATGTAGTTGACGCCGGCCACGCCCAGCAGTGTGAGCAGCGCGTCCATGTCGTCCTGATCGGCTTCGGCGTGGTTGGTGTAGCAGACGTCGCAACCCATGGGCAGGCCGAGGAGCTTGCCGCAGAAGTGGTCTTCAAGCCCGGCGCGGAGGATTTGCTTGCCGTCATACAAATACTCCGGCCCGATGAAGCCGACCACAGTGTTGACGAGCATGGGGCTGAAGCGGCGGGCTACGGCGTAGGCCCGGGCTTCGAGGGTTAGCTGATCGACATTATGGTGAGCATTAGCCGAGAGGGCCGACCCCTGGCCGGTCTCGAAGTACATCACGTTTTGGCCGCGCTGGCCGTCGGCGCAGATTGCGCCGCGCTGCTGGGCGAGGCCGGCTTCATTGGCTTCGGCGAGCAGCGAGAGACTCACGCCGAAGCTGCGGTTGGCCGCTTCGGTTCCAGCGATAGATTGAAAGATCAGGTCTGCGGGCGCGCCGCGTTCGAGTGCCGCCAGTTGCGTGGTGACGTGGGCGAGCACGCAGCTCTGCATGGGGATTTGGAAGCGCAGGCGCAGGGCGTCCAGCATTTTGAGCAGATCGGTGGTGACGGCCACGCTGTCCCCGGCGGGATTGATGCCCACCACCGCATCGCCGCAGCCGAGCAGAAGGCCGTCGAGGATGGAGGCGGCAATCCCCGGAAGCGAATCCGTAGGATGGTTGGGCTGCAAGCGCGCGCTCAGCCTGCCAGGCAGCCCAACAGTCGTGCGAAAGCGCGTAACCACGCGGATTTTTGCCGCGGCGGCGATCAGGTCCTGGACCCGCATCAGCTTGCTTACGGCGGCGGCCATCTCCGGCGTCAGGCCCGACGCCAGCGCCGCCAGCCGTTCCGGCGTGGCGTCGTCTGAGAGCAGCCAGTCGCGCAGCTCGCCCACCGTGAGCGAACCAACGGGCGCAAAGGCCGCGGCGTTGTGGGTATCGACGATAAGGCGGGTAACGTCGTCGACTTCATAAGCGACAACTTGCTCCGAGAGAAAAAGCGCCAACGGCGCGTCGGCGAGGGCGAACTGGGCGGCAACGCGTTCCTCGGCCGAGTTGGCCGCCAGGCCGGCGAGCACGTCGCCGCTGCGCAGGGGCGTAGCTTTGGCCAGCAGCTCGCGCAGGTTCCCAAAAGTGTAACGAGTGCGGCCGACGGTGTGGGCGAAGCTCATACGGAAGCGAAAGGCGCACGCTCAGGATAGCGGCAAGACGCTCCAGTATAAAAAGGCTGTGTGCCCCAAGCCCCGATTCTGGAACCCGATTTCCTAATGGAGCCAACCGACCTGGGTGCCCCAGGCCCCCGATTCTGGAACCTGATTTCCGAATGGAGTCAACGGATCTGGGTGCCCCAGGTCCCGATTTCTGGGACCTGGGAAATCACGAATTCCCACGGTCGCACCGCTAGTTCTACAGTTGTAAATCGCCGAATGCGGAGGGAGCCGGCGGGTCTCACAGGCTGCGGAAAAAAGTCACGCCCGGCACGGTTTTGTAACAGGGCATGACTTTAGTCGTGCCGCAAACGCAACAAAATAAAGGACGGGCTTTCAGCCCCTGAGCGACGGCTGTTTTCAAACTGACCCAGTATCTCATTTCCGGTGGGGACAGCCTGTCGATTTGGTGAGTGAGTCTGGTGGCGGAGTTTCGACAGGGGTGCGATCGGCGCAGATGGGCCGCGGGGCTTCTTTTTGATTGAGGGCAAATGGGTTTTGTACTCACGGCAGCGATTTGAGGTTGCTACGATTTCACTCCGATTTTCTGAGGGTAGAGATCGATTACGTTATCTGCATCTTGCATCGAACGAAGAATGGATGACTCACGATGACGCAGCCCTCCAGACTTATCAACGTGTTTCAAAACTCGCTTGAGGGGATCGAAAAGGAAGAAAAACTCAAGAGCGACGATCCGGCGTTGATCGAATTAAAGAGTTCGGTTGCGCGGACGATTGCGGAACTGGAGGTCAGGAGGGATTCACGCAAAAGCGAGAGCCTCGGCACGCTGGCCAAGATACTTGAATTTCCGGGGGCATTGAAGGGCGCGATCATCGTAAAGAAGCGCCAGCCTTGAGAGGATTTGCAGCCGACCGACAGCGATTGGCGGGGGCGCCGTCGAATTCGTCTTATCCGCAACAATCTAAAGCAACTCCAGAGAAGCTGTACCCACCTGTGGCAGCCTCCCGCCCATGCGACAGAAAAAAGTCGCATGGACGGGGCACGGCGCTTTGGGTACAGCGACAATGGAGCAGCCATAAAAGAATTGAGTGAAATCGCGGGTCGATGGGGAGCGAGCCGCGGGGGAGGAATGCTATGCGCCGCGGCTGGCGAGGAGTTCGGCGGGGAGAACGGCGTTGAGGGAGCCGGAGTGGAAGCCGGCGCAGTCCAGGGTGACGTGTTGATAGCCAGCTTGCTTGAGTGCGGCGACGATCGCCTCGAGCATCTCGATGGTTAGGGCGCGGGGCAGTTCGTTGCGTGCGATTTCGACGCGGGCGAGGTTGCCATGGTGGCGGACGCGGAACTCGCGGAAGCCTAATTGACGGAGACTGAATTCGGATTTCTCGATTTGGTCGAGGATTTCGCGGGTGACGGTGCGGCCGTACTCGACGCGCGAGGAAAGACACGGGGCGGCTGGGCGGTCCCAGAGCGGATAGCCGGCGGCCTTGGCGAGGGCGCGGATTTCGAGCTTGGTGAGGCCGGCATCGGCGAGCGGGGCGAGGACTGCGTGCTTCTTTGCGGCGCGCTGGCCGGGACGAAAGTCGCGGGTGTCGTCGGCGTTCATGCCGTAGGCGATGGCGGTGAAGCCGAGTTCGGAGGCGAGCGACTGCATGACATCGAATAGCTCGTCCTTGCAGTGGAAACAGCGGTTGGCGTCGTTGCGGGTGTACTCGGGTTGGTCGAGTTCTTCGGTTTGGACGACGCGCAACGGCATGGCGAGCGAGCGGCCGAAGGCGCAGGCGTCGTCTTTGTCGCGGCGCGCCAGGCTAGGCGAGTCGGCGATGACGGCCAACATGCGCGAGCCCAGCACGCGGTGCGCGGTGGCGGCGAGGAAGGCTGAGTCCACGCCGCCGGAGTAGGCGACCATCAAGCTGCCCAAAGCAGCCAAGCGGGATTCGAGGGTGCGGAGTTTGGCGGCGGCTTCGGTGGTGACGGCGAGGGGAGCTTCGGCCGTGGCGGGAGGTGCGGCTTGGAGTTCCGGTGGATGCGGCGGTGCGCTCGCTGCCATGGGGCGATTATACCCCCACAAAAAAACCGCTACTCGATGGCGTAGACCGCGTAAACCGTGGCGCTGCGGGTGACCTTGTTGGGTTCGACGGCCAAAGGCGGCGGGGCTTCGGCGGTTTTCGCCATAGCGTAGACGCGGGCCTCAAAAGGGCGCGGAATGGCGGGCGCGGAGAGTTGGTTGCTGACGTAGATCACCGCGCCGAGGCGCACGCCCATGCCTTTTGCCAACTCCGCGGCGTCTGCTTTGGCGCGTGCGGCGGCTTTGGCCAGGGCCTGGCTTGCGACGGCCTGCTCGTCCTTGACGGTCCAATCGATCTGGCCGCTGCTGTTTGCCCCGGCGGTGACGGCCACATCGAGAATCTCAGCGGCGCGCGCGGGCGTGGTGCGCACAGTCCACTGCTGAGAGAGCCGGAACTTGTGCGACTTGGGCTCGGTGTAGTCGGGCTCAAGGAACTGCGACTCGCTGCGGATGTCGGCCTCGGCGATGCCAGCCTGCCTCAGCGCGCCGACGATCGCATTTGAAGTGCGCGCGCCGTTGGCGTAGGCAGTCTTGGCGTCTGAGGGCTGGGTCTCGAAGCCGATGTGCAGAATGGCGACGTCGGGCTCCACGCTGACGGTCTCACTGGTAGACACGGCGAGCGTGCGGTTTGCCGAGTCAATCCGTAGCTGCGGCTGGCCCGGCTGCTGGGCAAAGACCGGAAGAGTGAGTACAAGAGCGGACGAAATGGCGAGAATCCGGAACGGGTGCATGGTGAACTCCCTGCGGCGGTTGGATGCGATTTCCGCCAGATGAATGCTAAAGCGGATCAATTCAGAGCAACCGGCCAGAGCAGCCGGAATAGAACTACTCTCCAGAGTATTTCGCGCCGAAGCAGCGAAGCCTTTCCAGCGTAGCCGCGGCCTGGCCGGAGTCGATGGCTTGGGCGCCCATGGCTACGCCCTGCTTGAGGTCTTCGGCCAGCCCGGCGGCCACCAGCGCGCCGGCGGCGTTGAGAAGCACAATGTCGCGGCGGGCGCCGGGGATGCCGGTGAGCACGTCGTAGAGCAGCGCGGCGTTGGCGGCCACATCGCCGCCGATGAAGTCTTCAAGCCTGGCGCGGGGCAGCCCGGCCATCTCCGGCGTGACACGCGCGGCCTTGAGCGTCGATTCGCCGGACTCGGATTCTTCGACGCGGGCGACGACGGACTCGCCGGTCGTGGTCAGCTCGTCTATTCCATCCGTCCCGTGGACGACGAAGGCGCGCCTGGCGCCGAGAGCGGCGAGTGTACGGCCGACCAGCAGCACTTTACTTGGGGCGAGCACGCCGATGACCTGCGCGCGTGCGCCTGCCGGATTGGTAAGCGGTCCGCAGAGATTGAAGATGGTGCGGAAGCCCAGGGCGCGGCGCAGTGGGCCGATGGCTTTCATGGCCGGATGATAGAGGGGCGCGAAGAGAAACATGAATCCGGTTTCGCGCAGGCAGGCGACGGCTTTTTCCGGCGAAAGCTCGATGGGCACGCCGAGGGCTTCTAAAACATCCGCGGCTCCGCAGCGGGAGGTGATGGCGCGGTTGCCGTGCTTGGCCACTTTGGCGCCGGCAGCCGCGGCCACCAGCGCCGCGCCGGATGAGATGTTGAAGGTCAGCGGTCCGCCGCCGCCGGTGCCGACCACATCGACAAGTTCCTCGCGTTCTTCGGCTTCGAGCGGGACGGGCGTGACGCGCTGGCGCATCACCTGGACGAAGCCGGCCAGCTCTGGCGCCTGTTCGCCGCGCGCGGCCATCACGGCCACCAGCGCCGCGGTCTCGACTTCGGGGGCTTCGCCAGCCATGATCTGCTCGAGCACGCCGGCCGCCTGTTCGCGGGTGAGCGCCGCGCCGTCCTCGGCCATCGGCTTCAACAGCTCCTTGAGAGAGGCCATGTCTCCTATGGTAAAGGCGCGGCGCTGATCACTCTGTAAGACGCGCGTTTGCCGCACCTTTGGCCGCCAAGATAGTATGAAGTTGCCGCTGCTACGGTCTCGCTGGCAGATCGCACTCCGGACCCGGCGCCGAAATCTTCATTGAACCTCGGAGGGCGGCGGGGGACGGGGCGGCACAATCTGCAAGAAAATTCAATTCAGATGAAAATCCAGGCCACATGAAAATTCACGAGTATCAGGCAAAGGAAATCCTGGCGAAGTACGGCGTGCCCGTGCCCAGGGGCGAGGTGGCTAACACGCCGGAGGAAGCTTCGGCGGTGGCCCGCAAACTGTTTGCCGAGGGCGCGTCGGGTGTGGTGGTGAAGGCGCAGATTCACGCCGGAGGCCGGGGCAAGGGTGGCGGCGTGAAGGTGGCGCGCACGCGCGAGGACGCCGAGACGCACGTGAAGAACATTCTCGGCATGCAACTGGTGACCCACCAGACGGGTCCGCAGGGGCAGAAGGTGCAGCGCCTCTTGATCGAGGAGACGGCGGCCATCGATCGCGAGCTTTATCTGGGAATCGTGCTCGACCGCGCCACGGGCAAGCTGGTCTTTATGGCGTCGCAGGCTGGAGGGATGGAGATCGAAGAGGTCGCGGCGAAGACGCCCGAGGCCATCTTCAAGGAGACCATCGATCCGGCGGTGGGCTTTGGCGCGTGGCAGGCTCGCAAGCTGGCCTTTGCGCTGGGACTCAAACCCACGCAGATCAACGCGGCGGTGGGCTTCCTGCAGCACCTGTACAAGGCGTTCATAGAGACCGATGCATCGCTCTTGGAGATCAATCCCTTCATTACGACCAAGGACGACAAGCTGTTCGCGCTCGACGCCAAGATGAACTTCGACGACAACGCGCTGTTTCGGCACGCGGAGATCAAGGCGCTGCGCGATACGGCCGAAGAGGACCCGCTCGAGGTCGAGGCGAGCAAGTACGCGCTCAACTACATCAAGCTCGACGGGTCGATCGCCTGCATGGTGAACGGCGCGGGCCTGGCCATGGCGACCATGGACATTATTCAGTATGCCGGGGGCAGCCCCGCGAATTTCCTCGACGTGGGCGGCGGCGCGACGCAGGAGCAGATCGAGCACGCGTTTGGGATTCTGCTCTCCGACGCGCACGTGAAGGCGATCTTCATCAACCTCTTCGGCGGCATCCTGCGCGTGGACCGGCTGGCGACGGGGGTGGTGGCCGCGGCGCGGAATTTGAATGTGAAGGCGCCGATCGTGCTGCGCCTCGAAGGAACCAACGTCGAGGAGGGCAGGCAGATCCTCAAGGAATCTGGCCTTAATTTTCAGGTTGGCGCAACCATGAAGGAAGCAGCGGAGTTGGTGGTTGCAGCGGCGGCAGGAGCGGGGGCATAAGATGGCGGTTTTGGTCGATCGCAATACGCGGCTGATTGTGCAGGGACTGACGGGAAAAGAGGGAACGTTTCACGCGAAAGGTTGCGCGGAGTACGGGACCAACGTTGTTGGCGGAGTGACTCCCGGCAAGGGCGGAACGAGCCACGAGGGCTGGCCGGTGTTCAACACCGTGTCGGAAGCGGTCGAGAAGACCGGCGCCAATGCAACCATGATCTTTGTTCCGCCGCCCTTCGCCGCCGACGCCATTCTCGAGGCCGAGGACGCGGGGATTCCGCTGATCGTGTGCATTACTGAAGGCATACCGACGCTGGATATGGTGAAGGTGTGGGCCAAGCTGAAGAACTCGAAGTCGCGGCTCATCGGGCCGAACTGCCCTGGCGTGATCTCGCCGGGAATGGCCAAGATCGGCATCATGCCGGGGCGCATCCACCTGCAAGGTTCGGTGGGAATCGTTTCGCGCTCCGGCACGCTGACCTACGAGGCCGTGCACCAGTTGACGCAGCGCGGCATCGGGCAATCAACGGCGATCGGCATCGGCGGCGATCCGATCATCGGGACCACGCACATTGACGCACTGCGCCTCTTGAACGACGATCCGGGCACGGAGGCGATCATCGTGATCGGCGAGATCGGCGGGGCGGCGGAAGAGGCCGCGGCGGCGTTTGTCAAAGAGCATGTGAAGAAGCCGGTGGTGGGATTTATCGCCGGTGAGACCGCGCCTCCAGGGCGGCGGATGGGCCACGCCGGCGCCATCATCTCGGGCGGCCAGGGAACGGCGCAGGACAAGATGAAGGCCATGACGGCGGCGGGGATTCACGTGGTGGTGTCGCCGGCGGAGATCGGCGGGACGCTGGCGCGAGCGATCGGGAAGGCGTGATCCGTGGCTGCTGTATGAACTTGAGAAATTTAAAGTAGCACTTTAGATTTCTCAAGTTAAACTTGGCCGGAAAACGCACGATCCAAGCCTCCGCAGCGAGCACGATCACGCTTTTTCGCCATTGATCTCCACGGTGAACTGTTCGATGGTCAGTGCTTCTACCCCGGGCGCGATCGCTGTCAGCGCGGTCTGCATACGCGCCTTGCGGTGCACGAGGATGCGCCGCGTGGCGCGGCTGCCAGCCACCCGCGAGAGCGACTGCAGCGGTCCTGTCATCCAGGGCTGGGCCGTCTTGGACGCCTTGACCTCGACCGCCCAGAACTGCGCATTGGGCCGCGGCAGCAGGAAGTCCACTTCCAGTCCCTGCTGGTCGCGGAAAGAGTAGAGCTCCCTGCGCCGCCCGCGGTTGACCTGACTCTTTAGGATCTCTGCCGCGACGAACCCCTCGAAGATAGGCCCCAGAAACGGCGAACGCTCCAGCTCGGCCTGGGACTGAATGCCGAGCAGATGACAGGCCAGGCCCGCGTCGCCCCAGTAGATCTTGGGCGACTTGACCAGGCGCTTGCCGAAGTTCTCAAAGTAAGGCGGGACGAGTAAGATCTGCCCGGTGATCTCGAGGATGTGCAGCCATTCGGAGACGGTGGGCACGCTCACACCGAGCGGCGCGGCCAGGTCGGTGCGGTTGAGCATCTGGCCGTGGCGGCTGGCCAGGAGCGAAAGGAAGCGGCGGAAGACGGCCAGGTCGCGCACATTGACGATGGTGCGGACATCGCGCTCGATATAGGTCTGCAGGTAGGAAGCGTACCAGAGCTCGCGTCCCCGCGGCCGCAGGACAACCTCAGGAAAGCCGCCCAGCAGCGGGCTGACCCTGGGCGTTTCGGCGAGGCTGAAGGGCAGCAGTTGCAGGATGGCCGCGCGGCCGGCCATCGACTCCGTGACGCCCTGCATCAAGGGCGCCTCCTGCGAGCCGGTAAAAAGCCACTGGCCCATGCGGCGAGGATGGGCGTCAACCAGCGTGCGCACATAGTCGAGAAGCTGCGGGGTGTTCTGGATCTCGTCGAAGATGACCGGCGGTTTGAGGCCTTCGATAAAGGCGCGCGGGTCGCGGCGCACACGGTCCTGAATGTCGGGGTCCTCAAGCAGTACGTACTGGGCGCGGGGAACCGCGGCGCGCAGCAGTGTGGTCTTGCCCGACCGGCGCGGCCCCGTCAGGACCAACGCGGGGAAGCGGCGCAGGGCCGAAAGCAGAAAGGGAGCGATCTGGCGACGGATTGTGGCCATATGAGAAATCTAAACTGAAACTTTAAATTTCTCAAGTTATATTTCGACGCAATCGAAGCCGCTACAATGAAGCCAGCGAAGATATTTCCGCAGAGGAGCGAATCGAGTGGGACAACGCACGTTCAGCATCGTCAAGCCGGACGCGGTCCGCAAGGGCTATACCGGGGCCATCCTGGCCGAGATCGAAAAGGCCGGCTTCCGGATTGTGGCCATCAAGAAGCAGTCCGTCTCCAAGGCGGAGGCCGAGGGGTTCTATGCCGTTCACCGCGAGCGCCCGTTCTTCGCCGATCTCACCACCTTCATGTCCTCGGGCCCCCTGGTTTTGATGGTCCTGGATAAGGAGAACGCCATTGCGGACCTGCGCAAGCTGATGGGCGCCACCAATCCCGCCAACGCCGAGGAGGGGACCATCCGCAAGAAGTTCGCGGGGTCGATTCAGGAGAACGCCATCCACGGCTCGGACAGCGAAGACACCGCGGCCTTCGAGATCGGCTACTGGTTTGCGGGGTACGAGCTGCTCTGATCCGGCGCCGTGCGGCGCAGCTCACGCGAATAAGTCGTCGAACTTCTTGCTTAACTCAGCCATCTGCTGGCGTAATTCATGGACAGCCGATTCCAGCCGCGCAATGCGTTCTTCCTGCACAGATGCTTCGCCGGGCTGGTAAGCATCGGTTGTCTGGTAGGCATTGCCCGCAGACAGAGGCTGGGCAGGCGTGGCGGCCGATGGCTCCACTTGTGCGGAAAGCAGATGCGCGTAGCGCGCCTCTTTGGTTCCATGCATGCGCGGCAGGACGGCCGCCAGCGGTAGTTCGCGCTCCATCAGCTTCTCGAGGCCGGCGAGGACATCGGCGATCTCCTCGAAGCTGTGCATGCGCTCGGTGCGCCCGCGCAACTCACCGGGCGTCTGCGGCCCGCGCAGCAGCAGCACGCAGAGCAGCGCCGTCTCCGCGCGGCTCAGGTTGAAGGCCTCGCCCAGCCAGTGCTCGTATTTAGTGACGCGGCCGTCGGCAGTGCGGGCGCGGCCGGCCAGGCGCAAGTCTTCCAGGCCGCGCAGCGCCAGGCGGGCGTCGTCTTCGTCGAGCGTCATCACCGGCTCGCGGTTGGAGCGCTGGTTCGAGGCGTTGAGCAGGGCGTTCATCGAGAGCGGGTAGTACTCGGGCGTGGTCACTTCCTTCTCGATCAATGCGCCGAGCACGCGGGCCTGGGCTGGAGTGAGCTTGATGGGAGATTCGGGCGGCATGGGTCTATTGTGCCATTGCGCGCCGCTTGTAGCGCGGTCCTACCCTTTCGCAAAATGCGCACAAGGACGGGACACCGAACTTTCGTGTTCTCCCACCCATTTCACGATGGGGCCGTGAAAAGGATGGGGCATGGGGCTACAGGTTCGCTTCAAGCTGCGTCTCCCGGCCGCGCATCAGCCAGAAATAAACCAGCGGCGTCACCACCAGGCTCAGCACCATGGAGATCGAGAGGCCGCCGATGACGGCGATGGCCAGCGGCTTGAGCATCTGGGAGCCGGCGCCCAGTGCAAAGGCCAGCGGCAACATGCCGCAGACGGCGGCGAGAGCGGTCATCACTATGGGGCGCAGGCGGCGCTGTGCGGCGTGCAACATGGCGTCTCGGTGCGATTCGCCCTGGGCGCGGTACTTTTCGTCGGCGTCGAGCAGCAGAATGCCGTTTTTGGCCACGATGCCGATGACCATGATCAGGCCCATGAAAGACGCGACGTTGAAGGTGGTTGCGGTGATCAGCAGCGCGAAGATCACACCCGAAATCGAGAGCACCGACGAGGCCAGGATGGCGATTGGCGCGGGGAAGTTGCGGAACTCGGTGAGCAGCACGCCGAAGACCAGCACCAGCGCGAGCAGCAGCACCTGAAGCAGGTCGTGGAAGGATTTTTGCTGCTCCTGGTACGTGCCACCGTACTCGACGCGCACGGTGGGAGGCAGATGCAGGGCGGCCACGGTCTGCCGTACTCTGGCCATCGTTCCGCCGAGATCGGAGCCTTTGAGATCGCCGGTGACGGTGACCAGCCGTTGCAGATTCTCGCTGAGGATTTCGTTCTGCGGCGGCAACTGCTTGATCGACGCCAGAGAGCCGAGCGTCCCCAGATGGCCCGAGGCGCTCAAGAAGACCGTGTCGCGGATGGCGTCGAGCGAGGAGCGGGTCTCCTTGCCCATGCGTACGCGAATGGTGTAGGGGCGGCCGTTGGCGATCACCGGACTGGTGGTGGGAATGCCGTCGAGAATTGCCGTCGCGTCCTCGGCGATTTCGGAGGGCGTGAAGCCGAGACGCGCGGCGACCTGCGGGTCGATTTCGAAATTGGTCGCCGGGCCGCTGATGGTGTCGTCGATGCCGTCTTCGACGTCCACCACGCCGCGGACTTTGGAGATGGCGTCGCCCACTTCGGGGGCAAGCTGCGCGAGCAGAGCCGGATCCGGAGAAAAGAGCTTGATCTGGATCGGCTCGGGGGCGTTGGAGAGGTCGTTGATGTTGTCCTGCAGGATCTGCGTCAGCTCGATGTCCAGTTGCGGATCGGCGGCTTTGATGCGATTGCGGGCTTCGTCCATCACCTGCCACACGGATCGGCTGCGGTGGGATTTGAGCTTCACCGTAAAGTCGCCGGTGTTGGCCTCGGTCACGGCGGCCAGGCCCATCTGCAGGCCGGTGCGGCGCGAGGTGTTCTGGACCTCGGGAATGGAGCGGAGGATGCGCTCCACGTCTTCGAGGACGCGGTTGGTCTCTTTGAGAGAGCTGCCGGCGGGCATGACGTAGTCGAGAATGAAGCCGCCCTCGTCCATCTCCGGCAGCAGGTTGGTGCCCAGCGCTTTGAATCCCGCATAAGTGCCGACAATCAGCAAAAGGCAAGCTCCTGCGAGCCACAACGGTTTCGCCAGGGCCCGATCCAGCACCCGGCGATGGAGACCTAGAACGCGCTGCATCGTGCGGCCGGCAGAGTGTTCGCCGCGGGCGGCGTGGCTGCTCCCCTCGCGCAATAGCATAAAGCTCAGGCCCGGCGTCCAGGTAAGCGCGAGGCCGAGCGAAGTGAGCAGCGCCGCGGTCATGGTGATGGCCAGGGCGCGAAAAAACGATCCGGTAACGCCGCTCACCGAGACCAGCGGCAGAAAGACAACGACAGGCGTGATTGTGGACCCGATCAGCGGCGTCGTGAGCTCCTTGAGCGCTTTGCGCACTGCCTCTGTGCGCGACTCGCCCGAGTCCCGGTGCAGCACGATGTTTTCGATCATCACGATGGCGTCGTCGATCACAAGCCCGATGGCAGCGGCCAGTCCGCCGAGAGTCATCAGGTTGAAGCTCTCGCCGATCGTCCACAGGACCAGAATGGTGACGGCCACGGTTACCGGGATCACCAGGCCGGCGATGAGCGACGAAGTCCAGTCGCGCAGGAAGAGAAAGAGAACGGCGCAGGCGAGGATGAGCCCGATGAAGATGGCGTCGCGCACGCTCGAGATGGAGTCGCGCACCAACTGCGACTGGTCGTAGAAGACTCCGAGCCTGACGCCGGGCGGCAGCTTGCCGCGCAGCACTTTCATTTCGGCGGCAACGCCATCGGCCACGGCCACGGTGTTGCTGGTGGGCTGGCGGGCGATGTTCAAGAGCACGGCCGGTTGGCCGTTGGCGGTGACGGTTGTATAGACCGGCTCCACGGAGTTCTCGACCGTGGCCACGTCGGCCACGCGCACCGGGGCGCCGCCGGGCGTGGTCTTGATCACAAGCTGGCGCAGCTGGTCCACGTCGTGTACCTGCGCGCCCACCAGGCCCAGGATCAGCTCGTGGTTGGCTTGGTACAGACCGGGCGAATCGACGATGTTCGAGGCATCGACGGCGTTGACCAGGGCGGCGATGGTGACGCCGGCGTTGCGCATCAGCGCGAGGTTGGGCGTGACGTGGAACTCCGGCACCTGGCCGCCCTGCACGACGACCGTGCTTACGCCCGCCACGCGATTGAGCGGCGGCTTCAGGTCGTAAGTAGCGATTTCCCAGAGGCGCGTCTGCGGCACGGTGTCAGAGGTGAGGCTGTAACCGAGAATCGGAAACGTGGCGAAGGTCAGCCGATGGGTAGCGATCTGCGCGGTCGAGGGCAGCGTCCCGCGCACCTCGGCCAGCGCCGCATTCACCAACTGCAGCGACTGGACCATGTCCGCGTTCCAATCGAAGAAGAGATCGACCTCGGCCTGGCCGCGGCTGGTGATGGAGCGGACTGTGACCAGGCCGGGCACGGAGTTCACCGCCTCCTCGATGGGCCGCGTGACGGTCACCTGCATCTGCTCGATGGGCGTGACGCCGTTATCGACGCCGATCACCACGCGCGGAAAATTGGTCCGCGGAAAGACGGCAACAGGCACGCGGAATGCACTGTAGATCCCCGCGATGGTGAGGGCAACGGCGACGAAGAAAATCGTGTGCGTCGTGCGGGCCAGCCAAAACGACTGTGCGCCGGAATCGTCGCTGCGCATCAGTTGCCGCCTCCGCCCACGCCGGCGCCGGGCGTGGGAAGGTCTGTGCGTTCGACCTTTACCTTCGTGCCTTCGTCGAGCCCGTAAGCGCCCACGGTGATCACCATGTCCTGCGCGGTGATTCCGCCGGTGATCTGCGCCTCATCCGCGTTGACGATGCCCAGCGTGACTGGCCTCTTCTGCGCCGTTCCGTCGCTGCCCACCACCAGCACGAACTTGCTCTCGTCCGGCGCAGTCTGAATCGCCGAGGCGGGCAGCTTCAACGCATCGGGGACGCTTCTGCCAATGATGGTCGCCTTCACCGGCGTTCCCGCCTTGAGCGCCCCGTTCCTGTTGCCGACCTTGAGCCACACTTCGATGGTGGTGCTGCCGGGGTCGAGGGCGGGACTGATCATCGAGACTTTGGCCGGAACGGAGTCGGTCATGCCGGGCACGGTGATGACGGCGTCGTTGCTCACCTTCAGCTCCTGCGCAAGGCTCTGCGCGATGTGCGCTTTGGCGATGAGCGTCGTGGTGTCCATCACCGTCAGCAGCGGCGTGCCCGCAGAAGCCGTTTCGCCGGCGAACAAGGGCCGTTCGGTCACCACGCCGTCGATGGGGCTGCGAATCTCCGAGTAGCCGACCTCCGCCTGGGCGCCATCGTACTTGCCCTTGGCCGAAGTGAGCTGGCCCTGCGCCTCCTCAAGCGCGGCCGCGCGGTTCACGCTACGCACCGCTTCGAGATGCTTCTCGGCCGTCTCGTACGCGCCCTGCGCCTGCACCAGCGTGGCCTTCGCCGAATCGAGATCCTGGCCGGGAACTGCGCCCTCGGCGAAGAGTTTGGTGCGGCTTTCGACGATGCTCTTGTCCAGATCGAGCGTGGCCTTGGCCTGATCGACGGCAACTTTGGCCGTCTGCACCTCCTCGGGAATTTGCGAGCGCGTGGCCGTGGCGTAGGCGCCCTGGGCGGCCATGTATGCGCCCTTGTTGTCGAGCGCCGCGGCGGTCAGATCGCCGTTTTCAAGCACGGCGAGCAGCTCGCCCTTGGTCACCTTCGATCCGCGTTGGACGTAGAACTTTTTTACCGGCGCGGTGATTTTAGGATCGATGGCGGCCTGCGCGACGGGCGCCAGAATCGCCTCGGCGACGACGTGCTCGGCGATGGGACCGCGCTCGGGGTGCGCCGCCTGCACGGAAACGGCGGCCTCAGGCGCGGCTTCCTTTTTGCAGCCGGCAAAAAGAATTGCCGGCAGCGTCAGCGTGCAGGCGAGCACAAGGCACGGGCTCATGAGCTGCGGAAAGATTCGGAGCGCGCAAGGCCTTGTGTCAGGGCACGACTTTAGTCGTGCCGCAATTGGAGCAAAATCAACGCCGGCTTTAGCCGCTGAGGGGCGCTTTTCGAGAATCTTGCCTCGAACTGGCAGTTTTTCCGCAGCCTCTTTAGCCCCTGAGGGAAGCCTCTCCGGCAAATCCACTTTCCGCATTGCATCGACTTTCATCTTCGCAATCTTCATCGCCTCACATGTTTCCCGTCAGTGTCTGCAGTGCAGCCAGTGCGGACTCGTAACGCACGCGGCCGTCCTCACGCGCGTTTTCAGCGGCTACATTAGCGTTCTGCGCGTCTACCACTTCGAGCACCAGCGCCTCGCCGCCCTTGTAGCGCAGCTCGCTCAAGCGCAGGCTCTCGGCCGCATCCGCCGCGCTCGCCTCCAGCGAGGCCAGTTCTTCCTGCGCCGTCTTCGCCGCGTCGTAGTAAGCCTGCAGATTCGCGATCAACTGCCGTTGCGCCGCGGTCAATGCCATCCGCGCCGCGTCGCGCCGGATCTCGCTCTGCTTCACTTTGTGCTCGGTCGAAAGCCAGTCCCAGACAGGGAGATTCACGGTGAAGCTCGTCGAGTAGCCCAGGTTGCGCGCCTGAATCCCGTTGGGGTGCAAGGAGTCATTGACCAAGGGACCATTGACGGCAAATTCATTGGCGTCGATGCCGTAGGTGACGTTGAGCCCAAGCGTGGGCAAAAGCGCCGCGCGCGCGCCAAGCACATCCGCGTTGCTCGCGTCGAGGTTCGCCAGCGCGCTCTTCAACTCTGGATTGTTCTTCGCCGCCGCCGCTTCCACATCGGCGAACGGCGCCAGCGGAGGCTCCGCTTGCGGCGCCTTCAGCGTGTAGGGCGTCCGCGGGTCGGCAAACAGCAGCACGCCCAGGTCGAGCCGCGCGGTTTCGGCAGCCAGTAGAGCATCCTGGACCGAGCGCCACTGCTGCTGCTCGGTCAGTTGCGCCTTGAGTACGTCGGCGTGGGCCGCTTCGCGTTCCTTTTCGCGTTCCCCGGTGATCGCGGTAAAGTCCATCGCGTCCTTGTAGGCGCGCTGAGCGATCGTCACTTTGTGGTCCGCCGCGAGCGAACTGTAGAACATCTCTGTCACTGTCGCGGCCAGTCCGCGTCGCGCGATCTCCAGTTGCGCCCGCGCCATGGCTGCCGCCGCGTCAGCCCGGCGCACGGCCGCCGGCCCCGCCAGGCCGAGCGTTTCGTCTACGATCCCCTGGGCAATATACTCGCGCGGCCTGGAATCGTTGGCGACAAATCGGGGCAAAGGCGCCGAGAGCTCGCCCTCATCGCCCTCGGTGGAGATCCCATTGGGTTGCGTGTAGATGCCCTGGCTGTAATAGCGCGCATTGGGCAAAAGACCGGCGCGTGCGATGGAGCGGTCGAGCTGCGAGGACTGGCTGGCCGCCTTCGACGCTGCGTAGGCGGGTTCGCTCGACTCCGCGCGACGAATGGCCTCGTCGAGGGTGATGACGATAGGCTGGTCCGCAGTTTGCGCCGCCGATGCGGCTGCAGGCGGAGCTTGAGCATTGGCCGGCACCAATCCGCACGCCGCCGCCACGAGCAGAGCCGTGCCGGCGCAAGGCCCGGCACGACGGTGTTTCTGAATCTGCCCCAGGTTGTTCCGCGCTATCACAATAGGAAGCATACAAAGAGAACCTTAACTTCGTCTGAGGTAAAGATAAAAATGACTATATTTTGAGACGTATGGGCGCGATTCGGCGCCGCGCCGGGCCTC
This sequence comes from Occallatibacter sp., assembly GCA_050745765.1. GTDB lineage: Bacteria > Acidobacteriota > Terriglobia > Terriglobales > Acidobacteriaceae > Telmatobacter. The sequence continues at coordinate 61,389 of JBOGLX010000109.1, read as the reverse complement.
CGCGCAGTTGCCGAATTCGATTTGCGCGAGCGAGGTTTTCCCGTCATTTTCAGTGCGCAATGCCGTTTCGCTCTGCGATACTTAATTGTGATGCCGATCGAAGACCTGCAGCAGGCTGCCCAGAAAATAGCCGGGTTTCTCGCCACACTGAACAAACTCGGCGGAATGCGACTCAAGTACCGCATCGTGGCCGGCGACGGCGCGCGCGATCCGGAGGGCCTGGAGGCGCGCCAGATTTACGTCGAGCTGGGCGGCCCGGATGTGCCGCTGGCGATCCAGCACAACGGCGAGCTGCTGCGCGCGCTTGAGACCATCGCCGCGCAGATGCTGCGGCTCGACCAGCGCGAGCACGACCTGGTCAGTTTCGACGCCGCCAACTTCAAGGCGCTGCGCGCGCAGGAGTTGCGTCTGTCGGCCGAGACGGCGGCGGAAAAGGTGCGCACGTCGGGTGTGCCTTACGCGTTTCCGCCCATGAACAGCCGCGAGCGCCGGCTGCTGCACATAGCCTGCCGCGGCCTTGAAGGCGTGGAGACGGCGAGCAGCGGCGAAGGGCAGGAGCGCTTTCTTGTGGTTTACCCCGAGGGCAAGACGAACCTGCCGGTGGCGCCGCCGGTGAAGCCGAGAGGGTTCGGGCGGCGGTAAAACAGGGGTCATCGTTGCACACTGAAGTCGTGCCCTTTCAAAGCCATTGCAAGCACCGCGGAGTTTTGAGCCGCATGTGCGGCCTATTGGCGAAGCGCATCGAGCAGGGCGCGGCCTGCTTCGCAGTGGAACCAGCGGGCGTGGCCCACGAGCCAGCCGTCGTAGGCCATTGCGGCCTTCTCTTCGGAGTGAAGGACGCCCAGAAAGTAATCGGATTCAGAGAGCGCGAATTCGACGTGGCAAAGCGCGGCCATGGGCGCGAGCGAGGCGGCCTCCTGGGGCGAAAGCGGGCGGATGGATTCGTAGCCGGCGAGCAATGCATGAAGGTGGTCGAAGTGGATGGGCACTTCGCTTGGATGCGATGGATTGTTGACGAGCACTAGCCATTCGACGATGTTGCGCTCGATGGCGTGGGCGATGTCGTGGATCGCGGTCGTGCGGTCGGCGAGGCCGAAGTCGATGATGGCCGTGGCCCGGGCAGTTTCGCTTGAATCGCTCCAGAAGAGATTTGAAGCGTGGAGATCGTTGTGCGTCCACAGCGGGGCAAGCGCGGGGAGCAGCGGCTGAAGCTCGGCGTGAAATGGGGCGAGCAGGTCGAGAGCCTCGTCAGCGCAGCGGCGAACGCCTTCGTGGTTTGCAATCGAGGGGCGCGCGGATAAATAGCGTTCCAACTCCGCGGCGGGATCTTGCGCGGCGAAGATGGTGAAACTGGCGACGAGCGGGCGCGGGTGGCGCGACGGGGCGGCGAATCCTTCGGCGGCGAGATGCAATCGGGCAAGGGATTCGCCGGCGGCGCGGGCGTGAGCGGCACAGCGAAAGGGCGTCCAGGAGATTGCGTCTTCGTAAAGGTCGACGCCTTCAGGGATTTCGTGGAGTTCGTAGGTCCAGCGGCCGATTTCGATTGCGGTTTCGCCCGATTTGGAGGCGAAGACGCGCGGGACTTGCCCTCCGTGTTCGCGAAGATGCGCGAGAAAGCGATGCTCTTCGAGCAGGCCTTCGCGGTTGCGAATGGCGCGGCTGTGTCGCTTGAGGAAGATGCGGCCGGCGCGCGTGGCGATCACTCCGGCGGCGGAAAACGGGCGCGGGCTGGCGGTGAGAATCTGCGCGGGGCCGTCAAGGGCGGGAAATTCGCGGAGGACGGTGCGCACTTCGTCGAGCACGAGTGCCGGCCAGTCGGGCGCGACCAGTGTGCCGTCCATGCCGTGCGCTTTGACGGTTGCGCTCATGGTTGTGCCGTCCCGAATCTCGACGCGCAGAGTTGACGCGAGAGAGAGAAGGCTAAACGCAAGCCGGAATGTTGCTTTTCGGCGGATCGATTTGTCCCGATAGGTGAGATAGCCTTCCTCCGTTATCTGGACCTATAGACGGCTTTAAAAAGCCTTAGCCGCCCTTTAATGGCCTTAAAACGGCCTAAAAATGGCTAATTTAGTTACTCATTGGTAACTGGTAAAGTTTTGTAAACAATTCATTTCATGATGTTTGCATCTTTCTTTGCACCGAAATTTGTGCATAATTCCTAGGGGAGGAGGTACCCACCGAGATTTCCCGTGCCAAGGTGCTTTCGCCTTCGCCTCCTGTTCGATTTTTGGCCGCCTTCTTCATGTCTGAAACCTCTACTCAAATTGTGCGCCGAAGGGGCGTAATTATATGCAAAGCTGACGTTTCTTTTTTGCGGCCTGCTACGTTTCTGACCGCGAGAATTTGTTCCGGTTTCGATCTGAGCTATCCCAGGTTAGGCGCAAAAACAAAGACGCGCCGAACCTGGGGCGCCCATGATTTGGCACATCGTCAAGCGGTTAGAGACCTAGAAGTTGTAGTGCGCGTCCAGGCGCACGGTTGTTGGCGCTCCTAGCCAGAGGAATGTGTCGCCGTAGTTTGCCCCGGTGTCGCTCCAGTAGCGGTTGTCGGTGACGTTATTGGCGTAGAGGTGGAACGTTACGCGTCCCTGCTCGCCGCCGGGGGTGTAACTGGCTCCCAGATTGAATACGTTGTAGCTCGGCACGCTCACGGTGTCGTCCCGCGTGGCTTGGTTGCGGCTGGCGAAGTCCCAGCCGGGCAGGAGGTCGAGGCCGGGAACGTGCGGTATGGCTATCTGAGCAAAGAGCGCGGTGCGCAGGCGGGGCACGTCGATGACCTGCTGGTTGTTGAAGGCAGGCGTGCCTGTATCGGTGGAAACGGCGCGGATGGCCGCGGCCGATGCGGTAATGCGCAGCCAGTTGGTTGCTTTGCCGCTGGCGTTGAGCTCGAAGCCGTTGTGGGTCTCGCGGCCTTCGGACTCGAAGCACTGATCGCCGGGGCTGTAAAACTCGCTCGCGGGGCAAAAGCTGTCGGGGGCTTGAATGATTTTGGGGTAGAAGAACGGAGCGCGCATGTGGAAATAGTCGCCGGAAAGAAGGATGCGCTGGCCGGGCTCGTATTTCGCGCCGATCTCGGCCTGGCGCGTGTTGAAGGGCGAGAGAAACTGGCTGGCGTCATCGGCCCACCATGGGGCCTCGGGGCCGAGCGAGAGCATGACGCCGTAGTTCGAGTAGAGCGTGAGGCTTTTGACGGGATTGAAGGTGACGGCGTACTGCGGGAGCCAGACGGGTTTGTCAGTGGGTTCCATCGCGCATGGATTCGGTGTGGGAGCCGTGCTGGGGTTCAGGTACGCGGCTGTTGCGCAAGAAGCCCAGAGCGAATAATTATGATCGCGCAACGAATCGTAGCGTCCGCCGGCGATGAGCTCGATGCGTCCGGGCAGATGCATACGGTCCTGCACGATGGCCGAGGCCTGATGATTGTCTTCCCAGAGGCGGCGCGGGCCCGCGCTCTCGACGGGGCTCTCGATCGGATACGCCACCATCGGCGCATAGATATTCTCCGCGCCCAGGTACATGTACACCGCCCCATCCTGCGTCACCCCGTCCGGCGAAGACGGATTGTCCGCGGTATAAAAACCCGGCTGCTGTACGCTGCGCAGGAAGAGCTCGGTTCCAGCGGTCAGATTGTGCGTGACTGGGCCGGTGCGCACCTGGCCGCTGAGCACGGCTTCGGCGACGGCGTCGATGCGCAGCTCGCCGGGGTCGCGGTAGTCGTAGATGCCGTAACTGCCGTCGGGGCAGAAGAAATATGCGGGTGCGTCGGGGCAGGCGACGTTGCCGCTGGCGTCGTACGGCGTGCCGTAGGCGTAGATCACGTTGTCCTGGATGAGCGAATGGCTGAGGCTGCCGGCGACGAAGGCGAGCCAGTTGTGCGGGAGCGTCAAGTCGAGGCGCGCGTTGGTGTTGAAGACGTCGTAAACGTCCGGCGGGGCCCAGGACTGCTGGCCGAGCATGGTGGACGGATAGACCTGATGAATGTCGGGGACGGTTGTGCCGCCGAGGAGCTGATAGCCGCTGCCGTCGCGCTCGCGCTTGTGCTGGTATTCGAAACCGGTTTTGAGGATGGCGTTGGACGAGATCTTCCAGTTGGCGGCGCCTGCGCCCACCGCGCGCCAGCCGTTTGTGCCGTTCATGTAGCTCTGGATTTTTTCGCCGGCGAGATCGAAGCGCGTGCCCAACTGCTGATGGCTGCCGAAGAAGCGGCCGAGATCGAGCGCCGCGTAGGCCGTGCCGCGCTGATCGGTGGCGAGGTCGAGCGCGCGCACCGCGGCCGGCGGGCGGGTGATGTAGTCGATGAGACCGCCGCCGGAGGCTACGCCGCTCTCGACGCCGGCAAGGCCGTTCAAAATCTCCACGCTTTCCTTGTTCTCGAGCGGCACGTCCTGCTCGCCGGCAACGGCCATGCCGTCGATCTCGATGCCGGTGGCGAGATCGATGGGAAAGCCGCGGATGGCGTAGTCGCCGTAGTAGCCGACGGGGACGTAGTCGTCCTCGACGGAAGCGTCGTTCTGGACTACGTCGGAGAGCAGGCGGGCGACCTGGCCGTTGAGGACCGCGCGCGTGACCACGCTGGCCGAGAGCGGGGCGTCTTTGAGCGGCTGATTGCCGAGCGCGCCCAGCGTGACGCTGCCGGGGACAAAGTTCACTTCGGGCTGGCCGTGGACAATGACGGTGGTGGTTGCACCCTGGAGTTTCTGTTGCGAGGCGGATTGGGCTGTGCTCGCGGCGGGTTTTTGTTGCGATTTATCCACAGCCGGCGCCGTGCTCTGCGCGCACAGGAGAGCCGGCGCGGAGAGCGCGAAAGCAACAAAGAAAACTCGGAGTAGAAGCTTGCGCGCTTCGGATGCGCCCGACAGGTTGAAAGCAACTGCGGCAGCTTGCATGGAATTCCCCTTGCTCGAAAAACCAAAAAGGAAACAAGGGAAAATGCGATGGAGTTGAGGATTGCCGCTCGGAATCGGAAACTTCCCACGCCGGTATTATCCGGATCGGGTTCGAGGGTATTTCTCAGCCCCACATCCGTGGAGCACCCCTGTTTCAATAACCAAATTGAAACACCGCGGGCGGGGAAATGCAAATGGGGCGTACCGCAATCAGAGCGTGGCATCCCACCCATGCGACAGAAAAAAGTCGCATGGATGGGGCACGGAGCTTTGGGTGCAACAACAATCAAACGACTTTACCGCACGAGCTCAATAGGGGCGCGCCAATAGTTGGCTCGGTGCGCGGTTGGATCGAGGATGGTGACCTGGCACTCGTATTTGCCGGGCGTGAGCGTGCTTACGCCGATGTCGAAGTTGAGGGGCATGGCGCCCAGCCGGCTTTGCGGGTTGGGCACGATCGACTCGGGCTGGGTCTCGTAGACCTCTTCGCCGTTCTGGTAGAGGGTGACGTAGGCGAACAGCGGCTGCGTGGCGGGCTTTGGCGATTGCTTGTAAGCCTCAAAGAAGACATAGATGGCGCGGCCACGGTTGAAGACTCGCGTGACGCTGGGAATGAGCTCGCCGCCGTTTTCGACGAGGGGGTTGACCGCCTCGTCTTTTCTGCGCTCTTTGGCTTTCTCGGCGTCGTAGACGGCATTGTTGGGATTGACGCGCTGGCTGCTGAGGACGACGGAACTCATGGCCACGCGATCGTCAACCTTGTTGAGGTTGGGAATGGTGAAGGTGGTCTGGTAGGTGCCGATTCTGCCCGTCTCGTTGTCGCGCGCCAGAACTTTGATCATGTAGCGGCCGGGCAGAAGCGTGTAGCCCGTGTCGTACTCGATGGGGACCTTGGCGAGCTCCGCGGCGGTCTCGGTGGATAGCTTGAAGGTGGCGTGGTCGCGCAGATTCTGCACGGTGAAGCCGCCGATCATGTCTTTGATCTCGCCGATGTAATCGATGGAGGTTTGCTCCGCGCCGCCGCGCTTGGCCAGGGCCAGCTCGCGGCCGGGAATCTTGACGACGATGGGGACGAAGTATTCGGCGCGGTCGAGCTGGAAGTAATCGATTTCCATGGCGATGGTGAGGTCGGTAATGGGGTCCTCGAGCATGAGCGCGTCTTCAAGCTGGCGCTCCTTGTCGTCGGCGTCGAACTTGGCGAACTCCTTCTCGGCGTAGTAGCCCTCGCGATAACTCAGGCTGGCCTGGGCGCCGTTGGTGAGCGAAATCTTGATGCGGCGAAAGTGGCCGTTTTTGGCGGTGTTCGAGGTGTAGTAGCCGAGGATGTAGTAGTCGGAGACGGCCTGCTGCGCATGGACGATGCCGAGGGTGAGGTCGTTATTGTCGAAGAAGGCCTTGCCGCCGCTGTCGCCGGCCAGCGCGTACAGCGTGTCCTGCGACTGCTGGAAGTTGCTGGTGACGGCGAGCGCCGAGGCGCCGGTGTACATGCTCTGGCCGCCGGGCGAGCCCTGGGTGGCGTCGCCGAGCGGCGCCTCGGCCACGAGGCCGCGCGAGTCGATGGGCCAGAAGGTGACGCCGGCTTTGATGGCCGCGTCGACCGTGGCGTGAAGCTGCGCCTGGTTGTCGACGCCGTTGAGGTGCAGGCCGCTGGAGAAGTAGAGAAGCGATTTCTTCTCGTTGACGTGGCCGAGTTCCTCGGCGGCGGTTTGAAGGGCGGAGAGCTGCCGGTCGGTGTTGAAGACGTTGAACTCGGCGTCGTCCTGGCCGAAGGCCGCGCCGGTATCGGCGGCGCTGGCGTCGTCGGTGGTGTCTTCAGCGCCCTGGCCCTCGCCCACCACGAGCGTTTCGAGAATGCTCAGCAGACGGTCGCGGTCGTTGGTGAAGTCCTCAAGAATATCGACGGAGCCGCCCTGGTAGCGCAGCAGGGCGATAAGGTCGGCGCTGGTCATCTTGGTGCGGACGAAGAGCTCGGCCGCGGAGAGCGCGCGCAACTGGTCGGCCGGCGGCATGGTGGTCATGTCGAAGTAGAAGGCCAGCAGGCGATGGTTCTTATAGCGGTCTTTCTCCATCGTCTCGGACTGAATCTGCTCGCGCGCCAGGCGGTTGTAGACCGTAATGTTTTCGTCCTCGGGGTTCAGCTCGGGCAGGGGCGTTGACTGCTGCGTCAGGTTCTGATGCTCGCAGTAGCGGATGGTCTGAGGGACGCCGTCTTCGGTGAGCGTGAAGTCTTTGGCCGTGAGACCGGGCACAAACTTACCCTGTTTGTCTTTGACGGTGACGGCCTCGACCACAAGCTGCGATTGAATGTGAAGGGTGAAGCCCTGCGACTGGTCGGGCACGGCGTTGGTGCCGATGGTCTGCGCGCCCGCGCCTGCGGCGGCGGCAAGAAAAAGAACGAAAGCAGCCCCAATTCGCATGGTTTCAGTTCTCATGATTCAAAACCTCAGGCGCAACTCGGTTTGCAGGTTGCGCATGCCGCCGGCCCCTTGGGGCAGGCCGAATTGCGTCATGCCCACGGTTGAATACCAGCTCGTGAAGGCCGGATGGTTGAGTGTGTTGGTGGATTCGATGCGCAGATCGAGATAAGTCTTGCCGTGCGGGCGGAAGGTGCGATTGAGCGAGCTATCGAGGGTAAACTGGCCGGGACCGGTAATGGAATCCCTGCCCGCCGTTCCCCACTCGCCGGGAAGAGGCGCGGCGTAGGCCGCAGCGTTGACGTGCGCGCCGTTGGTGGCGCTGTAAAGCGGCGCGCCGGTAAGGTCCGGACGGATGCTGTTGTTCGATCCCGTGCCGGGCACCGCCTCAGGATAGATGGGCGTCTCGGGTAGTCCCGAGCCCAGGCTGATGGTGGTTTGCGCGGTCCACTCCTTGAACAATCGGCCGCGCCATCCGCTCATCAGCGTGCCGCCGCCCAGGCCTTCGCCGCTGGTGTATTGCGCGGTCAAGTTGAGAAGCTGGCGCTGATCGAAGCTGGAGAGCGAGCGCTCGGCCTCGGGAGCGAGCCAGTTCTGCGCAACCATCGATGGACCCGCGGATCCCGACGACGGCGCCACGCCCGGACCGCTCGCGATTATGTGGCCGTTGCCGCCCAGGTAGGCATCGTCGTCGATCGATTTCGACCAGGTGTACATCGCGGACGCCGCGAATCCATTCATCAGCCGGCGCCGCAACTGGATCTGGCCCTCCTGGCGCGTGGAGTTTCCGTTGGAGGTTTCGTAGACGAAGCCAGACGGGCAGTCGGGGCAGGGATTGGCCTCGCCGATGGGATAGCTGTTGGGATAGAACTCCTGCGGTCCGTGCGTGCCCTTGAAGCCCTGATAAGTGGCCGTGACCTGCATGGCGAAGGGCAGATCGCGTTGAACTTCGAGGTTCCAGATTTGCACGTAGCCGATGTGGAAGTTGGGATTGATGGCGAAGGTGTCCTGGGTAAATCCGGAGCAGGGCGTGAAGCCGTCGGCGAGCGTCAGCGGACATGCGGAGCTGTTCTGCACGCTGAGGCTCGTCGAGAGCGGGTACTGCTGCGCGAGCCCGGACTCGATTCTGAGATAAACCGAGCTGTCGGAGTAGATGCCGTAGCCGGCGCGCACCACCACGGTGGAAGCGGGGATGGGCCGCCATGAGAAGGCGACGCGCGGCTCGAACATTTTTCTTTGCGGCTGCAAGAGAGACGATGGATAGTGCGTTCCGGTTTCGGAGCCGACGGGACTGCTGCCTTCGACAGGCGCCACCGCGGTAAAGCCGTTGGCAATGTCGAGATTCACGAGCCGGCCGAATAGCTCGTTCATGGGCGCCTGGTAGTCCCACCTCATGCCGGCGTTGATGCTGAGGATGGGCAGCACGCGCCAGTCGTCGGTGAAGTACGCGTCGTAGACCGGTTCGCGGAAGTATTTGTCGGCGTTGCCGTACGCAACGGCGCTGGTGTCGGGAATGCCGACGAGGAAGTCGGCAAGGTCGGAACCGCTCGAGGTGACGCCGTTGGCGGACCCGGCCGTGGCCGCGCCGGTAAATGTGAACCCACCGCGCGGGTCCGACTGCTGAAGCTCGTTGTGGTCCTGGCGGCTATAGTCGCCGCCCACGGTCACGTCGTGCCGGCCGTGGTAGAAGAGCGCGTGGGCTGAAAATGCATCCGTCTGGTTGCGGTTATATTCGCTGTTTCCGTCGCTCAAGCCGGCAAAGCCGCTGTTGAAGCTGAGCGACGGAGGGCCCCAGTCGGCAGGGTCCTGATCGTTGCCGCCGATGCCTGCATTGCCCGAAATGTTGACGCGATTCTCGAAGTTCGGCGTCAACTGCGTGCGCAGCCGGGTGAAGTCGTAGCCAGAATAGAGAAAGATGCGCGTGGTCAGTCGGTGCATCCAGCGGATGTTCCCGTGCAGGCCCAGCACATCCGTTTTATCTACGAACCCGAAGAGGTTCACGCTGCTCGACCGCGTACTGCGGAAATTGAATTCTCCGCTCAGCGTGTCCTTGCGGCCGATGGTTTTGTAAAGATGCGATTGCAGCACGTCCTCGTGTACATCGTTCAGGACGGGCGCCTCATAGTTGTAAGCCCTGCCGCCGGCAATGCCTGCCGCGATATTGGCTTGAGGATAGAGATTGAGCAGCGCGGCGGCCTGCGGGCTGACCGGCACCTGGTTGGTCACGCCCTGGTTGTTCACGTAAGGCTGGCCTGTGGCGGGATTGAACACCGTAATCGGCTGGCCCTGCGCGTTGGTCAGCCCCGACAGATCGCCCATGCGCTCGGCGATCGTCGGCACCAGTCCCGACACGATGGCCGCATTGTTGTCGCGGGTCCATCCGTAAAGGAGGAAAAAGTTAGGCCCGTTGGGCATGATGCGCGGAATGCGCAGCGGCCCTCCCACGTAAGCCTCGTCGGTCAAGTGCGTATAAGGGCTTTTCGGCGCCACCACGCCGCTCACGCTGAAGGGCCGCGCGTCCAGCGAAGCGTTGTCGACGAAGGTTGCGAAGCCGCCATTGTAGAGCGCGTGTCCGCCGGGGTGCGAGTTCCCGAAGGCCGGGTTGGTCGAGTAGATCGACGTGGCCGCGTTGTTCACGCTGCCGTTCACCAGCAGTCCGTCGGCGCTCTGCTCGCTGGCGGCAGGCGGCGGGGGTGCGGGCGCGGGTGCATTGCCCTCCGCGGCCTGCTTCTTTTCCGGCCTCGTCACCACGGCCACGCTGGGGGTCTCGGGCGCGTTCTTCGCCGCTTGCGCACGGGTCTCCAGATCGCCCATCGGCAGCGGCGTCAGCGTAAACTCGCTCACCGGCGTCTTAGGCCCCACGGTCACCTCCGCGTGGATGGGCGCGAACAACTGCATCTCGACTTCGATCTCCCAAACACCGTCGGCGAGATTGTCGAAGTGGAAGACGCCGCCTTCGTCGGATACAGTGGTGAACTTCTTCGCGCCCTCAGTGGCGATGACGGTCGCGCCGGGGACGGGCAGGCCGTTGAAGGTGACCTTACCGTAGCACGCGGAAGCAGCCAGCGCAGGAAGCGCGGCGCAGAGCCACAGCAACGTGCAGAGAACCGGGATGCAGACAATGCGCCAACGGAACATGCGTTCACTCCATGCTGCAATGCAACCTCTGATGGGTGCCCCACCCTCACCGCGTCTTTGTTTTTGCGGCTAGGGTGGGGACACTGGGATTGCAAGATCGCGAGATCGTACCGCTAATTCGCCGAAGGCTGCTCGATGTCGTCGATCACGATCACGTCCACCGGCTGCTTCTTCGCCTCCAGTTTTAACCCAAGCTGCTCCTCGACCGCGCTGAAGATCGACGGTCCCTGCGGCGGTGGCGGCGGCGCGCCGCTGTCTCCCGCTCCGGGCGGCGGTGCGGGCATCCCCATCATGCGCCCGCCCATCTCCGGCGCGAACGTAAGCGTGTAATCGTACTTGTCCTTGAGCCCGGTCTCATTCACCACCGTGCTGCCCAACTGCGTGGCGATCGCCTGCGCAAGCTGCTCCGCCGTCGCGTCGCGCCCTTCCATCGTCATGCCCTCCGGCGAGATGCGCATCATCGTCGCGCTCCGCGGCAGCTTCACCCCTCCATTTCCGCTCGCCCCGCCAAGCGGAAGAGGAGCCGCATCTGCGCCTTCGTCGCTCTTGTCGCCAGTCGCCTTCAGCTTCGGCCCGCCCTTGGCCACCACCAGCGCATACACCTCCAGCACCTTCGTTTCGTGGTGAAACTTCAGCCCGAACCGGTCTTCCAGCAGCGGCAGCAGCATTTCCATCCGCTCCTTCGGCGTCAGCTTCTCCAACTTTGGCGCATCCGCCGGATCGACCTTGGCCTCGATGTCGTAGCGCGCCGAGTTGACCCAATCCGGCTCGTTCAGAATCCGGTCCTCCGGCAGCTCGAACGCCTCGTGCAACAGCATCGACAGCGGCAAGCCCGAGATCGAAACCCCATCCGGCGTCAGCCGCATCCCCGCGCGCATCATCATCCCTTCCGGCTTGTGCGCCTTCACGGAAGCTACGTCGAACTTCGGCAATTGCGCGGGAGCGGTTTGCGGCTGAGGCTGGGCTGTCTGCGATTGCGCCGCGCCGCCGCCTGCATTGGCGCTCGCCTGCGCGTGCAGGGCGGTTGCCGCGAGCGCTAATGAAAGCGCCGCAATCGTCAGCGCTCCCACGTCAAGCTTCCGCAGACGCAGTTTCCGTTCGGTCATCGTTCTTGATCACCCGCTTGTGAGATCGGTTCCGCGTGCCGGCGGGCGCCTAACCCCTGTCCGCGCCCCGAATCGATTACGTATAAGACGCCGGCCGCGCGCGTTCGCTTGAACTCTTCATTTATTTTTCTTGCCCAGCCTTCGCTAACTCGCCGCCTGGGTGCCCCAGGTCTCGATTTTGAGACCTGGGACTGGCTGATCGTCAGGTTCAAAATCGCGCGATCGGAAACGTGGCTCGGTTCGCCGCTAATTCGGCGAAGGCTTCTCCACGTGGTCGATCACGATGACTTCGTCCGGCGCCTTGGTGGCTTCGATCTTCAGCCCGAGCTGCTGCTGAATCGCGGTGTACAGGTTCGGCGGCGCGTCGGCAGCGTCGCTGGTGGGCGGCACCACAACACCCGTGCCCCGGAACTGCGTGAACTGCGAGTCGTCCGGCGTCCACTTCAGCGTAAAGTCGTAGCGGTCGGTTAGCCCAGTCTGGTCCACCACGGGACGGTCCAGCACGCTGGCCTGCATCCATGTCGCAAAATCCTTCATGGTCAGATTGCGCACGATCAGGTCGCCGAGGGCCCTGAACCCGAACCCCGGCGGTCCGTTGGCGGGTCCCGTGTCCTTGGCCATCTTCGGCCCGCCTTTGGCTACGGTGATGGCGTAGACGGAAAGCACCCTGGTCTCGCGGTGAAATTTCAACTGGAAGCGGTCGGCCAGCAGCTTTTGCACCATGTTGCCCATCTGCTTAATGTCGGGCCTGCCCGGCGCGTCGGGTATTCCCTCGATGTCGTAGAGATCGGTTCCGGCCCAGTCCGGCGCGTTCACGATCTGCTTGGCGTGAAGCCCGTACGCCAGGGCAATGAGATCGTCCAGATTGGTGTTCCTCGTTATAACCGCGCGGCCGTTAAAGCCGAAGCCCTTGCCGCGTTGCCCCGGCTTGCTGGGCTTGATGGTGGCCACATCGAACGACGGATTGGCGTTGTCCGCCATGGGCGGAACCGCAGGCCGCGGCGGCGGAATCGTCCACGCGGTCTCCGGCGTCGCCCGAGTCAGCACCAGCGCCAGCGGTGTCGGCCCCTGCGTCCATTCGCCGTCGATGGTCTGCCCGTCGCCGCTCAGCTTGCCCTGGAACTTGCCGCCGATCATGCTGAGCGTCATGTTCACGGTCGAGCCGTTGAGCGTGATCGAGTCGACCGGCAGCGGCTGGCCGCCCTGGTCGATGCTGTAGAACTGCGCCTTGTACGCGCCTTTAGCATCCTTGGTGATCTTGACCACCGTGCGCAGGTCGTGGCCCGCGTGAAGCGTTCCCTGCCACGTGCCGGTCAGGTCCTTCGCCGGATTTGCCGCAACGGCCTGCCCCGGCGCGGCTGCCTGCGCGCCCATCGCCCGCCCCTGAGTTGCGATGGCCGCAACGGCTCCAACGGCCAGAAACGCGAGCGCGAGAAATACTCTCCTGCCCAATTCTTTGTCACGCATCATTCCGAAACTCCCCCTCCTGCGCCGGCCCCAGATCCTTCTCGATCGCGCCAGAGACGCTTCCCAGCATCATTTCCTGGAATTCGAGAAGAATACACCGGTCATGACGTTTCTACGCAGCGTTTGTATCCTCCGTTCCGCGGTTTTGATCCTCGATTGGCAAAATTCGGATTAAACGAAGCGCTAATTCGGCGAAGGCTGTTCGACGTGATCGATTACGAGAACCTGCACGGGAGCTTTGCGCGGCTCAAGCTTCAAGCCGAGCTCGCTCTGTAGCGCCGTGAAGAGCGACGGCCCCAATGACGCGGAAGTGTCAGCGCCCGCCATTTCCTGTTCCGAGTTGCTGTTGCTCGCTATGCGAGCGTTCATTTCGAGCGGCGTCCACTTCAGCGTGAAGTTGTAACGGCCCGTGAGTCCGGTTTCGTCGATCACTGCGCGGCCGCCCGCTTCCGGCGTTCCCGAGAGCCACTGAGAAAAGCGCGCCATCGACACACTGCGCGCTTCCAGTTCTCCTCTTGACGCTACTCCCAGCCTCCCAAACCGCTGCTTCCGCGGGTCCGGCAACACCACCGCCGGGGTTAATTTCTCTCCGCCCTTCGCCACCGCCAGCGCATATACCGGAAGCTCCTTCATCCGCGTGCTCACCTTCATCTTGAACCGGTCCGCAAGCAGCGACTGAAGCATGAGTTGATATTGTTCGAATCTTCGGTCCGGAGGAAGATTCTTGACCGCCTCAACCTCTGCGTCCGCCATCTTCGCGTCGATATCGAATTTCTCCGAGCCGGCCCAGCCCGGCATACTTTGAACCTGGCCGTCCGATTTCACGTCGTAGGCGAATCGAATGAGCCGGGCCAACGGCGCATTCTCAGCCATAAACCTTCCCGCCGTCAGACTGAAATTAAACGAGTCGGCGGCGGAGTGATTCGGCTTAATCGTCGCCACTTCAAACGAGGGCAGCGGCCCGCTGGGATGCAGCAACTGCGCCGGCGCGGCAGGCGGCAATCCCCCAAGGGCCGCAAGCGCAAAAGCGGCGGCCAACAGACTGCTACTTCGGTTCAATTTACGCATGAACCCTCAAGAAACCCTATCGATCAATGGACCCACCACAAATCGGCGGAACGAAATGGGGGCGCACTTATTTAGACACCTGCCTCTGAATCTTTGTTCCCGCGATTCCAATTTCCCCTCGCGGATTCCTGGAGCATCGCCGGGCTTGCGGCGACACTAATTCGGCGAAGGCTGCTCGACGTGATCGATCACCATCACTTCTACCGGAGCTTTGGTCGATACCAGCTTCAATCCCAACTCTTCCTGGATTGCAGCGAAAAGGTCCGGCGGGGCATCGGCGCCTTCCGTTGCCGACTGCATCTCATCCGGCGTCCACCTCAGCCTGAAGTCAAACCTTCCCGTGAGTCCGGTCTGATCCACCACCGGCCGGTCCAGAACGGCCTGTCCCATCGCCTCGGCAAAATCCGCCATCGTTTGGTTCGTCCCGCCACAATTTCCCGGTGGTCCGAACCCCATCCCCCCGGGCACTCCGGGGCCGCGCTGGTCTTTGGTCAGTTTGGGACCGGTCTTTGCGACGGTGAGCGCGTATACGGGCAGTTCCCGTTTCTCCCAATGGAATTTGAGCTGAAACCGATCCGCCATCAGCCTTTCGACCATCGATTGCCACTGCTTGAAGCTTGGCTCACCCTCGCCGTCGGGTTCAGCGGAGATATCGTACCACTCTGAACTGAACCAATCGGGCGCGCCCACAATCTGACGTTGTTCAAGTCCATAGGCGAACTTGACAAGGTAGCTCAGAGAAGTGTGAGTGACCGAAAAACGGCGGTTCTCAAACCAGAATCTAGGTCCATGTTCATCGGGCCTGCTGAGCTTGATCGCGGCGACCTCAAATGTCGGATTTGCATCCGCAGCCATGGGCGGCAAGCCCAGCGGAGGCTGAGGAATCGTCCACGCGGTCTCCGGCGTGGCGCGCGCAAAAATCAGCGGCAGCGCGTTAGGTCCTTGCCTCCACGTCCCGGCGATGGAGTTGCCGTCGGCGCTCATGGTGCCTTCGTATGTGCCAAAGGGCAGTTCGAGCTTCAGCAAAAAGCCATTCAGCGTGGTGGAAATGGCGGGCGTGCCGCCCGGCTCGGCGTCGAGGTTGTAGAAGGTGGCCCTCAACGTCCCGTCACCCGCGTCCGTGATTTTAATCACGAAGCGCAGGTTCCTATTCGTGTGCAGCGTCCCCTGCCAGGTTGCGGCGATGCTCCTGGCTGGGTTTGCGGGCGCGGATTGGGCGCGGAGTTCCGTAATATGCAGCATTCCGAGGGTGACCGGAGCCGAGATCGCTGCGATCCCAACAATGCTTAGCAGAAGTTTGCGGCTCAAATCCAGTTTGAGCGCTGCGTGCTTCGTCATGATGCGAAAAATCCGCTGCTTCAGTTCCGAACCCGTGACGCCGGAAACACAGGGCAACGGCGACTCGACGCATAGCTTGCACACGCTCAGGATTCCCTCCGCGTAAATCTCCGCCTCACCGCCCGATTGGACGACCGCCTCATCGCAGGCGCGCTCGCGCTCTTCAATCAGGCGCGCACCGATCCACCAGACGGCGGGATGAAACCAGAAGAGGGCTTCCACGATCATGTGAAAAGCGAACGTCAGGTTGTCCCGCCGGCGCACGTGGCACATCTCGTGCGCAACGATTGCGTCCAGTTGCGCGGGCGTCAGGCGGTTAAGAATGCCTTCGGGCAAGAGCAGCACGGGACGCAAGATTCCGAAGATGCCGGGCTCGATGGGCGACGTGGTCGAAAGCACAGGCACATCGGCAGCAAGCTCGATCGGCGATGCTGCCCGCACGGCGGCGCGAATTTGCATCCATCCGCGCGTCCAGCGGAACAGCACGATCAACGCGCCGCACGCCCAGATGGCGAGAAGAATTGCGGGCAGCAAATCCGCACGTTGCGCAGCAACCGAAGGCTCCGCCGCGCCGAAGAACTGCGCTTGCGGAAATGGCTGCGCGACCTGCTCCATCGCCGCCGCAAGTGCCGGCTGCGCTACGGGTGGCGCGGCGAATAATGACCGCGCCCACTCACCGGCATCGATCAAAAGCGAGAACGGAAGTAAAAATTTCGCCGACGCCACGATCCACACCCAGTAGCGCGTGCGCGCTTGATTCTTGCGCAGGGCCAACGTCAGAAGCCAGCCAATCGCGACCACGACCGTCGATTGCCAGAGGTGATTGACGAGCCCCCCAAACCACCCCGCTGCCCAAATTTCGTGCCAGAATGCCGGAAGGTTCATGACTGGCCGCCCTTTCTGGAGAGTTTGCGCAGAGTGCGTTCGGCTTCCTCGACGTCCGCGAGCGAGAGCTTGCCGGTGTCGATGAGGTGCGCCATCACCGGTTGGGTGCGGCCGCCTAAGACGGCGAGAAGATCGTCGATGAGTCGGCGCTGCGCGGCGTCGCGCGTGATTGCCGCCGCGAAGACGTGGAAGTTGCCCACCTTTTTGACGCGCTTGACCACCCGCTTCGCTTCCATTCGGTAAATGGTGGTCTGGATGGTCGTATAGGCCGGCCTGCGCTTGCCCGGCAGCGATTCCAGAATTTCGCGGATGGAGCGCTCGCCGCCGGACCAGAGCGCCTCCATGATTTGAAATTCGAGCTTGGACAGTTTGGGTGCGGCCATGCGGCTCCTCCTATCCTTGTAGGAATGTTTACTACACGTGTGTGTTGTTTGTCAAGATGATTTTGCCGGGCCGAACGCGAAGCCGGCTTCTCACCAAATTCCTCAAGTCGCATCCTCAGGGCTAAAGCCCGCCCTTTATTTTGTGGCGTTTGCGGCACGACTGAAGTCGTGCCCTTTCAAAGCCACGAGTTTTTCAGCAGCGTGTGAAAGCCTGCCCTGAGCTCGCCGAAGGGTTGTGCCCTTTCAAAGGCCGCAGCTCTTGTTGGCCTCGGCGCCCGCAACACTGTGTCGATTCCGGTGTTCACACATCTAAATGAGTGGAGGAGGTGGATTAAGCCGCCGGGAAAGATTGTGGCGCCCACCTCGACAGGAGGGATTGGCATGCGGATGCAAAGAGTACATTGGGCCGCGATGGCGGCATCGGTTGCGCTGCTGGCGGCGGCGCCAGTGCTGGCGCAGAGCGACTTGAACCAGGGACAGGGCAAGGCCGTGGTGACCGTGCTGCCCGTGTCGGGCGCGGCGCCGGCGAGCCTCACAGCGAACCAATTGGCGCTGAAGGTGGATGGCCGGCCAACCAGCATCGCCAACTTGACGCAGTTGCACAACTCGAACGCACCCATCCAGATGGTGGTGTTGCTCGACGATGGGTCGCGCGCGAGCCTGGGAATACAGTTGAGAGACATTGCGCACTTTATGGCCACGCTGCCGCCGAACGCGCAAGTGGCCTTGGCTTATATGGAAAACGGGCGCGCCGCGCTGGCCGGCCCGCTGACCACCGATCACGCGGCGGTGGTGAAGGAGCTGCGCCTGCCGCTCGCGGGCGGGGCCGGCATCAGCGGCAGTCCCTACTTCTGCCTGTCGGACCTCGCCAACCATTGGCCGTCGCAGGCCCGCGACGTGCGCCGCGTGGTGGTGATGGTGACCGACGGCGTGGACTACTACGAACCACGCTACAATCCCGATGATCCTTATGTGCAGGCCGCGATCCAGGACGCGGTGCGCTCCCGGCTGATTGTCTACACCATTTATTGGAAGAATCAGGGCTTCTTCGACCGCACCGGTTACGCGGCCATGGACGGCCAGAACCTGATGAACCAGTTGACCGAGGCCACGGGCGGCAACAGCTACTGGATCGGGTTCGGCAATCCAGTTTCGTTTGAGCCGTATTTCAAAAACATCGATCAGCGCCTGGGCAATCAATACGAGATCGGCTTTGTGGCGCCGATTGAAGGCAGGCCCGGGGACCAAAACATGAAACTGAAAGCGAACGGCGCAAAAGTCGTGGCTCCGCAACAGGTCTATGTGGGCCAACCGCAGCCGGACGGCGAATAAGAAAACAGCAAAGCGATCAAAGACAGCAAGGTGAGCGTTGGGCCCGGCAACAGAGTTTGCCGGGCTCGCTTTGTTTTTGAAGGTCTATAACATCGTTCAGTTCCAGGTCTCAAAATCGAGACCCTTCGGCAGGCTCAGAGCAGGCTCTGAGGCACCCATCTCTCTACCGGTTTCTTTTCCGAGGTTACCGCGGGCGGGCTGCACTCCGTGAACCCCAATGGCGGTGACAGGAATCTATTTGAAGGTATGCACCCACCTGTGGGCAAAATGAGCTCTGAGGAGCACACGCGGCGGTAGTGGGCCGAGCCGAGCTTCCCCGGCCAGCAGCAATTCCAGTGAATCCAAATCAAGTGAAAACAGGAGCGAGTCTTTGTCTGAATTGGAGCCAGCGGTGCCGATCCCGGACGGCGCGAAGGCGGAACCCGCGCCGCAAACCGTGGCGGCTGAGATCGACGCCTTCGAGCACTCGCAGTGGAAGCCGCGGGTAAACCCGTGGCTGATCGCCATGACGGTGGCGCTGGCGGCGTTTATGGAGGTGCTGGACACTTCGATCGCCAACGTGGCGCTGCCGCACATTGCAGGCAATCTGGGCGCCAGCGAGGACCAGGCGACGTGGGTGCTGACCAGCTACCTGCTCTCGAACGCCATCGTGCTGCCGCTGGGCGGCTGGATTTCGAGCGTGGTCGGGCGGCGGAATTTCTTTGTCACTTGCATTCTGATCTTCACGGGGGCGAGTTTTCTGTGCGGCGCGGCGCCCTCGCTGCCCATGCTGCTCCTGTTCCGCATCCTTCAGGGCGCGGGCGGCGGCGGCCTGCAGCCCATGGCGCAGGCCATCATGGCCGACTCCTTTGAACCGGACAAGCGCGGGCAGGCGTTTGCGCTCTACGGGCTTGTCGCCGTTCTGGCGCCGTCCATTGGGCCAACGCTGGGCGGCTGGATCACGGACAACTACTCCTGGCGTTGGATTTTTTTCATCAACATTCCCGTGGGCATTCTGGCCTTCTTCCTGGTGACGCGGCTGGTGGAGGATCCGCCGTGGATCAAACCCAACCGGGGCCTCTTGAAGAATATCGACTACGTGGGCTTGGGCTTTCTGACCATCGCCATGGGCGGCATGCAGATCATGCTCGACAAGGGCGAAGAGAACGATTGGTTCGCGTCGGGATTTATCCGCTTCTTCGCTGTTCTCTTTGTCGTGGGCATGATCGGGCTGATCGCCTGGGAGTGGAACCGCAAGCAGCCGTTGATGAATTTGAAGCTGTTCCGGTTCAAGAATTTCGCTATCTGCTGTTTCCTGATGATGCTGGTGGGCGGCGTGCTGAACGCGAATACCGTGCTGCAGCCGCAGTTCATGCAGCTTCTGCTGGGCTACACGGCCACGACCGCCGGCCTGGCGCTGACCGCGGGCGGCCTGACGCTGGTGGTCATGATGCCGCTGGCGGGCATCGCCACCAGCAGGGTTTCCGCGCGCACGCTGGCCGTGGGCGGGTTCATCCTGTTCGTCATCACCTTTCGCTACGCGGCGCAGGTGACCAACCTGCAGATGAGCTTTGCAGAAGCGTCGTGGCTGCGCGTGGTGCAGATGCTGCCGCTGCCGTTCTGCTTCATCTCCATCACCAACGCGGCCTACGTGGACATGCCCAAAAGAGAAAGCAACCAGGTGGCGGGGCTGATCAACTTTGCGCGTAACATCGGCGGCAGCGTGTTGATCGCCATGACCAACGCGCAGGTGACGAGCCGCGCCCTGTGGCACCAGCAGCATCTGCAAAGCGCCATGCAATCGGCCAACCTCGGCTTTCAACAGCGGGTGCAGGCTCTCAACGGATTCTTTTCCGCCGGCGCGGGCGCGGCCAACAGCCACGCACTGGCGCTGGGGACCATCTACAGCCAGCTCAAGCGGCAGGCGCAGATGCAGGGCTACCAGGATGTCTATATGGAGCTGGCGTGGATGTCGGTGGTGCTGATTTTTCTGTCGCTTTTATTGAGCAAGAAAAAGCCCGAGGGCGGCAGCGTAGCCATGGAATAAGGCGCGCGGTCCACGCGGCCGCCGGCATTCTGCATCGATCGCAGCCTTTCGCCCGTCGCGCGTCCTGTGACTTTCTTCCTGGAGCAATTTCAGAGGTGCTATACCGACGGTCGTGGCATCCCGCCCATGCGACAGAAAAAAGTCGCATGGACGGGGCACGGAGCTTTGGGTACAGCAACCTGCTGCGGTTCAACGCTTGAATCTCCGCTGCCGCAGGCATACACTCTGTCTTACTTGGAGGTAAGACGCTATGGCGCGGGCGGGGCGCATCAGTTCGAAGGGGCAGTTGGTGATACCGGCGGATTTGAGAGCAAAGTTCAACCTGAGGCCCCGGGCGAAGGTGATTTTCGGCGAGCAGAACGGCAAGTTGACCTTGGAGTCGAGTGCACTGGATGACGTTCTTGCTCTTCAAGGGTGCCTCAGCCATGTGCAAGAGGATGTCGAAGCGTGGTGGATGGAAGAGAAGCGTAAAGAGCGCGAACGCGAGGATGCAGAGATTGAGGATCCGCTGTCAGAGAGTACGTTCTGGATGCGAATGCGCTGATAAGATACTTTCGCGACGAGGAGGGCGCGGCCAAAGTTCGGGACTTACTGATCCGCGCGGACAAGAAGTTGCTACTGCTTCGCATTTCAGTCGTCAACCTTGCCGAGGTGCTTTATATCTTCGCTAGATACTCGAGGTTCGATGAAGCGCGCAAGGCCGTTCAACGGGTCAGCGGGCTCGTCGAATTTGAATCGCCCGATTTCGATGGGGCTCTGGCCGCTGCCGACATTCGGCGCCGTTACAAATTGGGGTTGGCAGATTGCTTTGCCGCCGAGTTGGCAATGCGCATGGGAGCAACCCTGGTTACAGCCGATCCTGAATTCGCCAGGCTGGGCAGGCGATTGAAAGTGCTTTCCCTGCCGTTGCACAAAACCTGAGATTCGTTCTTTGAGGAATTTGCCAGCAATGGCGGAGCGGCAATGATGAACCGGTTGATTGTCAGTTGGGTTTATGGAGGGTTCCTGGCGGGACTGCTTTTGCTGGCGCTGACGCCGGTTTTTGTGCGCGGGTGGGCGCCGGCGCTTGTGGCGACTTATCTCTGTCTGCCGGCCTACATGGTACACCAGTACGAAGAGCACGATAAGGACCGGTTCCGGGAGTTTCTGAATCGGTCGTTGAAGGGGAAAGGCTATCTGTCGCCGCTGGCCGTTTTTATCATCAACGTGCCTGGGGTTTGGGGAGTGGTGGCCGTGTCGCTTTGGCTGGCGGTGCGGGTGAACGTGGGATTCGGATTGATTGCGGCCTATCTGTTGTTGGTGAATGGGGCGGTTCACTTCATACACGGGCTGATTTTTCGCAAGTACAATCCGGGGCTGATCACGGCGCTGGTGATTTTTGTTCCTCTGGGCGCTTGGTGCATGGCGGCGATTCAGCAGGCGGGCGGAGGTACGGCGTGGATGCATGCGGCGGGGGCGCTAGTGGCCGTTGGCATTCACGTGGCGATTATCGTGCACGTTTTTCGGGCGGGCAAGGGTCGGGCGAGTTAGAGCGGATCCAGAGAAGCTGCACCCACCTGTCGTGGCCTCCCACCCATGCGACGAAAAAAAGTCGCATGGATGGGGCACAGAGTTTTGGGTACAGCAACTTTGGAACGGCCGTAGCCGCGATTGGCGCGGGTTCGCGGGCTCGAGGTATCGGTACGGTGACCCTGTGGATACTCTTCCCAGGTCTCAGAATCGAAACCCTGGGGCACCCAGTTTTGTATTCCGCGATGAGGGGGGCCGGTGTCGCCGCACCCTGGAGCAGGTCAGACCCGGATGCACCAGCCGCAAAACCAAAAGGCAGAAACGATGAATCATCTAGTTATTTCGCGGACACTACACCGGTTGCCTGCATGACGCTTTGAATGCTTGCCGACAACTCTGCCGAAAGTGCCACAGGAGGCGCCGCCATTTCGCAAAATCGGCCTATTCGACTCGAAGGGTCTCTGGAACAAGCGAACTTCAATTTGATCTAGCCGTGTGCGAGAGACGAGGCCGACATCGCCGTGATGGAGCCGGAAAGCTCGAACGTTTTCGAGCGTTGTGTGTTTTGCCGACGCAAACCGAAGGGCACAGTTCCCACAGCGGATTGTCCGGCTAGAATTGCAGGTTCAGAGCAACGCAGTTGCACAGGGCGTTCGAGACTGAGTTGTGGGTCGTCTTCCGGTTCCCGGTCAAGAACACCCGCTAAGCTTAACAATTCCGACGAAGCACATGCCGGGCAACGTACTGAGCAGTTTCCAATGCAACTGCAATTCGGACACAGATAGGCTGACGCCAAGGGGATTTGCAGCATCGAGAGGAATTTCATTGGTCCACCCCAAGAGATCGACTTTGGGCGGGAGTGCTCGTTCCTGCACCCTTCGCACGCTCCCGCGTATTAATTACGATGCCACGCAGCCCCCGCGGATTGCACTCCCCCAATCGCTCGGGAGCATGGCTCCTTAGCTGATTTTGATCGTTACCTGTGCAACGATGATTGGTTACGCAAGTGACTTTGCCCGTTCGTTTCAAGGGCGAGGAGGCGATTGGGGCCGATTACCAGGACTACCACCAAGAAGGGGAAGCGATATGCGATCCACAATCCCCTGCAACCCGGCCACGCGATCCGCTAGTATCTCGGCGAGATGAGCGTTGCGGCGGCGGCAAAGCATCCAGGCGTGGGCCGGATTACGCCGTCGCGCGCGCTGAACGGCAAGGCTGCTGTTTCGCCGAAGATGGCTGTGCGGCTTGCCCGCGCCTTTGGCACGTCCACGCCCGAAGTATGGCTGGGGATGCAGGCCCAATACGACCTGTGGCAGATAGAGAAGCACAAGCGAATCCGAGTCGATCTGCTCTCGCATTTGCGGCACCCCTGAAGCGGTACCTCTCCGCTCTAGGCAGAGAGCCTGTGTACCAAACTGCGTACCACGGAGTGTGCTATTTGTAACCACGGAGCGCCGGAGAAACTTGGGCCAACAGAAAAACCCGCCGTAGCAGCGGGCCTCAGCGAAATTCGATTGGTAGCGCTAACGGGAATCGAACCCGTGTTTTAAGATTGAGAATCTCACGTCCTAACCCCTAGACGATAGCGCCTTTGTTTTCAATACCTTATTTCCAATGATCGACCTTACTATCCAATCTGCTAGAATCGGATTCCAGAGACGCACGCACACCCTGAACGAAAACCTCTTCATCCGGAAGCGAGCGGGAGGGAATCGACGCCGCGGCATGGATAACAGCTACGGACATGCGGTCGACCTTAAACAGTATCGCCGGTTAAATGGAAAATGGCAATTCGTACTCTTTTCCAATGCAAGATGAGCCTGAAGGCAATACGTGATTCCAACGCAAGATGAGCCTGAAGGTGGGGTGGTCATGCTGGAGATTGATCATCCGCATGCACTAAGCCGAGCATTTGAGTCTGGAGTCGATTCGCGGCTTTCTTCTGGTCAGCGAAGAGATCCGGTTTGAGAGCCAGAGCCGCCAGCAGCGTTATGCCTGGATCGAGCGGCTTCTGGTCCAACACCAATACCCAACCCTTCGCCCCTACGGGCTACGCTACGGTCCAGCCCCCATCGACGACAAAGCTTATGCTGTCAAAAGACACACGAAAGGAGCCTTCTCCCTACCACCCTGCTCAGGCCCCTTCAGGCTCATCCTTCGATTGGAAAAGACTGCGTCCGCCGCGATGCGTTTGAAGCCTCGCTGCTCGCATCGACTCTGGAGCCCAAAAACTCAGTGCGTCGGCGGGACGTACTCAGACGGCAGTGCGGAACCGGCGCCAAAGAAAAATTCTTCCATCTGTTCGACAAGAAACTGCTGGGCCTGCGGAGTCCACGGCTGAAGGCGATACTCGTTGAGCAGCATTTTCTGCCGGTCTACCCACTCGCCCCAGGCCGCTTTGGAGACGTTTTTGTAAATTTTCTGGCCGAATTCGGAGTCAAATGGCGGCTCGTCCAGGCCCTCCATCTCGCGCTTGTTGCGCACGCAAAAAACTGTGTGTGCCATTTTTATTGCTCCCAGATCTCTTGTCCATTGTAGTGGATGCCGGCGCGGGGGCGAATGGTGCGGGCAACTGGCAGGCTCCCATGCCATCACCGAATGACTAAGAGCAATAAATGGAGCCCCGGAATCAATGGGGACAAGGTCCAGGTCTCTGACCGCCTGAATTTGTTCCGGCTTAGATCTGAGCTATCCCAGGTTTCGCGACTGGCCCAAACGTACCTGGCTGTGCCGCATCTCAAGCTAGACCAAACCAGTCATCCGCGAGCACGCTACCACACCGGCAGCGTTCTGAGGCGCAGTCTGCGTTTCTGACAGGCAGGACGCCAATCCCACGATGATCGCACGCTCCAGAGACTTCAACCTCAGATGTTCCTTCCACGTGCATCAAGCGCATCAGCGCGTCGATCTCCCTGAAATCGCCGGTGTCTCGCCGGTTTCCGGCGCCGTCTGGGTCTGCCAGCCCGGCAGGCGCTGGTCGCCGGTAATCAGCCGCGCGCCGCGAGTAAACGTGAAATACGTCCAGATCCACGCCGCAAAAACCGACAAGCGGCTGCGGAATCCGATCAAAAAGAAGATGTGGACTGTAAGCCACGTGAACCACGCCGGAAAACCGCTGAGGTGAGCCTTGAAAGGCCACTCCACTTGGGCCACGGCGTCCATCCGGCCGATGGTGGCCATGTCGCCCTTGTCGAAGTAGCGGAACGCCGGGCGCGGGCGCCGGTCGAGGTCGGCGGAGATCATTCTGGCCAGGTGGTCGCCCATCTGCATCGCCGGCTGCGCCACGGCGGGGACCTGGTGGCCATCCTGCTCGAAGTGGGCCAGGTCGCCGAGGATGAAAACGTTCGGCAAAGCTGGCGGATTGAGCGTTTCGTTGACCACCACGCAGCCCCGCCGGTCCAGGGGCGCGCCGACGAGTTTGCCCAGCGGCGAGGCCTCCACGCCGGCCGCCCAGAGCGTTACCACGGCCTCGATCCGCTTGCCTCCGGCCTCTACCCAGCCGGGGCCCACACCTGTGACCTGAGTCTTGGTGCAGACCTCGACGCCCAGGCGGCTGAGCGAGGCTTCCGCTTTGGCCGAGAGATCGGGCGGATAGGAGGCAAGCACCCGTGGGCCGCCGTCCAGAAGCACCACGCGGCTCTTCGCCGGGTCGATGTGGCGGAAGTCGTGGCGCATGTAAAGCTGGGCAATGTCGCTGATCGCCCCAGCCAGCTCGACCCCCGTCGGGCCGCCGCCAACAACAACGAAGTTGAGCGGCGGGTGCCAGCCGCGCTCCACCATCTGCCGCTCGGCCAGTTCAAAGGAAAGCAGCACGCGGCGGCGAATCTCCAGGGCGTTTTCAATGGTCTTGAGGCCTGGGGCGAGCTGCGCCCAGCCCTCGTGTCCAAAGTAAGAATGCGTGGCCCCGGCGGCCAGTGCGAGGTAGTCGTAGGCAAGCGTCGCGCCGCTGCCGAGCGTGACTTTGCGCGCGCCCGTATCGATCTCCGTTACCTCATCCATCAGTACCTGCGTGTTCTTCTGCTTGCGCAGGATGGAGCGGATAGGCTGCGCAATGTCGGCCGGCGACAGCACGGCCAGCGCCACCTGGTAGAGCAGCGGCTGAAACGTATGGTGGTTGCGGCGGTCCACCACCGTCAGGTCCACCGCCAGCCCGCCCAGGGCCTTGGCGGCGTGAATCCCCGCAAACCCTCCACCCACGATGACCACCTGCGGCCGCTGGCCCAGGACCACCCTATCTCCGCCGGCGGCGGATTGTGCCGTTTCCTTCACCATCTTTGCCTCACTACTCAGCAGATGCCGAAAGGGCGCGAATGGTAACGCGAAGCCGCGCCCGCCGCGTCTGCTGTAGCATCCAGCTATGATCGCGGGTGCAACCTGGGCCTGGTGGCTGGGATTTCACGCGGTGGTGGCCGGTCTGCTGCTGGCCGAGTCCATCCTCGAGAACCGGGTGCGCACGGCCGTCTCGGCGCGCAAGGCTGCCTGGGTCGGCATAGCGGTTATGTTGGCGGCTGCTGCGGGCTTTGCCGCGTGGATCGAGATTGCCAAAGGCCGCCAGCTCGCCCTCGAATGGGTAGCCGGATACACCATCGAAACTTCGCTCAGCGTCGACAACCTGTTTGTGTTTCTGGTGATCTTTCAGGGGTTCCGTATCGGCGCGCGGCGGCAGCACAACGCGCTTATGTGGGGCGTGGCCGGGGCGGTGGTGCTGCGCGCGCTG
This sequence comes from Occallatibacter sp., assembly GCA_050745765.1. Lineage (GTDB taxonomy): Bacteria > Acidobacteriota > Terriglobia > Terriglobales > Acidobacteriaceae > Telmatobacter. Next base: position 35,121 of record JBOGLX010000109.1, on the reverse strand, counting down.
TTTATCGCGGCGGGCGTAACCCTGCTCGAGCGCTTCGACTGGATCACCTGGATTTTCGGCCTGTTCCTCTTGTATGCTGCCTGGCGAGTGCTTCGCGGGGGGTCGGCCCGCGCCGCTGTTCCGGGGTGGATGCGCCGCCTGCAGCCGGCAAAGGGCTCGCTGCTGCCGGTGATCCTGGCCATCGAGGTCACCGACCTTCTCTTCGCAACCGATTCCATTCCTGCCGTGCTCGCTGTCTCGCACGATCCGTTCGTGGTCTACACGTCGAACATAGCCGCAGTGATCGGGTTGCGTTCGCTTTATCTTGCGCTGGCTTCCATGCTCGATCGCTTCCGTTATCTCCATTACGGGCTGGCCGCGCTGCTCACCTTTGTGGCCTTCAAAATGCTCGCCGCGCGCTGGGTCGCGGTTCCCATTGTGCCTTCGCTCGCCATCATCGGCGGCATTCTGACGTTGTGCGCCATTGCATCCATAATGGCGTCGCGGCCGGATCGCAAGATCGCCGGAAAATGAGCAAGGACCGCGGAGAAATGAGCCGAGGAGAACCGAGTAAAGTCCGGCTCCGCGCGGCCCTGCCGGACCGTGCTCGAGTGCGATGCGCTTGGGAACCGCGGAGGGCCCGCGCAGCCCAGGCGCCTACCACACGTGTACGGCCAGGATCGACGGCGCGCCGGTCTTTCCGTCGATTACGTTGACCTTAAGCACCGCTTCGATATTCCGGCCGCCAAAATCCCTGCCCATCCAGGAGCGCAGCATTTGCATGTAGCGGGGGTCGGTGGTGAACAGGGCCGCGGCCTCGGTGCCGTTGCGTCCCAGGCCGGCCAGGGCCACCACCCAGCCGTCGATCGTGGGATCGCGGAACCGCGCCACGATGGCGTAGTCGTCGGCGCTCGAATACGGCAGCGACGTGTCCCGTCTCCATTGCGTCTGCGGTTGCATCTGGTCCACGATGGCCTCGTCCGGAGCCGGCGCAAAATGGAATCGCAATGGGGCCAGCAGGCGCATCGTCCACTGGTTGTTGTACCCGCCAAGCAGGATGACCGAATGGTCGCGCAGGCCGGTGAGCGGCGTGGTTGCGGAAGGGATCAACTGGCTGGCGCCCCCGGAATGGTCCACGGTAAGGTTGACCTCGTTGATGGCCGACGCGATCTGCATGGAGACGAAGGTATAGTCGATGTCCCTGCCCGCCGTGATAACCCCGGAATAGTTGGACTGCGGGGTGAAGACTACGCTCCCCGTGCAGATCAGGATGGAACTCTGGCCTTGAAGCACAGGGGACCAGAAGCTTTTGAGCGCGGACTGCGGTGAAAGCGAGCGGTAAATCAACCACGACCCGGCCAGCGCGGCCAGCACCGCCACGGCAATAGCGGAGCGCCAAAGGATGCGCCGGCGAACGCCCCGCGGCCTTTCCGGCGTGGAGGCCGCTGCCCGCGGCAGCTCCCCGTTGGAGACGCCCTGCGGCGGTAGCCGCGAAGGTTCTATCCCGTCACCGTCCGGCCGCGTGTGTACGTATACGGAAGAAGCCTGTCCCAGATGGGCCTCGGCAAGGCCCGCGCCTTCGCCGAGGTGGCCGTGCGGACGATCGTGCCCGTGAAAGAATTCCGGGATGTAGGAACCCGACGGCAGCGAGATGCGGACGTCGGAGCTACGGTCCAGTTCGGAGTAATAGAGCAGAAGGCGCTTCCGCACCTCGCTCGCGGTGAAGCGGACCACGGTGTCGGCGTTGGTGTCGTAATCCGCGGGCCGCCCGAAGACCTCCACTCCCAGGGTGCGCTCCTTGAGCATCTCCGCGTTGCCGTTCAGGGTGTGCTCGACCACATATTTGAGCAGCGCGGGATAGCGCTTGCTGTTGCAGAAGTGCGCGCTGGCGAGAACCTCGTTCAGCTCACGCAATATCGCCTCGCGGTCGTCTCTGGTTTCCGGCCGCCAGGTTTCCGATGTTGCGTGGCCGCTGTGCATAGGCTCCTCACATGATACGGGCACTTTAGCAGCGATGCAACAGCGTTTAAAACGGTCAACTCCCCGGCGATATCTGCCACATTCCGCGCGAGATCGCTGCGCTGGTTTGTGTCAAACGGTGAGTCACTTGCCAATTGAGTCCCATGGTCTGTTAGAAAGGCCGACGGTAGCGAAGGCTATATCTCGAATCCAGTTTCCAAAGGGCCCGCACGGCAAAATTCCGCCTTTGGGGTTGAGATGCTTCCCAGGAAATACACGAAAAGTTCGGTGTACCGCCGCCCAACCGCGGATCCGCGTCCGATCCTGTTCTACGCCGCCGGGAGCCGAGTTTCGGAGCCGAATTTTGGAGCCGAGCTTTGGAGCCGAGCTTTACAGATGCGCTCTCAAAGAAAGCGCCAGACAACAACAGCAGTCATTCAGGAGGAAAGAATTCAAATGATCAGCATAGCCAGAGTCCTGACGCAGACAGTTCGCAAATGGTACGCGCCAATCCTCACTGCTGCCGCCCTTCTGGGGCTGGCGGTTTGTGTCCCCAACTTGCAGGCGCAAAGCGGCGCGGGTTCCATCCAGGGCACGGTCACGGACGCGACGGGCGCGGTGATCCCCGGCGCATCGGTGAGCGCCGTCAACACGGCCACCAACGTGACCGTCGGCACCAGGAGCAACGGCGTAGGCTTCTTCGTTGTGCCGGGATTGAATACGGGTACATACACGGTGACTGTTACTGCGCCCGGCATGAAGACCTACAAGCGGACAATCGAACTGCTGGTGGGTCAGACCTTCGTGGCCAACGCCACCATGACCGCGGGCGCGGTGACGCAGCAGGTGACGGTATCGGCGAACACGGTGGAACTCACCGACACCACCAACGGCGCCATCTCCTCGACGCTGGAAAACGCCCGCATCAACCAGTTGCCCATGAATGGACGCGACATCGTCACCCTGGTCAACGAAGTCACCCCCGGCCTGGAGAGCTGCCCGGAGTCGAGCTCCTGCGCCAACGGCGAGTCAGGCCCGGCCACGATCTATGAGGTTGACGGCGCAACCCTGGAAAACCTCGACTTTGGCGGCGTGCACCAAGGCTCAAGCCAGGTGGTCGATCCGGACGCGCTTCAGGAGGTCCGTGTCGAGGACGAGGACGCCGGCGCGCAGTACGCCGCTCCCGCCACCGTCATTCTCAACACCAAGTCCGGAACCAACCAGTTCCACGGCACGGGCTTCTGGACCGCGCGCAACAACGGTTTCGGCATCGCCCGCGCCCGCGACAACCCATCCGGTTACGTTGCGCCGGAATATATCCGCAATGAGTTCGGAGCCTCGATAGGCGGTCCCATCGAGATTCCCCATCTCTACCACGGCAAAGACAAAACCTTCTTCTTCTTCGCCTACGAACGGTATTCGCTGGCGCAGAACCCGTTCCAGAGCGAAAAGGTGGCAACGCCGCAGATGGTGAACGGCGACTTCAGCCAGGCCCTCAACAGCTCCGGCCTGCTGGAAACCCTCTACGATCCCACCACCACCGGCGCCTACAACACAGGCGCCAATCAGTGCGCCGAGCCGTCGGCCCTCGGCACCGCCGCGTCCAGCAACGCATTTTGCCGGGAGACCTATACCCAGGAGTACAACGAAACCGGCGGCGGGGCCCCTTCCAATTGCAACGGCGACCCCAACTGCATGCCGCTCAGCCAGCAATCCGCGCTCTTTAAGACCCTCATGGCCATGCAGCCCAATACCACCGGCAAATATGGCGAGCTCTTCACGAACATCAGCCCGGTGGCCGGGGATAACTTCGACGGCACCGTGCGCGAACTGAACATCGAGCCGCAGCTCACCTGGCGCCTGGATCATGTATTCAACGAGAACAACCGCGCCTACCTGCGCTACACCCAGAACATCACGCAGGCCACCAGTCCACGCAACGACCCCGTCAAACAGTCCTATACGCTGCCTGCGACGGCGCCGGGTGGGGCGCAGATTCCCGCCGAGGCCTCCGGTACTTCCTACACCGTTTCGAACGTTTACGCCGCCGCGCTGGGCTTCACGCACGTGTTCTCTCCCACCTTCTACTCTGAGACCGTCCTCAGCCAAACCTGGTATGGCGAGCACAATTTGGCCGGCGGGAGTCCAAACACGGATTTCGAGTCGGAACTCGGCCTGCCCAACAACTTCACGGAGGTCGGCTTCCCTGAAATCTCCGGCAACTTTTCCGAACCCAGCGGCACGCAGTTCCAGTACAGCGTCACCTCCACAATCTACAACGCGGACGAAAACTTCACCAAGATTCTCGGCAAGCACCAGTTGCTCTTCGGCGGGCGCTACCGCTTCGAGCACATCGGATCGATCCCCGACGAAGTGAAAGACAACCTGGAGTTCGACGACGACGCCACCGCCCTCAGCGATCCCGCCAAATACAGCGCATCGGGCGCCACCGCCTATTCCGACTCCGGCGACGCCAATGCCGACATGTTCCTGGGCGCCGGATACGACTACAGCGCGACCATCGAGCCACCCTACCAGCATCTGCACGACATGGAGCTCGACGGCTACTTCCAGGACAACTGGCGCGCGCGCAATAACCTCACCCTCAATCTCGGGCTGCGCTATGAGGCCCACCCCGCCATGTGGATGGGCAGGGGCCAGATGGAGAGCTTCGACTTCAAGAACGACGCCATCGTTTTTTCCGGTCCAACCTCGCAGTTGGTCTCCGAGGGCTTGACCACCCAGCCCGTCATCGCCAACGACCAGCTCGACCTGGTCAACTTCGAAACCCCCTCCCAGGCCGGCTTGCCCAACATGCTCCTCGACAACTTTAACCTCAACTTTGCTCCGCGGGTGGGAGCTGCCTGGCAGCCGTTCGGCAAATGGGGCACCGTCCTGCGCGGCGCCGTGGGCGAGTATTACTATCCCACCCCGGTGCGCGAGGCCATGCGCCTGGTCAGCCGCAACAACCCCCTCACCGTCGGCTATTCGGAGAACTATACCAGCGACACATACACACCTCACGGCGGCTACATGATGCTGTCCGGACCGAACTACTCCCCGAGCTACACCAACGACACCGTCAACACCAGTTCTCCTTTTGGGCCGGCCAGCTCCCCGACCGGCGCGTATGTTCCCACGCCGGGCTGGCCGATCATGGGCTTTAACACCTCAACCATCGTCAACAGCTCCACCACTACAGCCATCCAGCCGGGCATGAGCATCGTAAGCGTCGACCCCGACACCCCGCCCTCCACGGTGTACGAAGCCAACTTCAGCATCGAACAGCCGCTCAAGGGCGGCTCCGTGGCGCGCATCAGCTATATCTACACGCACGGAAAAAACCTGAACAACTGGTTCTATTACAACGACCATCCGTCGGAGTACGTCTGGGAAATCCAGCAGGCCGCGGAGACGCCCAGCGGAAGCGGGATCGATAATCCCTACAACTCCAGCACCGGGGAAGGCCCCTTCGATAACCTCACCTACGGCGACGGCAGCTACGAGGTCACCAGGACCGGCTGGTCGAACTACAACGGCTTGCAGGTCAACTACCAGAAGCTCTACCACAATGGCACTGCCTGGCAGATCATGTACGTCTGGTCCAGGAGCATGCGCACCGGCGGCGACTACGGCGGTGAAAATGCCGACGACGTCGATCCCTACAGCTCCTATGTGGAGTCCTATCAGGGCAACTACGTCGGCGCCGGCACGAACTCGGTAACAGTGGCGCCCGCCGATGCCGCTTCCTCGCTGCCCATCGCACCCAACCTTCCGCCGCCTCCGCCTGCGGGAGTCCAGCCCTGGCAATACTACAAGGCCCTCAACCGCTGGGAAAACTACATGACCGACACCAATAACCCGCCCCAGCACCTTCAGTTCAATACGCTCATCGACATACCAGTCGGGCGCGGCAAGCGCTGGCTGGCAAACGTGAACAAGCCCGTCAACGAAGCCATCGGCGGCTGGCAGATTGCCGGCTCCGGAGACGTCCGCATCACCGACTTCGCCATCACCAATTCCAACTGGGGTGCGCCGGCCGCGTCAGGGGCGGCCAAGAACTCCATCCACATCTATAAGCACAAGATGCCCATCGTCGACTGCAGCAGCGGCACCTGCCTCAAGGAGTACGAATGGTTCAATGGCTATATTGCGCCATCGGTGCTCACCGGTACGACAATCGATGGCCAGGCCGGCTGCGCCGGATCGTCGGCGAAGACCGTCACCGGCCTCAAGGGAAATTGGGCGCCCTATCAGGTGCCTTTGGACATCTCCTGCATTGCCAATGGCTCCAGTCCGTCCACGGATAAATACTATGGCGACAACGATGTCGCCATGAGCAACGTCGGCGTGGGAAGCGCCAACGGCAAGGTGCAGAAGAACGGCACCGTGATCTCCTACAGCCCTACCCCGTCCGAAGCCGACAACGGCGCCTCCGAGAAAGGCATCAACGTCGCCAGTCCCTTCGGCCACACCGTCCTTAACGGCCCCATGAACTGGGGCGTCAACGCTTCACTCTTCAAGGTCTTCCCGATCAAAGAGAATCTCAATGTGCGCTTCAACGTCGATGCGTTCAACCTCTTCAACAACCAGGGCCTCGCCAACCCCAGCGGGACCACCGGCGAGACCTGCTACCAGGCGGGAGAGACCTGCGGTTCCGAGAACTCGCCTCGTCAGATCCAGTTGAGCCTGCGCATCGACTTCTGACTAGCCAGCAGCGGCCGCGCCTTGTAGCTCGCGGCCGCCTCGCCTTTAAACCCCAAGCTTGGCAACCATGAAGCCAGCCCCGGCCAGAGTATCGGCCGGGGCTATTTTTTGCGACTAGTACTACAGTTGTAGATTGCCGAACGCGGAGGGAGCCGGGGGCCTCACAGGCTGCGGAAAAAAATCACGCCCAGCACGGTTTTGTAACAGGGCATGACTTTAGTCGTGCCGCAAATGCAACAAAAAAAAGGACGGGCTTTAGCCCCTGCCTCGCTTGCTCTGCGATTCAAGGCGAATCTGGCCCTTTTTTCCGCAGTCTATTCAGCCCCGGAAACGGTGCCAATCTAAGGGGCCTTCAGGCCCGGACTCTTGCCCCTTTCGCGAATCGCGAACCATTTACAACTGTAGTACTAGAACAATTCCAGAATAAGTGTATCCGGAAGACGCCGGCAAAATCGTCCTCGCTCGTTTTGCATATAATTTTGCGCCTTTGGCGCACAATTCTTAATTAGAGGGTTCCGGGCGTGGCGCAGCCCGCCAAAGTCTGACAGCAGGCGAAGGAGAACGCGCCGCGATCTGAAAAATCCCCGCTTAAACACCCCCTGAAACAGGTGGGGGGGGGGTGTGCAAATCGCCCTATTTCCAGCGCATGTTGTATTGTAAGTCAAATGCAATGAACGGCTTGAAAAATGCGCCGGGTTATCAAATAGTAAACAATAAATCCGTTTTTAAGTCATTTTAACCCCATTTAAGGGCTGTTAAAGGTTTAAGCCGATTTGAAGGCCGTTTGAAGACAGTTCCGCGGCCAGCGGCCCGAACCAAACTAAAAGAGGACACAGGAACCCTGATTTCGCTCTAAAAGAACGCCGGAAACGGCACATCGGTACACGAAAACCGCTCTACTGCGGCTTTGCCGAAGCCTGCTGCACGGCTTCGCCGGCCTCTGTCCGCATCTCGATCCGCTCGCCCAGCGCCAGCGGCAGCTCCTGCTGCTGCGGCTTGGCCGACTCGTACGCCCGAACGATGCGCTGCACCAGCGCGTGCCGCACCACGTCCGAATCCTCGAAGTGGCAGAAGTGAATGCCTTCGACGCCGTCGAGCACGTTGATCGCATCCACGAGGCCCGATTTGCGCGGGTTGGGCAAATCGATCTGCGTAATATCGCCCGTAATCACGGCCTTCGAGTTATTGCCCATGCGCGTCAGGAACATTTTCATCTGCTCGATGGTGGTGTTCTGCGCCTCGTCCATGATGATGAAGGCGTCATTGAGTGTGCGCCCGCGCATAAAGGCCAGCGGCGCCACCTCGATCGTGTTCTTCTCGAGCATTTTGTCCACGCGCTCCGGGTCCAGCAGGTCGTAGAGCGCGTCGTAAAGCGGCCGCAGATAGGGATCGACCTTCTCCTGCAGCGTTCCGGGCAGAAAGCCCAGCCGCTCGCCCGCCTCGACCGCCGGCCGCACCAGCACAATCCGGCTCACCCTCTTGGCGTTGATCGCCGCCACGGCCATAGCCACGGCCAGATAGGTCTTGCCCGTGCCCGCCGGACCCACGCCAAAGACCATATCGTTCTGCTCGATGGCCTCGACGTACCGCCGCTGGTTGAGCGAGCGCGGCTGCACCGTGCGCTTGATGCCCACCGAGCGCTGCTTGCCCGCATCGGCAAGCGAGCGCAGGGTGGTGGCCGGGTCGGCCGTCACCAGCCGCAGCATTCCGTTCAGCTCGCCATTGTGGGGATTGATGCCTTGCCGCCGCAGAGCCTCGAAGTCCTGAAAGATGCGCTGCACGCGGGCCACGCTGTCCGGGGGGCCTTCGACGTGGACGGCGTCGGAGAGCAGATCGATGCGCACGCCGAGAGAGTCTTCCATGAGCCTGAGGTTTTCATCGCGGGTCCCGAACAGGGGCTCGAGGTTGGGCGTGATCTCCAGAGCGATTTTCAGACGGCCTCCATGGCTGCCCCGGGGGCAGACGGCGTTGATGGGTTAGATTCCGCTAAGCGATGTATCGGCTGGACGCAGCGCAATCTTCGCGCAAACTGCGCGCCGGACCGCACGGAACTGGGAGGGGCGAGGACGAAGGGCGGGTTGGTGTGGGCGACCAAATCCTTTATCTGGGGGAAGATTAGCGCCAACTGTGTCCGGCGTCAATGCCCCCAAAGTTAAAGATGCGCCAAAATGCTTACTGGTTCGGTACGCGGGACAAAATTGGACGTACCCGGCCGGCGCAGATTCGCGCCGCCGCCCGAGCGTTGACCCGCGGCCGAGATTCCCGTAGACTAAGAAATTGCGAGAGATGCGGCTCGGGTTCGATCCTTACCCGCATCATTTCAAAGAGACAAAGGAAGCATCATGGCAAACCATGTATCGTCGCTGAAGCGCGCCCGCCAGACCGAGACCCGCACCGAAGTGAACCGCGCCAACCGCAGCCGTGTGCGCACCAGCCTGCGGGCGCTGCGCGAGGCGCTGGCCAAAGGCGACGTAAAGGCCGCCCAGACGCAGTACCGCGAGACGGTTTCCGCCCTCGACAAGAGCGTGCAGAAGGGCATTCTGCACGGCAACACCGTTTCCCGCTACAAGAGCCGGCTGAACGCGCGGCTGAAGGCACTGGCGACGGCCAAGGCGTAGCGCGGGCGCGAGCTTTTTGTTGAATGAGAGCGGCCGGGAGCGATCCCGGCCGTTGCTGTTTTGGCTTCTTGTCCGCATTGCAACCGCGGTCAGTTATAGACGACGTTCCGAATCGTGATACGTTAATGATCATGCGAAAGAGAATCGTCTCCGACCCCGGGCTCCTCAGCGGAACACCTGTTTTCCGCGGGACGCGCATCCCGCTGGAGCACATTGTCGGTTTGATTCGCAACCGCGTCCCCATGAGCGAGATCACTGAGGACTACCCGTCCTTGTCGGACCAGGATATCGCTTATGCAAAGGTGTACGCGCGGCTTGTTAAGCCTGCACCTGAGCCTCGCGAAATCAAGCCCATCCAGATAAGAAGAAAATCGCGCGCGGCGTGACTCTGCGTCTCTTGCTCGACGAGAATATTTCTCCGTTCCTGGCGGCGGAGCTCGCGGCGATGGGCGTGTTCGCGCAGGCGGCGGTGTACGTTGGTCTTCGAGGTCAACAGGACCACATTGTCTGGGCATTCGCCTTGCGCAATGACATGGCCGTGGTCACGGCGAATGTGGGCGACTTTCTGGATTTGGCAGGCGATGAGGAGTTGCACCCAGGGCTGATCCTCGTCCGCGAGAGCGGCTTAAGCCGGCTGAAACAGTGGACGCGAATTGAGCCGGTGGTTCGGTTCGTTCAGTCCCAGGCCGATCCAGATTACCTTATAAATCGCGCAATTGACATTTTCGGACCTGGACAGTTCTACTCCTTCGTCATTCCCGAAAATCGCTCCTGACGCTGATAGCGATTTCACAGCCGCTCGAAGATCCCCGCCGCGCCCATGCCGCCGCCCACGCACATCGTTACCATGCCGTAGCGCACCTTGCGCCGCCGCATCTCGCTGAGCAGCGTGGCCGTCAGTTTAGCTCCAGTGCAGCCCAGCGGATGGCCGAGCGCGATGGCGCCGCCGTTGACGTTGACCCGCTCCGGATCGAGGCCCAGCGCGCGGATGACGGCCAGCGCCTGCGCGGCAAAGGCTTCGTTCAATTCGATCAGCCCGATGTCCTCGATCGCGAGGCTGGCCAGGCGCAGCGCCTTGGGAACGGCGGCGACAGGGCCTATGCCCATCTCTTCCGGCAGGCAGCCGACGGCCGCGTACGCAACCAGGCGCGCCAGTGGCGCCAGCCCCAGCTCCCGCGCACGGACGGCGTCCATGAGCACCGCCGCAGCCGCGCCGTCGGAGGTCTGCGAGGCGTTGCCGGCGGTCACGGTGCCCTGCGCGTGGAACGCGGGCTTGAGCCTGGCCAGAGCTTCCGCGGAAGTGTCGGCGCGCGGGCCTTCGTCGGCAGTGAAATTCTTTTCGGTGACGGTCGGCTTGCCGGCCTTCTCGCCGGGAACGCTATTCGTCACCGTCACGGGGATCAGTTCTTCGGCAAACCGTCCCTCGGCCTGCGCGGCCAGCGCCTTTCGATGGCTGGCGAGGGCAAAGGCGTCCTGGTCTTCGCGGCTCACGCCGTAACGGCGCGCAACGCGCTCGGCGGTCAGGCCCATTGTGAGCAGGGAAGCGGGATAGTTCTCGGCGAGCCAGGGGTTGGGGCTGGGCTTGTTGCCGCCCATGGGGATCAGGCTCATGGATTCCGCGCCGCCAGCAGTCACCACGCGCACACCGCCCGCGCGGATACGCAGGTCGGCCAGCGCGATGGCCTCGAGGCCCGACGAGCACAGCCGGTTCACCGTGACGCCGGGGATTTCGACCGGCAATCCGGCGCGCAGAGCCGCCATGCGCGCTATGTTCCAGCCTTGCTCGCCTTCGGGCTGCGCGCAGCCGAGGATTACGTCTTCGACCTCGGCTCTATCGAGCGCAGGAATCCTGTCCAAAGCCCCGCCCAGCGCGGTTGAGGCGAGGTCGTCGGGTCGGGTGGTGGACAGTGCGCCTTTGGGCGCGCGGCCGACGGGCGTGCGCACGGCGCTGACGAGTACGGCTTCCGGCATGGGCGAGACTCCTGAACTTTCATGACCGGGGAAGTTGAATGCTGCCTGCCGCAATCCCCCTGCAACGATCCTTGGAGCATCGTAGCCTCGCAGAGGCTCGCTTTTCAAGGCGGCGGAAATCGTGGACTCAATCGGGAATGCCGATTACGCCCTTGGTTATAATCCAGAGGAGCGCGGCGCGGCCTCGCATTCCCCGCTCACCGGAGCCCCAGCATGACCTTCGACATCCAGCAGATCCTGGATTTCCTCCCTCACCGTTACCCGTTTCTGCTGATCGACAGGATCGTTGAGTTCGAGCCCACCAGGCGCCTGGTGGCCATCAAGAACGTGACCATCAACGAGCCGTTCTTTCAGGGCCATTTCCCCGGCTACCCCATCATGCCGGGCGTGCTGGTGGTGGAGGCGATGGCGCAGGCCGGGGGCATCATTATTCTGCACGAGCTGGCCGACCGGCAAAAACATCTGATAGTTTTCACAAGCATCGAGCGGGCCAAGTTTCGCCGGCCGGTGACGCCGGGCGACCAGTTGCGCATCGAGATCGATGTGCTGTCGTTCCGGCCGCGCGCCGGGCGCATCGAGGGCAAGGCGTTTGTGGACGGCAAGCTGGCCTGCGAGGCCACGCTGACCTGCTGCGTGGTGCCGCGCGAGCGCGAAGATGGAGCAGCGGGGCAACGTGGATCGGGCGACTCACAGCCCGAAACAGCCGCCACAGGGGACGCGTACGCTGCGCCCAAAGCCGAGGCTGAAGCGCCCGCGCCAGCCGCCGCGGAGATGGCCGAGTGAGTGTGCACCCGAGCGCGGCGATCGCCCCCGGCGCTCATGTTCCCGCGTCGTGCACCGTCGGCCCGTTCTGCACCATCGGCCCCGAAGTGGTTCTGGGCGAAGATTGCACGCTGATCTCGCATGTAGTGCTCGACGGCCGCACGCGCATCGGAGCGCGCAACACCCTTTACCCATTCTGTTCGGTCGGCGTGGCCCCGCAGGACCTTAAGTATGGCGGCGAGCCCACCGAAACCATCCTCGGCGACGACAACGTCATCCGCGAGAGCGTGACCATCAGCCGCGGAACGGCGGGCGGCGGCGGCGTGACTCGCATCGGCTCCAACTGCCTGCTGATGACCTGCGCGCACGTGGGTCACGACAGCCAGATTGGCAGCCACTGCATCCTCGCCAACGCATCCACGCTTGCCGGGCACGTGATTATCGAGGACTATGTGACGCTGGGCGCCTTCTGCCCCGTACACCAGCACTGCATCGTGGGCCGGTATGCGTTCGTCGGCGGCGGCACGATTGTGACGCAGGACGTGCTGCCGTTTTCGCTCACTTCGTCGCGCCGTGAAAACAAGGCGTTCGGGATCAATAAAATCGGATTGGAGCGGCGCGGCTTCACGCCGGAGCGGCTCAAAACGCTGCAAAGAGCCTTCCGCCTTCTGCTCTCGTCAAAGATGAACACGACGCAGGCCATTGAGAAGCTGCGCAGCATGGATGGCGAGGACATCGCGGAGCTGGTGAGTTTTCTTGAGCGCAGCGAGCGCGGGGTGATCAAGTGAGGGAGCGCAAAGACCCGCTCAAATCAGGAGCACATGTCATGACCTTTGAAGCCGGGAAGGCCGGACCACGACCAATTCTCAATTCAACCGAAGCACAATTGTTCGTTGCCAACATCGAGGCATCGTGCGATTTCTATACCGATAAGCTGGGCTTCACGGTCGTCTTCGTCTATGGCGATCCCCCATACTGCGGGCAGGTCACCCGCGACCATGCGTGCCTTAATTTGAGAGTGGTCGGCGAACCGGTGTTCATTGGCGGAATTCGGGAGCGTGAGGGTCTGCTCTCCGCTACACTCACTCTGGCGACGGCGGCCGAGATCGAACAGCTCTATTTGAATTACCAGGCCGCCGCAGTGCCTTTTCGACAAACCTTGAAGAATGAGCCTTGGGGCGCCAGGACATTCGTGGTGCTGGATCCCGATGGAAATCAAATTCTCTTTGCTGGCCCGGCCGATTAAACTGGCTGGCTGTACAGGAGGCCGGTAATGGGTGGGAGTGCTATTTCAAACCGATCCACTGTCGAATTTTAGGCAAGCTGTAAGACCGCGCCCTTTCAAATCGAGGGAGGATTCCATGAGCACAGCCATTTTAGCCGAATCGCACGCTCAATCCGTCGAAGCTCAGCCGCTGCTGGTGCGGCGCGCCGCGGTGCTGGGCGCCGGGACCATGGGTTCGCGGATCGCCGCGCATCTGGCGAATGCAGGGATTCCGGTTCTGCTGCTCGACATGATTCCCGCAGGCGACGGGCCAAGGAACCGGCTGGCTCTCGCGGCGCTCGACCTGCTGTCGAAATCCAAGCCCGCGGCTTTCTATGAGCCCTCAGCCGCTGCGCTCATCACGCCGGGCAACTTCGACGATGACCTGCCAAAGCTCGCCGGGTGCGACTGGGTGGTCGAAGCTGTCGCTGAAAATCTTGCTATCAAGACGGCGCTGCTGGCCCGCGTTGCCCCGCATCTCAGCGCGAGCGCGCTGCTGACTACGAACACCTCCGGCCTGCCGGTGGGCCGGATCGCTGCCGGCCTCGGCGCGAATCAGGGGGCGCTTCGCAAACGGTTTTTCGGAACCCACTTCTTCAACCCTCCGCGTTACATGCGCCTGGTCGAGGTGATTCCCACGCTGGAGACCGATCCCGCCGCCTTGGCTGCCTTTGCCGCGTTCGCCGACCGCATCCTCGGCAAGCAAGTCGTCTTCGCGCGCGACACGCCCAACTTCATCGCCAACCGCATCGGCGTCGCGGTAATGTTCAATGCGGCGCGCCTGATGCTCGAGCAGGGGTTGACCATCGAAGAGGTCGACGCGCTCACCGGCCCCGCCATCGGCTGGCCGCGCACAGGAACATTTCGCCTCGCCGACCTGGTGGGAATCGACGTGCTGGCGCATGTGGCGGCGAACTTTCCCGCGGGCGCGCCGGAAGGCCCACTCACTTCTGTCCTCAACGAGCTGGTCAAACACGGACGGCTCGGCGACAAATCAGGGCAGGGGTTCTACAAGAAATCGCGCGGCGCGGATGGTAAAGAAGAGCGGCTGGCGCTCGATCTGGCTACGCTCGACTACCGGTCGGCGGTGAAGCCCGCGCTGCCGGCCCTCGAAACCGCAAAGAACGTTGCCGACTTGCCGGAGCGGCTGCGGCTTTTGCTGAAAGGCGATCCGGCGAAGGATAAGGCCGCCGCGTTCCTTTGGCCGTTTCTCGCGTCGCTGTGGAACTTTGCCGCCGAGCGCATTGGCGAAGCGGCTGCCGACGCGCCGTCCATCGATCGCGCCATGCGCGCCGGCTTTAACTGGGAACTGGGGCCGTTCGAGATGTGGGATGCGGCGGGCGTGGCTGAAACCGCGGCCCGGATGAAGGCTCTTGGTCTGCCGGTCGGCAAGCCCGCTGAACAGTTGCTCGCCGCCAGCCGTTCCGGCTGGTACTCGGCTGACCATCGCGAGTGCTTCCAGCCCGGCGCGGACCAGCCGACCGCCGTTCCCGCAGTCGCCGGCCACGCCACCGTGGCCGATTTCCGCCGCACGCACAAGGTCCTTCGCACCAACGCCGGCGCTTCGCTCGTCGATCTCGGCGACGGTATCGGCTGCATCGAGCTGCACTCGCTCAAGAACGCCATCGGCGGCGACGTGCTGGCGATGATTTCTACGGTTCTGAATCCCACTTCGGACGCGGTGCGCGACTTTGCGGGTTTTGTAGTCACCGGCGACCGCGAAAACTTCAGCGTGGGCGCGAACCTGATGCAGCTTCTGCTGCTCGCGCAGGAGGGCGAGTTCGACGAGCTTGCCGCCGTCATTCACAGCTTTCAGCAGATGACGGCGGCCATCAAGTTCTGCCCGCGCCCGGTAGTGGTTGCGCCCTTCGGCCTCGCGCTGGGCGGAGGCGCGGAAATCTGCCTGCACGCCGCGCGCCGCCAGCCGCATGCCGAGACTTATATCGGCCTGGTAGAAACCGGCGTTGGCCTGATCCCCGCCGGCGGCGGAACCAAAGAGATGCTGCTGCGCGCCGTAGATTCGGCCGCCGCGCTTGCTCCGCCCGATCCCAAAGACCCGCCATCGCGCTTTGCCCAATCCGCGGAGATGGCCACGGCGCTCAAGCGCTCGCTCGAGCTCATCGCAATGGCCAAGGTCTCAACGTCGGCCGCTGAGGCGCGCACAATGGGTCTGCTCGGGCCGGCCGACCGCATCACCATGAATCGCGAGCGCCTGCTGCTCGACGCCAAAGCGCAGGCCGTAGCGCTGGCCGAAGCCGGCTACATGCCGCCGCAGCCGCGCGCCAAAATTCCCGCACCCGGATTGCCAGCTCTCGCGGCCATGGAGACCGGCATTTTTCTCATGGGCGAGGCCGGCTACGCCAGCGAGCACGACCAGAAGGTGGCGCGCTGGGCTGCGTACATCCTGGCCGGCGGGCGCGTGACGGCCGGCACGCCAGTCACCGAGCAATACATCCTCGATCTCGAACGCGAGGCCTTTCTCTCGCTCTCGGGCGAACGCAAGACGCAGGAGCGCATCGCCTTCACGCTGAAGACGGGAAAGCCGCTGCGGAACTAGAATGGATGCGCCGCGCGATCTTAACGATTGAAGAAGAGGTGGAGGACTCATGGACAATGTGCGCGAGTTCGATCGGGAAGGCCCTGACGCGCTGACCGAGGGCTACCGTCTCATGGCGGCAGATGAGGAGCGAGAGAAAGAAGCGCAGGAATGGGCCGAGGCCTTGATCGCAGACGCATTTGGTCTGGGCGAGGAATGAGCGCCTCGCCGGCCTTTCGAACGCGAGGATTATGGGCCGCACTTTTCTGCGCGACCGTTTTGGCTTCGGCGCAATCGCCGCCGGTCCTCGCGAACCTCAACGAATCCGGCCGCGTGGTCATTGCCGGCCGCTCCACTCCTTATCTCATCCGCCACCTGCCCCTCGATTCGTTCCCGCGGCTTCCCGCAGCAGTTCGGCAGGAGCTTTTCCGCCGCCGCTGCCTCATCCCGCAGACCTACGAGGCCGAGCGGCCTGAAAACGTGATCCAGGGCAGCTTCGAGAGCGCCGGCTCGTCCGATTGGGCGGTCCTTTGCTCGGTCCAGGGGACCGTCTCGCTGCTGGTTTTCTTTGGCGATCGGCTCGACCAGCCCTACGAACTGGCCTCGGCGCCCGAGACCGAGCGCCTCCAGGCCCACGATCCCACTGGAGTGCTGGGGTTCAACTGGGGCATCGATCCCGCCACGCCCCGCCAGGTGCACGATGCCGAGGCCGGCGTCAGTCCCCGCCCCCCGCTCCTCAGCCACGAGGCCGTAGCCGACTCTGTCGTCGAGCACACCACGGTCTACCACTTCTACTCCGACGGCGCCTGGACGCTGATCGAGCCGTAGCCGAAAGGGACTAGGGAATAGGGAACAGGGAACAGGAATCAGGGAACAGGCCCAGGCGACAATCCTGTGTGCGAAGCGGGGATCGCGGTCAGGCTTGCTGCTTTCGATCCCGTTGTTCGCTTTATACCGTCCTGTGCTTCTTATTCCCTATTCCCTATTCCCTATTCCCTGTTCCCTGCCTTCCCGATTGACGCCCCAACACACCCTCCTTATAATCCAACTAGTTCCTGCTGAAGTCTCCTTTCGGGGCTTTTCTTGTCCCCGCACTTATCTGTGCGGGGTTTCCGCGTAAAGCTACTCAAGGCGCTTTGAGAGGGACAGTTTGTTCGCTCGGCGGCTCTCGTGCCGGCGCTGCGTTGGGATGCGATAAAGCCGGGCGGCAAAGGCTGCCCGAAGCACTCCGGCGTACCTCTCGGGGCCGGGATGCGTCTAATACGGACAAGCCAGACAGGAATTACGCCAGACAGGAATTACGAAGGAGTTTTCGATTCAGATGAAGCGTTCCATAGCATTTGCAGCACTGCTGGCCGCGGGATTGGTTCCCGCGGTCCAAACCTGGGCCCAGGCGCCCACTCCTCCCACCAAGGTCGCCGTCATTTACTTTCAGCAAGCCGTGGCGCAAACCAACGAGGGCGAAAAGAACTTTGCCGCCCTCGAAAAGAAGTTCGAACCCCGCCAGGCCGCCATCAAGGCCGAGAACGACCAGGTGGATGCGCTCACCAAGCAGTTGCAGACCGACGGCACCACGCTCAGCGACGCCGAGAAGGCCGCCCGCGCCAAGGTCATCGACGACAAAAAGAAGCAGTTGGACCGCGACTTCCAGGACGCGCGCACCGATTTCCAGCAGGAGATGGCCCAGGTCTACCAGGGCCTCGCCGCCAAGGTCTACGATGTGATGTCGGACTATGCCAAAAGGGAAGGCTACACGCTGGTGCTCGACATCTCCGGCCAGCAGACTCCCGTCCTTTATGCCGGCGATTCAACCAACATCACCAAGGCCATCGTCGAGGCCTACAACGTCAAGTCGGGCGTGCCCGCTCAACCCGCGGCGCAGGGAATGGCCGCACCGACACCGGATGCTCCGGCGCCGCAGCCTGCCGCAACGCATTGAGACTCGAAAATCAGGGGGCTTGAAGATCAGGGGACTCGAAAATCACGGGGTTCGAAAATCAGGGCGCGGCGCAAGCTGACCAGGCTGCGGAAAAACTCTCAATTCGAAGCGAGACTCCCGAAAAACGTCCCCCAGCGGCTAAAGCCGGCGTCGATTTTGCTCCACTTACGGCACGACTAAAGTCGTGCCCTGACACAAAACCTCGCCCAATCCGGGTTTTTCCGCAGCCTGTGACGCCCGGATTCTCACTCCGCCACAGGCCCATGAATGGGCAGGGGAATTGTTCGCGTAAAGTTTTGTTTAAAAGCCTGTGAATAAGGGAGCCTCGGCAGCTGGGGCGAGCCGAATTGCGCGCACCCGCGATTGTGGGAAAAAATGTGGATTACGGGCGGAAAGGCTGCGGCAAACTTGCATTTTGTACTCTTGCCAAGCCGCAATCCTTTCTGATAGATGGTTTAACTCTATATTTTTCAGATAGAAAGCGGGACAGATTTTGCCCTCGCTGGGCTCGCGCTCAAACGGATGCGCCTTTGCACCGTACCGTGGGCTTTCCACAATTCTACGTAAACAAACCGTGACTTGAGCGTGTGGCAGCCGGCTCCCGTGCCTATTTCTGCTGATCCTCTCCCACGCGCAGCACGGCCAGAAAGGCCTCCTGCGGAATGTCCACCTTGCCAATCCGCTTCATCCGCTTCTTGCCTTCCTTCTGTTTTTCCAATAATTTGCGCTTGCGGCTGATGTCGCCGCCGTAGCACTTGGCCAGCACGTTCTTGCGCAGCGCGCTCACCGTCTCGCGCGCGATCACCTTGGCTCCTATGGCCGCCTGGATGGCCACCTCGAACTGCTGGCGCGGAATCAGCTCGCGCATCTTCGAGACCAGCGCGCGCCCGCGCTCGTAGGCGTGGTCGCGGTGCACGACGATCGAGAGCGCGTCCACCGGCTCGCCGGAAACCAGGATGTCCATTTTGACCATCGGCGACTCCCACTCGCCGGCAAGCTGATAGTCGAGCGACGCATAGCCCCGCGAGATGGATTTGAGCCGGTCATAAAAGTCGAGCACAATCTCGTTCAACGGCAGCTCGTAGGTGAGCAACACGCGAGTCGGGGTTACGTACTCGAAGTTGAGCTGCTTGCCGCGCTTCTCTTCGACCAGTTTGAAGATGCCGCCGACGTACTCCTCGTTGGTGAGGATCTTGGCCGCGATGACCGGCTCGCGGATGGCGGCAATGTTGGTTGGCTCGGGCCAGCGCGAAGGGTTGTCCACTTCGATTTCGCTGCCGCCGGTTAGCTCGATGTGGTAGCGCACGCCGGGTGCGGTGGTGATCAGGTCCAGCTCGTACTCGCGCTCCAGCCGTTCCTGGATGATCTCCATGTGCAGCAGGCCGAGAAAGCCGCAGCGAAATCCGAAACCGAGAGCGACCGAGCTCTCCGGTTCGAAGAAGAACGAGGAATCGTTGAGCCGCAACTTTTCGAGCGCGTCGCGCAGCAGCGTGTGCTCGTGCGCGTCCACGGTATATAGGCCGCTGAAGACCATGGGCTTGATGTCTTCAAATCCGGGCAGCGCCGTCGGGGCCGGCCGCGCCTCGTCGGTCACCGTGTCTCCGATCTTGGTGTCGCCCACGTTTTTGATGGTCGCCGCAAAAAAGCCCACTTCGCCCGCCCTAAGCTGTCCGATCTCGACTGGCTTGGGGCAAAGCACACCCATCGATTCGATCTCGTAGGATTTTGCATTCGACATCAGGCGGATGCGCTGCCCTTTGCGCATGGTCCCCTGCATTACGCGCACCAGCACGATGACGCCGCGATAGGCGTCGAACCACGAGTCGAAGATGAGCGCCTGCAGCGGCGCATCGGGGTCGCCCTTCGGGGCCGGCAGCCGGTGCACGATCGCTTCCAGGACTTCGTTCACGCCCTGGCCGGTTTTCGCGCTCACGGCAATGGCGTCGGTAGCGTCCAGTCCCACGGCCTGCTCGATCGCCTCCTGCGTGCGCGTGACGTCGGCCGAGGGCAGATCGATTTTGTTGATCACGGGAATGATTTCGAGGCCGTGATTGATAGCCAGATAGGCGTTGGCGAGGGTTTGCGCTTCCACGCCCTGGCTGGCGTCCACGACCAGAAGCGCGCCCTCGCACGAGGCCAGCGAGCGCGAAACTTCGTAGCTGAAATCGACGTGGCCGGGCGTGTCGATCAAATTCAGTTGGTAGGTGTTGCCGTCCTGCGCCTTGTACATCATGCGCACCGCGTGCGCCTTGATGGTGATGCCGCGCTCGCGCTCCAGATCCATGTCGTCCAGGATCTGCGCCTGCATCTCGCGCCCCGTCACCGAACCGGTCAGCTCCAGCAAACGGTCGCTCAGCGTCGACTTGCCGTGGTCGATGTGGGCGATGATGGCGAAGTTGCGTAGGAAGCGTGCGTCCATGCGGAGCGTGACGAAGGAGTGCGAATGACGCGCTCCCGCGCGTTGCCTCCATGGCATAGCTTATCATCGGCATAGAGATCTTCACGTTCTTACGTTTCGCGGGGTGTGTGCGTCTTTAACATGAGTATGAGTTGGAATCGGCGCGTATTGCCAGGCTGTGCGGTTCTCTGTCTGGCGCTTGCGGGTTGCGTGCCCACGCAGCCGGGCTCGGCGCCGGTGAAGGCCAGCCCGCAGGCTACCGCTCCGCCCATCGCCGCGCCCGCACCGCAGCCGCCCGCCGAATCCGCTCAGGCAAAAGCCGCGGCTCTCAAGCAGCGGCGCGTCGCCGATCTCATCCAAAGCGTGAATGCGGCTTACGAAGCCGGCGACGCGGACTACAAAAGAGGCGACCTGCCCGCGGCCAAGGTCCAGTTCGATCGCGCCGTGGACACGATGCTCATGAGCGGCATCGACATCGAGGGCACTCCGCGCCTGCACGACGAATTCGAGCGCATCGTCGACCAGGTGAACGCGCTGGAGATGGATGCCCTCAAGCAGGGCAACGGTTTCGTCGCCAGCGTCGAGCCTTCGCCCGCCGACGTAGCCAACGACGTCACGTTCAAGGTCGATCCCAACTTTGAAGCCAAAGCCAAAGCCGAGCTGGCCACCACCAAGTCCGATCTGCCGCTGCAGATGAACGACTACGTGGCCAGCTTCATAAATTTCTTTGCCAACACCGCGCGGGGCCACGCCACGCTGGCCCACGCCTTCGAGCGCGCCGGGCTTTACAAGCCCATGATTCAGCGCATCCTCGCCCAGGAGGGCGTGCCCCAGGATCTGATCTATCTCGCTGTCGCCGAATCCGGATTCCAACCGCGCGCCGTCAATCGGCGCTCCCGCGCAGGCGGCATGTGGCAGTTCATGCCCTACGGCGACTACGGCCTCACGCGCAACGCCTATGTCGACCAGCGCTTCGACCCCGAGAAATCCACCGTTGCTTACGCCCGTTACATGAAGTATCTCTACGACCAGCTCGGCGACTGGTACCTGGCCATGGCCGCCTACGACGACGGCGCCGGAAACATCCAGCGCGCCGTCGCCAAAACCGGCTACGCCAGTTTCTGGGAGCTTTACCAGCGCAACGAATTCCCGGCGGAGACCAAAAACTACGTCCCCGAAATCCTGGCCGCGATCTTCATCGCCAGCCATCCCAAGCAGTACGGCTTCGACGACCTGACGCTCGATCCCCCCCTGGTGACCGACGATGTGACCGTCAACTACTCCGTCGATCTGCGCCTGGTCGCCGACATCGTTGACGCCCCGGTGGACGAACTCAAAGCCATGAATCCCAGCCTGCTACGCGGAGAGACGCCGCCCGACGCCACCTTCGATCTTCACCTGCCCGCCGGCGCCGCATCCATCTTCGATCAGCGCATCGCCCAGATTCCCGTGGCCGACCGCGACTCCTGGCGCTACCACGTGGTGACGGCCGGCGACACGCTGGCCTCGGTGGCGCGCGAGTACCATGTCTCGCTCGCCGACCTGGCCGCCGCCAACGAGCTCGGCGAGAGCGACAGCATCGACGGCGCCGAAGCGCTGGTGGTCCCGGTCCCCTTGCAGTTAGCGCGCATCGAAGAGCATACCCTGCTCTACCGCGTGCGGCGCGGCGATACGCTGATCACCATCGCCGATCGCTTCGGCGTCTCCCTGGCCGACCTGCGGCGCTGGAACCATCTCACCGGCTATCGCATCGACCAGGGGCGGAGACTGCGCGTCGCCGAGCCGTCCGTGATCCACCACAGCTACGCCCGCCGCCACTTGAGCTCGACGGCGAGCGAGGAAGCCAGAAGGCGCGAAGAGGAGAGACGGCGCGAAGAGGCGCGCCGGGCCGATCCCGCGCACCGGCCGGCAGCCACGGAGACCAGGCGGCGAACAGAAACGAGCAGCCGACGCGGGCATAAACCCGTTTCCTCGGCGGCGAAGCGCCGCACCGGCGCAACCGGTGCCAGGCACAGCGCCGCAAAACCAGCGGCCAAGCGACCGGCGGCCAAGCGCAAGACCGAGACCCAAAAATAAAAATTCTCCTGCACGCTTCTCCGGTTACTTGCGTTTTGATGGTCATAGCGTGCAAGCTATTGCTACAATAGCTTGCGCCGGCGGAAGTTGCGCGTCCGCTGCGCCAGGATTACCAATGCAGCGCCCAGCCCCGGAGGCAATGGAATGGAAGATGCGATCAGAATGCTTGCAATGAGTGACGGCCCCGAAGGGGAGCCGAAGGAGTTGGACCCGGACCAGGTTGACGAGTTTGAGGACGATGAACTATTCGAGGACGATGAAGAAGTAGGAGTTGTCGGCATCCTCACCAGTTCCGATGACGACGACATTGTGGTCGAGGAGGCTATCGTGATCGTCGAAGAGCCGGTTGTCATGACGGCGCCCGCAGCCCGGAAGAAGCCCGCAAAGAAGAAGTCCGCCAAAAAAGCTGCCAAGAAGGCTACAGCCAAAACGACTCCAGCCAAAAAGGCCCCAGCAAAAAAGGCGGCAGTAGTAAAGACCGCGGCCAAAAAGGCCGCCGTAGTAAAGACCGCGGCTAAAAAGGCCGCCAAAAAGTCCGCCGCCAAGAAGTCCGCTGGCGCAAAGGGCGGAAAGGCTGCGGCAAAGAAGGCCGCGGCCGGCAAGAGCGCCAGTAAATCAACCAAGCGAGGTAAACCGTTGGCAGTTAAGAAGGCAGCAAAGAAGGCGCCGGCCAAGAAGGCAGCGAAGAAAGCGGCCAAGAAGGCTCCGGCGAAGAAGGCAGCAAAGAAAGCTGCGAAGAAGGCTGCAAAGAAGAAGTAGCATCTTCAACCAGGCAACATAAGGCAAGCAAAAGAGCCCGGCAACGCGCCGGGCTTTTTTGCGTCTGCTTTCCGCTCCAGACTTCGCTCGCTGCGCCGGACGTTAGATTCTTACCTGCATAATGATGAACAAAACGAGTGCGACAAATTGGGGTTGCAAACCGATGTCGCGTTTAGCCGTTAAGCCCGGTTGCAATCGCAAATTCCCGCGCAGGGGCTAAAGCCCACATTCTTTTGCGGAGCTCTTCGGCACGACTGAAGTCGTGCCCTGACACAAAGCCTCATCCGCAAGCGAATTTCCTCGGCAAAATTTCGAATATATTTGGCTAGCTGTTTCCTGTTCCCTGCTCCCTGCTCCCTGTTCCCTGTTCCCTGCTCCCTGTTCCGTGTTCCCTATTCCCTATTCCCTATTCCCTATTCCCTGTTCCCTGTTCCCTGTTCCCTGCGGTTCCCACAATGGCAATGCCCGCCTGCGCGGCGCGAGCGAGGAGCGCTTCCCGGTCGAAGAGCAGCGTCCGCCCCGCTTCGACGGAAAGGCAACTGGCGCCGGCGCGGATCATGGTCTCGATGGTCGCCTCGCCGATCACCGGCACGTCGAAGCGCATGTCCTGGTTTGGCTTCGCAACCTTGACGATGGTGAGCCGGCGTTCAAGCGTTGAAGCGCCGCCTTCGAGGGTCTCGATCAGGCGTCCGGCGCGCTCGATGGCGGCGTCTGTGCCCTCCATGGCCTCGACGGCCACGCAGGCCTGAGCGGCCATAACCACGGTCTGGCCGATGTCGAAACCTGCCAGCGCCCGCGCAACCTCGAGGCCGTACTCGATGTTCTTGAGCTCGTCCTCATCCGGCGCGCGTTCGGTGAGCATGCCCTCGTTGGCCAGCAGCGGCTCCAGAAACGCGGTCGAGCCGATCAGCTCGATGCCTTCGTCGGCCAGCACTTTCGCTACAGCGCCGAGCAGCATGTCGGTATTGCGCGTGCGCAGGTTGAGGAGCAGCTTGGCCAGGCGCCAGTCCGGCCGGATGGCGCTGAAGATTTGTTTGTGCTTCACCTGGCCGGCCATCACGGCCTTTTCGACGCCCGCGTTGCGGAAGGTGTCGATGAGCTTCGACAGCTCGCCCAGCGAGAGCCAGTGGACCGTGATGGCGCTGTCCGCGGCGGCGCGGCGGTCGATTTCGGGGTCGGCCTCTTCGCGGATGGCGGCGACCACAACGGCGTGACCTTCGGCGCGCGCCGCGTCGAGCAGCAGAAACGGAAAGCGGCCGTTGCCGGCGATGAGGCCTAGCTTCATGGGGCGAATTCTCTGTGTTTCGGCTGTTGTTCTGGCGCCGGCATGTGGAGTTTCCCTTGCCGCACACACCCCTCTCGCAGGAAGAATAGCTCCATGTAAGAATTGTGCGCCAATCGAGGGTAATTATGTGCAAATGGGGGCGGAAAAAATTCGCCGTCGCGCCGGGCCTTTCATGGTAGTTGCGGGCAAAATGCGCGTCAGAATGAGTGCGGTTCAGCCGTTCATCTCGAAGCTTCGAAGCGGGAGCTCCCATGCTACACGCCGATCGGTTCGAGTCACGGGCGCACGCAAATGTTTACTGTAGCGTTACTGACGGTTAGGCGACGATCTGCCAACACTCGGACATTGTGTACCGACTCTCGCGAGCGAGTATGCTTCCCAAATCGTCGATTGGTTCAAGAGGCCGTTGGTCACGGAGGCATAATCTGAGGGAGATGCTTGAGTCTGAAAGTCGCCAACGCAAGGCAGTAGGGAAGCTGCTGGTATTGGCCGCACTCATGGCTTTGGGTTGGGTATGCATACGCACCCTGCGTTTCACAGACGACGGGCTCAACCTCGCCTTCGCTTGCGCCTTTCTTCTCATACCCTTCCTCGCGATTCCGTCCGTTCTGCGGTTGCGTCGATGGCCGAGAGTCGTTGCGATTATCATTGTCGCTCCACTGGCTGCTCTCTCGTCGTTGTTTCTGCTCATCGTTGTGAGTTGCGACATTCCAGCGGTGGTACAGAAGCGTCAGCTTAGCCGGGAACTGTGCACTCTTCAGCAGGGAGCCTACTCTGTGCATCTCCTGTGGGAGGAAACCGCCGGAGGCGCGTTGGGGCCGCATGGCCTAGGGTTGGAGCAGCGCATGATTATTCTTCCCGGCCTCTACCTGGTCAAGAACGTGGCCTATTTTGAAGGAGCATCTGCGGGCAGCCTCTCCGCGGAAGGGGCCGACAAAGTAAGGCTGCATATCCCAAAGAGCACGATGCACGAGGAAGTTGATCGGGTCTACTCGCTCAAGCCCCGGGTCTATTTTTGATCTTCGCCCGAATCACCGCGCGACCGGAAGTTACTCGTTGTGCCTGGGCTTCGCGCTTATGCCTTATGCCGGCCGTTGGGGTTTTGAAACGACCGAAAGCTCCATGCCCAAAACCGAAAGCACGGACGAGAGAGTGCCGAGGGTAGGATTACCCTCCTCGGAAAGCGCGTGGTAGAGGGTCTCCCTTTTTACACCGGCCTCTTTGGCCACGGCCGCCATCTTTTTGGCCTGGGCCACTTTCCGCACCGCGACAAGGAATGCTTCCTGGGAGTCGGCCGGGGCAATCGCATTTGGATTTTACGGGTCGCAAAAATACGCAGGAACTCGATCGACGCGGCAAAGGTGAGCGCGGCGTGGGCTGAGCAGACTGCGGAAAAACCGAAGATTTTGAGGCATAATCCCGAAAAACGTCCCTCAGTGGCTAAAGCCGCGTTGATTTTGTGGCACTTATGGCACGACTGAAGTCGTGCCCTTTCAAAGCCACGGGGTTTTTCCGCAGCCTGCGAAGCCCGTCAATTTTTTGGACGCTTTCGTGGCCCGACTAAAGTCGTGCTCCGAAAAGAAACTGGACTTGCAGCAATCGTCCGCTTCCCACCCTAGCCGCAAAAACAAAAACGCGGCGAGGGTGGGGCACCCGTTTCATCCATCGA
The DNA here is from genome assembly GCA_050745765.1 of Occallatibacter sp. Classification (GTDB taxonomy): domain Bacteria; phylum Acidobacteriota; class Terriglobia; order Terriglobales; family Acidobacteriaceae; genus Telmatobacter. Next base: position 9,199 of record JBOGLX010000109.1, on the reverse strand, counting down.
GGTCGGAAACGCCGGTGGGGAACTGTAAAGTCGTGCCCTGTTAGAAAGCATTATTGCCAACTTTTACGTGGGACGGGACAATAGAGTGCAATTATGGGCTTCCCACAGATCGGACGCCGAATGCCGCCGCACTCGGCGCCCGGCGTGCACGCCAGGCGCCGGGGAGATGAGTTCTTCAGAGGAGTATGATCGAAGAAGGGCCTCGATGAGCGGCTTTCGTGGTTCTTCCCAGGTTCCAAAAATCACATGCGGAGTGCGCCAATGACGCGTCGCTGGTGTCTCGCCGCTGCCGCGGTTGTTGCGGCGGCTTTCGTTCCTGCCTTCACCCATTCTGCCCTGGCGCAAAGCTCAGCCGGTCCTGAACCGGCGCCGTTGCCGCCGCCCGTGGTTGCGCCGGCCGATACGCCCTACCCCGGCACGATTGCGCTGACCGTGAACCTGACGAACACAACGGATCGCGTGGCCACGGTCGACGAGATCATTCCCGTGGAGACGGGCCCGGTGCGGGCGGGAAAGATGACGCTGCTCTATCCAGAGTGGCTTCCAGGCACCCATGCGCCGGAGGGTCCGATCGAGTCGCTGGCCGGGCTGGTGATCACCGCCGGCGGACAGCGCGTTCCGTGGGTGCGCGACCGGGTGAACGTGTTCGCCTTCCACGTGGACGTGCCCGACGGAACAACCGCGCTGGACGTGAAGTTCGACTATCTGTCGCCGATGCGGCCTCAGGACGGGATGGTGCAGATGTCGGGGGCGATGGCGAACCTCGAGTGGAACACGGTGGTGCTGTATCCGGCAGGGCACTACTCGCGGGATATTCACGTGACGCCGGCGGTGGTGTTGCCGGCAGGCTGGAAGTATGCGACCGCGCTCGAGACGGATGCCAAGGACGGCGACACGGTGCACTTTAAGGAGACGACGCTGAACACGCTGGTGGATTCGCCGCTGGACGCGGGCGCATACTACCGGCGCGTGGACCTGTCGACGGGACCGGACAACCAGGTGTTCCTGGATGTCTTCGGCGATGAGCCAAAGGATCTGGAGATCACGCCGGAAGAGCTCGAGATGCACAAGAACCTGACGGTGCAGGCGCAGCGGCTGTTCGACTCGCACCACTACAACCACTACGATTTTCTGTTCACGCTGAGCCATACGCTGGCTTTCCAGGGGCTCGAGCATCACCGGTCGAGCGAAGACGGAGACGCCGCCAACTACTTCACCGACTGGAAAGCGGGCGTATACGAGCGCGACCTGCTGGCGCACGAGTACACGCATTCATGGAACGGGAAATTCCGGCGGCCGAATGACCTGTGGAGGCCCGCTTTTAACATGCCGGAGCAGGACAATCTGCTGTGGGTCTACGAGGGCCTGACGCAGTACTGGGGCGAAGTGCTGACGGCGCGCGCGGGGATGAGGACACCCGATGAGACGCGCGACGTGCTGGCTGCCATTGCGGCAAGCTTTGAGGACAGCCCCGGCCGCGACTGGCGGCCGCTGATCGACACCACCAACCAGGAGATTATGTCGGAACGGCGGCCAGTGAGCTGGGTGAGCTGGCAGCGCCAAGAAGACTACTACATGGAAAGCGTGCTGATCTGGCTGGATGCGGACACCAAGATCCGCGAGCTGAGCGGCGGCAAGAAGTCGCTGGACGATTTTGCCAGGGAGTTTTACGGAATCGACAACGGCAGCTTCATCACGCACACCTACGACTTCAACGACATTGTGGCGGCGCTCGACAAGGTGCAGCCGTACGACTGGGCGAAATTCTTCCGCACTCTGGTGTATCAACTGCATCCGCAGGCGCCGCTGGCGGGATTCACCCAGGGCGGATACAAGCTGGTCTATAACGACACGGAGCCCTCGTGGGAGAAGCAGGGCGTGCCGGCGCGGTTTGGCAAGAGCTATGCCACATCGATCGGCTTTAGCGTGACGCACGACGGAACCATCGCGGGCGTGCAGTGGGGCAGCCCGGCTTTTAAGGCAGGGCTGGCGCCGGGCATGGCCATTCTGGCCGCGAACGGAAATGCGCTGGGCGGCAATGGAGCCGAGGCGGGCGATGCGGTGAAAGAGGCGATTGTGAACGCGGAAAAAAGCACCGAGCCGATTCACTTACTGGTCAGGAACGCTGGAAAGGTGTTCAAAGTGGACGTGGATTACCACGGCGGACTGCGCTATCCGCACCTGGAACGCATACCGGGAACGCCGGATCGGCTGGACGCGATTCTGGCGCCGGTGAAGTAGTGTCCCGTCCCTTGTGATTCTTTACAATGTTTCTCTGGAAGATTCATCCTTTCGGGGGCTAAACGAGCTGCGGAAAAAGGGCGAATTGAGGGGGAATCCGGTCTCGAAACTTCCGCAGGGGCTAAACAGGCTGCGGGAAAGCTCTCAATTCGAGGCGAAATTCTCAAAAAGCGTCCCTCAGCGGCTAAAGCCGGCGTTGATTTTTGCTCCACTTACGGCACGACTAAAGTCGTGCCCTTTCAAAGCCACGAGTTTTTCCGCAGCCTGTAAAGCCCATCCCTTATTTTGTTGCATTTGCGGCACCCTGCGACTGCGCTCCTTATGACAAAACCGATAACATCAATGGAATCGTACCGCTCCTGATTGTCATTTCAACCGTGACTCGCCCCGCGAGTCGGCTGCTCAGGATGACAGTTCCTGGTGGTGCCGGTACGGTTTGGTTCCGATTTCGAACGAGTGTTCAGAATCTAACCCCTAGCTTCAGAATCTAGCCTTCGGCTTCCGCTGCTCGATCGAGAGTGGCTGTATTCTAGATAAAAGCAGGCAGATGTTTCCCGGCAATGGCAACCGCGAAGAGAGGCTCTCCAGCCTGAAGCTGGCGGGCGTGCAGTACGGCATCCTGATCGTGATGCTGGCGCTGGTGGCGGGGCTGTGGCGTTTGCAGGTCCTCAATGTAGAAAACTTCAAACAGTTGGCGGAACAGAACCGCATCCGCCAGGTGCCGATTCTTGCCCCGCGCGGCAAGCTGTTCGACCGCTATGGGCGGCTGCTGGTGGACAATTACCCCTCGGTTTCCTGCTTCCTGGTGCGCGAGCACAACCGCAACATCGAGGCCGACCTTCCGCTGATCGCGCGCGGACTGGATCTCGACCTCGGCGACTTAGAGGCCACGCTGCGCCACTACCGCTCCGAGCCGGGCTACCAGCCCATCCCCATCAAGCAGGACATTTCGCCAGACGAGCAGGCCTTTATCGCGGCGCACAAGAACGAGCTGCCGGAGCTGGAAACGATCGACGAGGAGCGCCGGCTCTACCCGCCCGACGGCTTTGCGGCGCACCTGATCGGCTACACGGGCGAGCTGAGCGAAAACGACCTGAACACGCCGCAGTACGCCTTCTACCAGCCCGGCGACATTGTGGGGAAGGCCGGCGTCGAGGAAGCCTACGACGAAGTGCTGCGCGGAGAGGACGGCGCCCGCGAGGTGATCGTGGACAGCCACGGCCGCGAGGTGGGCTTCCTGGGGACGCAGCACGCCATCCCCGGCCACGACCTGCGGCTGACCATCGACAACGACCTGCAGAAGGCCGCGGAGCTGGCGCTGGGCGACCGCGAGGGCGCAGTGGTGGCCATGGACCCGCGCAACGGCGAAATTCTGGCCATGGTTTCGCATCCCAGCTTCGATCCCAACGCGTTTTCGGTGAAGATCGACCGCAAGCAGTGGGACGCGCTGCTCGCCAATCCCGAGCACCCGCTGATGAACAAGGCCATCCAGGCGCAACTGGCGCCGGGCTCGACGTTCAAGATCCTGATGTCGGTGGCGGGATTAGAGGAGGGAGTGGCGCAGAAGCTGCACGTTTTCTGCAATGGCGGAGCGGATTTCTACGGGCATTTTTACCACTGCGACCGGCATCACGGCGCGGTGGACATTTATAACGCCATTCCGGACTCCTGCGACACCTACTTTTACACGCTGGCCAACATTCTGGGCATCGGCACCATCGACAAGTACGCCGACGAGTTCGGCTTCGGGCAGCGGACGGGGATCGATCTGCCCGACGAGGAGCCGGGGCTGATGCCGTCGGCCGAGTGGGTGCTCAAAACCTTCCACCACAAGTGGTACGCGGGCGAAACCATCTCGGTAGGCATTGGGCAGGGCGCGGTCGAGGCCACGCCGCTGCAACTGGCGCGGTACATCGGCGGCGTGGCTTCGGACGGGCATTTGATGCGGCCGCACGTGGTGTTTCCGGACGAGCTGCCGGGGAGTTCCTACAAAGAGATTTTGCAGAACTATCCCGGCGCGGGCGACAAGTACATTCCCATCGACGACCAGACCTGGGACATCATCACCAACGGCATGGCGGAAGTGACCGAGCCGGGGGAGTTCCACACGGCTGGGTCGGCGCACCTGGACGGGATCGATTTCGCGGGCAAGACGGGCACGGCCGAGGTGATGAGCGACGCATTGATCAAGGCCAAGGGCCTGCACGGCCCTTCAACTTATTCCAACGTGTGGTTTGTGGGGGTGGTGCCGCGGCGCAATCCGCACCTGGTGGTGGCCGTGCTCTGGATGCACGGAAACTTCAGCTACTATGCGGCGCACATCGCCATGCGCGTGGCGGCGGCTTACGTGGACAAGCAGCGGCGGATGGAGCACAATCTGCCGCCGGCGCAGGAGGCCAAGCAGAACGCGGCGCCGGTGGAAGTGGGGGCGGTGTGGTCGGCGCCGCTTCCGGCGGGGGGGAACGCCGCCGCGGAAGTGTCGAAGATTCAGGCGGGACATTTGTTTCTTTATCCGACGGCTGGGACGGCTGAGGCGGCTCGGAATGGGGCTGGGGGACCGTCCCACCCATTCCGCAAAGAGCGCGGAATGGATGGGGCACACATGTTTGCTGGGGGCCAATCCCACCCAGCTTTGCCTGTAACATCGACGACGAGACCGGCGGAAGTGGCTCAGGCGCGGAATGGGGGACTATCCCACCCATTCCGCGGTAAAGCTGCGAAATGGATGGGGCACGGGGCTTTGGCGGGGCACGGAGCTAACCCCACCCTAGCGGCAAAAACAAGTACGCCGCGAGGGCGGGGCACGCGGCTTGGGGCTGGTCCCGAGGAAGTGGGGACGATGCTGCCTGAGCTGGGCGGAAAGAGGCCGTGAGCCCGATGCGCCGGATTTTGACCTTCAGGGATTTCGACTGGACGCTGCTCGGGCTGGTGCTGGTGTTGTGCACCTTCTCGGTTCTCGAGATCTACTCGACCACCGTACACACGCGGTTCGCCAGCTTTGCCCCCAAGCAGATCTACTTCATCGCCGCCGGCGTGGTGACGATGCTTGTGTTCGCCAAGATCGACTACCACAAGCTGCTGGCGTGGGCGCCGTGGGCCTACGGCGTGGGGATTCTGGCGCTGGCCGCGGTGCTTTCGCCGCTGGGGCACAAGGCGCTGGGCGGACGCCGTTGGATCAAGGTTGGGCCGCTGCTGGTGCAGCCGTCGGAGTACGTAAAGCTGGTACTGATCCTGATGGTGGCCCGCTACTTCGCCAACCTGGGCGGGCGCAGCCTGACCTGGCGCGATATTCTCAAGGCCTTCGCCATGGTGGGCATCCCCATGGTGATGGTGATGAAGCAGCCGGACCTGGGAACCATGCTGACCTACGTGCCTATTCTGTTAGCGGGGTTGTTTCTGGGCGGGATTAACCTCAAGCAGGCGGCGATTTTGATTGTGTGCGGGACGTCGCTGGTGGTCGGGGTCTGGTCGAGCGGCAAATTCCTCAAGCCGTTTCAGAAGGCGCGGCTGACCAGCTTTATCAACCCCCAAAACGACCCCAGAGGCACCGGCTACCAGGTCCTGCAGTCGAAGATCGCAGTCGGCTCGGGAGGGATCTGGGGCGAAGGCACGGAGAAAGGCACGCAAACGCAGGGTTACTTCCTGCCGGTCCCGTATACGGACTTCATCTTTGCCGCTTTCAGCGAAGAGCACGGGTTCGTCGGCGCGATTTTTGTGCTGCTGCTATACTTCTTCGTATTGATGCGTTTGATTCAAAACGCTCAAACAGCCGCCGACCTGTCCGGCTCCTTAATTATTATGGGAATCGTGGCGGTGTTGACCTTTCAGATCGCGGTCAACGTCGGCATGGCTATCGGTTTCATGCCGGTCACCGGAATTCCTTTACCGTTAATGAGTTACGGTGGCTCTTCGGTGTTGTTCACGTTTCTGGCGCTGGGTACGGCGATGAATGTCCGGATGCGCCGGTTCGTTAACTGAGCGTAGCGGGGCTGAAGAGCTCCGGACGCAGATTCAAAGGCTTTACCCCTCGTGCGCACGGAACGGTGCGGCGCGCGAGAGGACAATTCGATTGTATATTTGGCCGGCCGGGTCCGGATGGACCGTGGGCCGGCAGGATTGGGTTTATGAGCACGCAGAGACGGGAAGACCGCCGGTGCTGGAGTTCCACCCCAGCGACGAAGACCTGTCGCCGGGGGCCCCAGGTCTGCACGGAACTTGTGACGCTGCGGGGGCGGGATCGTTCCGGTTCCTTCGCACGGCCAGGCCATGCAGGCGCCAACGGTCAAACGGCCCCTCGAGCTTGGCTGGTGTGGTTGGCCACAGAGTCTCGGCGTGCGGATAGAAGGAAATTTGAGTCAGCCTGGCTTGCGGGCCGGGCAGTTCGCCGCGCGGCGCCGGGCTTGACGACCGGCGGCAATGCGGCGCCTGACCAACCGTCCCACCCCATAATCTCCCTTTCTGCCGGTTTTCCGCGTTTCCATTCGTCCTTGCCGCAGTTCCCGGCGCCGAGAGTGCGCCGGACGGAAAGGTACGATGGCAAAAGAGATTTGTATTTCCAGCACGCCGCACGAAACACGGCTTGCAATTCTTGAGGACGATCAGCTCGCGGAAATCTACTACGAGCGCGAAAACGAGTACACCCTGGCGGGGTCCATTTACAACGGGCGCGTGACCCGAGTGCTGCCCGGCATGCAGTCGGCATTTGTGGACCTGGGCCTGGAACGGGACGCCTTCCTTTACGTAACCGACTTCATCCAGCTCGAAGACCAGGAAGAGACGGACGAGCTGGAGCGGGCCGCGGCCAGCGGCGCCGGCCAGGCGCCTCGCGAGATCCGGCGCGGCAACGGAACGGAACGCGGCGGCGCGGAGCCGGGACGGAGCGAAGAACAAAAAGGAGCTCGCGGTTCCCGGGGACGGCGGCCGGGCGGCCGGAACGACATCCCGCGGAGTGAGGAGCGCGAGACGAACGAAGGCGCGCCCGAGGCAGCCGAAGCGGCGCCCATGGCGCTGGAAATCGCCCCGGTGGCCGGGCCTCAGGAAGGCTCAGGCGAAGAAGCCGGCGAGGGTTCCGGCGCGGCAGGCGGAAAGCGCTGGCGGGGACGCCGGCACCACCGGGGACGCGGACCGGCTCCACGGACCGATGGTCAGCCGCAGACCCAGACAGGCGCTGCGGACGCCGCGGGCGCTTCCGAAGCTCCCGAAGAGCCGGAGATTGCTCCGAACATTCACGCCGCGGCTCACCCGGCCGAGAACGCGCCGGAACCTCGCGGACGCGCTCCGCGTGAGCCGCGCGGTGGGGCAGCGCCGGCTCCGTTTGTTTTGCCGGGCGAGTCGCTGTCAAAGTACGGCGGCGCGCCGACGGTCGAAACTCCCGAATTCACCCCGAACCCCGCTGCGCCACCCCGCCCATCCGGCTTCTCGAAACCATCGACGCTGGTGGACGCGCCTCTGGGGTGGGATGGAAGCGGATTGCTCCCCGGTGAGTCGCTGTCTCGGCATCGCCGCAATCGGCCGGAACCGGAGCCGGGACCGGAAACTGAGCCGGAGACTGGGCTGCAGTCCGAGCCGTCCGCTCTGGAAGTGGAATCCATAGAGGACCGGCTCGAAACCGCTCTGCGCCCGGAGCCGGAAACGGTCGACGAGAATGGCGCGAAGGACGTCTTCCCGGAGCTTGACGAGGACCTGCCCGTTGCAGAGGCGCTGCACTTCGAGCCGGAGCATGAGTCGGATTTGGCGGCTGCGGCCGCCGCGCCGAAAGAGGCTGCGGATGCCGAGGCAGAGAACCCGGTGGCCGAAAGAGCGCCGCTTGCGGCCGCGCTCGAGGAGGACGGCCCCGGAGCGGTGGAGCAAACGGAAATGAGCCATCCCGAGAACGACGAGGCCGGGAAACCCGACGAGGATGCGTCGGCTTCGCATCGCGTCGATCCGGCGGCGCCCACGGGCTTCCGGATCTTCGGCATGGGCGGCAAGAAGAAGGGCGAAGAGCCGCCCGCGGCGCAGCCGGCGCCTTCGCCGGCCACCGTGACTGCGGTTTCGGCCTTTGCACCCGGCGAGGGCGCCGTCGAGGAAGAGCTCATCGAGGGCGAAGAGTTCGAGACCGCTCCGCATCACCGGCGCCATAAGGCCGAAGAGGGCGATTTCGACGACTACGAAGAGCAGACGCTGGCGTCGCAGATTCAGTCCGGCGGACTGGGCGAAATGCTGCAGGAGGCACACCTCGACCACAAGATTCAGCTCGATTTCGACGACAAGAACGGCGAAGACGAAGACCTGGACGTTGCGGAAGAGGAAGAAGAGGAACAGCCTTCGGCCGAGGCTCAGCCCACGCCGGGGAAACCGCGGCAGGATCGTGGCGGCCGCGCGCGGCGCGGACGGGGCGCGCAGCCGCAGGGCAACCGCCGCGGCGGGCCTTCGCGCCGCTCCATGCAGACCACCGATCTGCCGGTGATCAGCGACCTGCTCAAGCCGGGCCAGGAGATCCTGGTGCAGATCGCCAAGGAGCCCATGGGCAAGAAGGGGGCGCGCATCACCAGCCACATCGCGCTGCCCGGGCGCTTCCTCGTCTTCATGCCCACCGTGGCCCACGTCGGCGTCAGCCGCAAGATTGCCTCCGACGACGAGCGCCTGCGCCTCAGGCGGATTCTCGTCCACGAGCGCGGCGAGGCGTCGGGCGGATTCATCGTCCGCACGGCCGCCGAGGGCGCCTCCGAAGAGGACCTGCGCGCTGACCTGCGCTTCCTCATGAACCTGTGGAACGAGATCAAGCAGCGCTCGGACTCGTCCAAGTCGCCTGCGCTCATCTACCACGACCTCTCGCTCATCGAGCGCATCCTGCGCGACCAGGTGAGTTCCAATTTCTCCAACATCTGGGTCGATTCCCATCACGACTACGAGCGCATCGTGCGATTCATCAACAGATTTTCGCCTTCGCTGGTCCGCCGCGTGAAGCTCTACACCA
>JBOGLX010000108.1:0-11879 GCA_050745765.1 Occallatibacter sp. | reverse complement strand
AACCACTTCTGCGTACTCAAGTCGCGCGTCGCCGTGCTCAACGTCTACGAGACCGGCCAATACCCCCTCTCCACGCCCGACAAGCCCATCCTCGGCTCCATCGCGCAGGGCTTCTTCGGCGGCAACTCGCCCTGGGTCTTCGAGGTCATCTACATCAACCGGTCCAAGCTGCTGGTGCGCAGCGAAGGCGTGGCCACCAGCGCCGAGATGGCCGAGATGGCCTACCAGGTGGACTATTACATTCACGTGGACTCCAAGGAAGCCGCGCTCGAACTGATCACCCATCTGCCCTTCAACGGCAGCGGCATCGACACGCACGAAGTGGCCGACTACGCCGGCCCGGCCATCGAACAATCCATCAACCAGGTCGTCCAGGTCACCAAAATGGAAGACATCAACGAGCACATCGGCGAGGTGCGCGAGCTGGTCAAAAACCATCTGGCCGACTTCCTGAAAACCTACGGCATCACCCTCAACGACCTCAAGATCCTCATCATGCCCAAGGACGAGCGCATGAGGGAGCTGATCAGCTTGCAGGCTATGGGCCTCACGCCCATCGAGGCCGTGCGTTACTATCTAGCGCTAAAGATGGCCGACAAGGGCCTGGTTTCCGCGCCCAACGCTGCCGCCGGCGTGCCTTTCACCGTTGGGGGGCCGACCACCGGCTTTTATCCCGTGGGCGCCGAGGCGGGATTGGCGGGAGGCAAATAATGACGCAAGCCACTACGGACGACGGGTTTTACGACGCCGGCGCGTTGAAGCAGATCGCCATCAACCTGTTCTATGGTTGGGGCTACAACTTCTACCGCACCGAAAACCAGTTGCGCGCCGACGACCAGTTGGTGCGCACCAAGGCCGCATCGCTGCTGGGCTGGGCCATGAACAGCGTAACCGACGCCGAACTGGCCTACCGCCGCGAATTTCTGCCGCCGCCCACGCGCGTCAAGCCGTTTCCTGACGCGCACGCGGTGGCGTCGGCCCAGAGCCTGGAACGGCTCTCCCGCGATATCGGCGCCATCGAGGCCGCGCTCCAGCATCAGCCCGTCCCCGCCAACGACCGCATGACCCAGCGCTACCGCCAGGAGGCGTCCACGCTTGAGAAGCTGATCGAATTCGACGAGCGCCTTGTGGGCCAGTGCGAGCTGCTGCGCTCCATGGTGGACGGCCGCGACGGCCCAACCATCCTCGAGAAAATTCCCCCGCTTCAATCGGGCCTGGAGGCCATCCGCGAAACGCTTCGCCGCCGCGAAGCCGTCCTGCTCAATCCCGCGTGACGCGCTGACCGGATGTACGGTCGCGCGAGGGGATCGCTTTGCAGGCGCAAATAGAGCCTCGTTAATTCGCGGCCTTTCTGGCATGGGCGAAGCCGCGCCTCTTCAAAACGCATTGATCTCGCCGGTCTGGGCGGCTTCAGGGCCGGATCAGCCGGTGATGAGGTGCAGCGCGACTATGGCCAGGATTACGAAGGCCGAGCAACTTGCGCAGGCGATGAGGAACGGGGCCAGATGTGCGCGCAGGGCGGCAATGCTCTGATGGGTGGCCTGGCGGAATTCCGCGTCCGCGCGCCAGGAGCGAGCAAGGACCACAGAACCAACAATTAAAACCAGGAGCGGCAGCGCGATGAGCAGCAGCCAGAGGCCCATGCGCGCGCTGGAGGCATAGAGGGCCACAATGCGCGCGGCGGTGCGGGCTGGCTCGTACTGTTGGGGTTGGAGGTTACGCACGAAGAGCGAGGTCATGAAGAGGACGGCGGGAGCGACCAGGAGCAGTTCGGCGGCGGCGACGGGGCGCAGAATAGTCTTCATGGATTCACTTTATACCGCAAAGTGAATGGCCTGGCAAGTGGAAACAACGGCAAGAGCAAAAGCGGACCCTGGCCGCGTCGAAATAGCTATCTTAAGGTTCCATGTCGATCGAGGCGTTTGATGTCTCGCTCCGGCTGCCCACCGTCACGTTCAAAAACACGCCCGGTCAGAGCCGCCCAAGTAACCTTATCCACATGCCCCGCGTCCAATGCCCGGAGCAAGAGATGCCGTTCCGCGTTCCCCGCTGCGCCTTTGCGCCGATTCCTTACATGTTGGCGCTTGCGTTTCTTTGTGCAAACGCATGGACAGCGCCGTTATGCCTCGCCTCGCCCGCCGGCCGCTGGAAAACCGTGGACGACAAGACCGGCCAGATCAAGTCCATCGTCCAGATCCGCGAGCAAAATGGGACGCTTTACGGAACCATCGAGAAGATCTTCAACCCGCCGGTTCGCAATCCGCTGTGCATCGCCTGCACCGGCGCATTGAAAAACCGTCCGCTCCTCGGTCTGCAGATTCTCTGGGGACTGCATAAAGACGGCACGGTGTGGTCGGGCGGCCAAATTCTCGACCCCGAAACCGGCAAAATCTATCGCTGTTATCTTGCCCTCGAAGACGGCGGCCGTAAGCTGCGCGTGCGCGGCTACATCGGATTCTCAATCTTCGGCCGTACCGAGTATTGGCTGCGCGTTGAGTAGGCCGCCACGGTTCCAATCGGCAAGGAAAGGATGAAGACGGGGCCGCCGGTAGCACTCTCACGGCGATCCGCCGTTGGCTTACTTCTTCTTTTTGTCGATCAGTTGCTCCCGCGTCTCCTCTTCCATCAGCCAGCGCCGCAGTTGCAGGATGTCGTTGGCGCGGACGATACCGATGGGTTTGCGCGCGTTATTCGGCTCGACAACGACGACGTTTTCGGTGTTTCTGAGCATCATGTCTCGTTGGACCCGATCCACGGACTCGTTTGGATAAGCAAGAACGAAGTCCTTCCGGGCAAGCTCCCGCATCCGGAAATGATGATCCGGCGGCTCGGCGCGCAGCAGGTCATGCGGCTCCACAATCCCTACCAGCGCGTCTGTCTTATCGATCACCGGAATCAAGGTATGATCTCCCGGCACGAAGTTCTGGAGCACAGTGCGCAGTTCATCTTCGGCGTGAACCACACTGAATTGCTTGTGCATGACCTGATCGATGCGCGCGCGCATCACCACCGGCACGGAATAATCCTGCAGTACGATCAGGCCGCGCTTGACGAGCTTGACGGTCATAATCGAGTCCCGGCTGCAGAGGCGCACGAATCCGTCGGCAATCATGACGCAAACGATCAGAGGCAAGAGCGCATTGGGATCATGGCTGAGCTCGAAGAGGAATACGATGCTGGTGAACGGAGCTCTGGCAATGCCTCCAAATACCGCTGCCATGGCGGCCAGCGCATAGAAAGCCGGGTTGCTCACAAGATGCGGGAAAATGTGCTGGCAGCCCATGGCGAACACTGCGCCGAGTCCTCCGCCGACTACCAGGGACGGCGCAAAGACGCCTCCAGTCGTTCCTGAACCGAGAGAAATTACCAGCGCCCAGAACTTTGCTACTGAGATTCCCACCAGGTTTCCGGCGGTTAGCCGATCGTTCAACATGTCGCGGATCGTGTCGTAGCTGGTGCCGAAGACCTGCGGATAGAAGTACCCGATGACGCCGAGAATCAGCGCGCCGATGGCGGGGGACCAGATAAGCGCGCGTTTGATGGGAAGATCGTCAAAGAAATCCTCCAGCCAGGAAAGCACGCGAATCATGGCTACCCCGACCAGACCCATAAGGATGCCCAGCACCGCAAACAGCCACAGTTCGTTCATGCCCGTCAGTTTGTATGCCGGCGTGGGAAACAACGGCTTCCAGCCCACGAAATAAATCCGAACGCCAGTTGCCACTGCCGAGGCGAGCGCCACGGGAATGAAAGATCGGGCGCGAAGCTCGAAGAGCAGAAGCTCGACGGCCACCAGGATTCCCGCCAGGGGCGCGGTAAACGTGGCCGCCATGCCCGCGGCGGCTCCCGAAGCGAGCAGCACGCGACGGTAGTATGGCGTGAGGCCCACCGACTGGCCAAAGAGCGATCCGATAGCTGCGCCGGTCTGAATGATAGGGCCTTCTGCTCCAAACGGCCCGCCCGTTCCGATGGCGAACGCGGTCGCCAGAGGCTTGAGGATCGCCACTCGAATTCTCATGCGGCTGTGACCGAAGAGAACGGCGTCCATGGCTTCTGGAATGCCGTGGCCCTTCAACGTGGGCTCCCAGAAATAGATCATGAGGCCCACCAGCAGCCCGCCGATGGGTGGAATGGCGATGACCCAGAGGCCCAGGTGATTGGAAGTGGGATAGGTGATGGCAAACGACAGTTTGCCGTAGAAACACAAGTTCGTAAAGAAATAGATCAGTTCAAGCAAGCCCTGAGCCACGAGGCCGCCGGCCAGCCCGACCAGCAGCGCATACCCGCATATGCGGATGACCTCCGGTTCGAGGGCGACGCCGAACTGACCCTTCTTGACCGTCTGCGACTCAGGAGTGGCGGCCATCTCCGGGATGGGGAATTCAGCCATCTTATACCTCCTCGATGCTCCTTCTCGAACGGTTCCACAGTTGCTGTATCCCGAAGCGGCAGGAGCTAAGTGGGTTTTTCCTTTCCGGGGTCCTCGGCAAGCGGCCTTTGCTTGCTGGGGTGGAAGTCAAACCCACCTTGTGCTACTGCCAGAAATCGCTACCAAGTACTGCGGAACCGCTCTAGTTCCTGCGGCAAGCTCAGCGGCCGTCGCATTTTCAATCCGCTACTGGCCTCAAACGTGAATCGCTTGACTCGTCAGACCCTGCCTCACAGAGATGCGAGCGATGCTTATCGCACACCGAAGTCGCGCCCCGATGAAACCAACGCGGCGACCTGCCCGTCACTCCGCTCCCCTCCGTACCCTGACTCTGCGCTCCCTTCCCGCCGAATCCGCAGCGCGTGCAGGATGTCGGTTTTGGTCACGATGCCTAGCATCTTCCCTTCTCCGGAGACGATAAGCAGCATCGGCTGCTTATGTTCGCCCAAAAGCAAACGGAGGGCCTCGGTGACGTCGCAATCGGGCGAGATCTTCCCGATGTGGGCGTCGACGAGGCTCCCGATGGTGGTGACATTCCATTTGTCGGGAGGGGTATGGACCAGGGACCAGAGTGTGACCGCCCCCAGCAGCTTGCTGCCTTCAAAAACCGGAAAGGCCTCATGGTGCGCATGCGGCGAGAGCATACCCACAAACTCATGCACGGTCAGAGACGCCTGCGCCGCTACCAATTGTTCTTGCATCACTTCGCGGACCGGAGTCTCCACCAGCTCTTGCAATTTCACGCCTTCGTGCAGCCGCTGGTCTGCGGATGCCGAGGCGTCCCCGGAAATGGCGTAGGCCACGGCCGCCCCGATCAGCGCGGGAACGATGAAGGCGTGCGCTCCCGTCGCCTCCGCCACAAAGACCGCTGCGGCGAGAGGCGTCTTGTATCCGGCGGATATGAATGAAGCCATGCCCACCGCGGCGTAAAGGCCGAAATTGGAGCTGTGGACAACGGATTGGGCAAAAGCCGTGCCCAGTGCGCCTCCGGTAAGAAACAGGGGCACGAACATGGCGCTCACGCCGCCCGCGGCCAGGGTGAAAATAGTGGCCGCCAGTTTGAGTCCGCTGAAAGTAAGCAGTTGGAGCGTGCTGTGGCCCCCGCCCAAAATCGTTCCTACAGCCTCGTAATTGGGGCCCAGCGGCGTCAGCCGACCAGGATAGAGATGCAGGAACAGAACTCCGCAGAGGCCCGTCAGCAAGCCTCCCACGGCCAGTTTCACCCAGTGAGGCGCAGACCATCGGATAAAGAAGGTGCGCGCTCGCCGGAAGGTGACCACAAACGCCATGGCGATCAAGCCGATGAGCAGGCCAAGCAGGGCGCACCAGTAGAGATCGTGGCGGCTGAATGAAGTGGCGCCCACGAAGTCGAACAGGGGCCGCGCTCCGACAAAAGAGCTGAGGGTCACGAAGGAGACCACCGACGCAATGAGAGACGGCACCAAGGCTTCATGGGCAAGATCGTCGCGATAAGGCATCTCCAGTGCAAACACAATGCCCGTCAGCGGTGCGCGGAACACGGCGGACATGCCCGCCGCGGCCCCGCAGATCAGCAGGATGCGCCGGTCGCGGCCGTCAAGCCGCAGCCCCCGAAGCTTGGTCCACAGCCAGGAGCCGATGGCGCCTCCGCCGTAGATGCTCGGCCCCTCCAGCGCGGCGCTTCCGCCAAAGCCCACCGTGGTAATGGCGGCAAGCAGCTTGGGCACGAAGGAGCGCATATCGATGTCGCCCTGATGCTCATGGTAGGAACGAATGACTTCTTCGGTAGAGTGCTCGTCGGGATCCGGGGTGAAGCACTGCATAATAATCCCCGTCGCCGCGAAGCCCAGAACCAGCCCAGGAACGATGGCCCAGTGATGGCGCAGGTAATACCCCAGAACGGCCGGCCACAGCTCGCGAAGAATGATGACCGTGATCCCGGTGACCGCCAGGCCGGTCGTCACGCCGACGATCGGCGCGACGATTAGCCACTTCTGCAGATCGCGCGAGTAGACCGCGGCTAGATCTTCATGCACCAGGGGCAGATACTTGCGCAGAAACGGGTGCTGTAAGAGCCAGCTCCGCCGGTTGGTGCGGGTTGAGGGTGTTTGCGTCATCGCAGCGAAATGCTTCCTTTGCCCTGGTATCGGCCCCCGTGCCGGCGTCTTCAGTCGGAAGAAACTCCTGCATGGGCCGCTTGCTTGAGTATCCCGGGCGCCAGCTTCCTCACCGCGGGAGTATCCAGAAGATCCCGCAGCCGTCTGGCCTGTTCATGATGCATTCCGGAAAGCTGGGAGAGGATCGCTTCTCCGCGGCTGGTGAGAGAAACAAGCACTACCCTGCGGTCCGTGCCGTCTTTCCTGCTGCGCACCAATCCGCTTAGCTCCGCTCGCTCCACCAGGCCCACTACCGAATTGGGACGCTCCTGAAGAAACTCCGCAAGATCGGAGATGGTCGCAGCACCGTTTTCGGCAAATCCGGCGATGCCGAGCATCAACTGGTGCTGCTGCGGGGTAACCCCGCACGCGCGCGCGGCCTCCTCGCTGAAGCGCAGGAAGCAGCGCAGCTTATAGCGAAACCAGGCCAGATCGCGAATAATTTCCCTGTTCCTTAGCGGTTTCATGGTCACAACTCCCGGAAGGCCGCGAAAGATCGACGCAATTAGATCGTATCACGATCTATTTTAGATCGTAATGCGATCTTTTTCAAGGAGGCTGCGGCAATTGGACATCGGCAGACTGGCCGAGCGCTTAGCGGGCCGGCGGCGCGCCAATACCTCCGCGCTCCGCCTCTCGCGTATTCTGAACAACGACGATGGATGAATCCCAGAAAGCTGCGCAAGCCGAACCGCCGCGCGAGGCTTATACACGCCTGCGCGCGCAGGCACAAGCCCGGATTGCGCGTCTTGTACGGTGGGACCGCGGGCTGGGCTACGCAAAGATCGCCGATGCCCTCGCCGGCGCGTTGCTGCTTATCCGCTACGTGCACCTGCTGCACGGGGTGTGGACGCTGGTGGCCGCGGCAGCCGTTTTTGCCGCGCTGGCCGTGGCCCACGACCGCGTGCTCGGGTCAATTGGCACGCTCAAATCCATCGTCGCGTTTTATGAGCGCGGGCTGGCGCGGCTCGAGGACCGCTGGGCCGGCGCCGGCGAAGGCGGCGAACGCTTCCTCGACCCCGCCCATCCTTACGCCCGCGACCTCGACATCTTCGGCCAAGGCTCGCTCTTCGAACTGCTCTCGACCGTGCGCACACGTGCCGGCGAAGAGACGCTGGCGCATTGGCTGCTCACGCCCGCGCCGCCGGATGAAGTCGCGGCGCGCCAGGCTGCGTTGCGCGAACTTGCGCCGCGCGTCCAGCTTCGCGAACGGCTCTTCACGGCCGGCCAACGCGTTCGCCTCGGACTGCGCCCCGACGCGCTCACCGCATGGGCGGAACGCGAAACCCGCTTCGCTTCGCCATGGCTCGCGCTGCCATTCGCCGTGCTCGCCGTCGCCTGGATGGCCATCGCCGTTTACGGCCTCTACGGCCTGTACATCGCGTCCGCTTACGGTTCGTACACGGTCTTCTACGAAGGGATTGAAGCGATTTTCGCCATCTCCGTCATCAACTATGCTGCCAGCGGTTATTTCAGGCGCAGGCTGAAAGCGTCCGCCCACGCCATCGAAGAAGCCGCCGAAGACCTCGACCTGCTCGCCCAGATTCTTACCATCTTGGAGGGCGAGCCGTTCAGTGCGCCGCGGCTGAAGACACTACAATCGGCGCTTCACGCCGAGAAAATCGCACCATCGGCGGCTGTAAGACGGCTCGACCGCATCGCGCAGAGTCTCGAATCGGCCCACAATCTGATGGTGGCCGTCATCGACCCGTTCATCTTCTGGACGTCGCAGTTCACGCTGCTGGCCGAGAGCTGGCGCAAGCGCTTTGGCCCATCGATCCGTGGCTGGCTCAACGCCGTTGGCGAATTGGAAGCCCTGGCCGCGCTCTCCGGCTACGCGTTCGAGAACCCTGACAATTCGTGGCCCCAGCTCGAATCCGACGCGCCTTGCTTCGAGGCCGAAAGCCTCGGACATCCGCTCATGCCCGCCGGCAAGGCTGTGCGCAACGACTTTGCCCTGGGCAGCGGGCTGCAACTGATCATCCTCAGCGGCCCCAACATGGCCGGCAAAAGCACACTGGTGCGCGCCATCGGCGTCAATGCGGTACTGGCGCAATGCGGCGCGCCGGTGCGGGCCGCGCGGCTGCGCATGTCGCCGCTCGCCGTCGGTGCTTCGATCTGCGTCCTCGACTCGCTGCAGGGCGGCGTCTCGCGTTTCTACGCCGAGATAAAGCGGCTGAAGCTGATCTCGGACCTGGCGCGCGGGCCCATCGCGGTGCTGTTTCTGCTCGACGAGCTGCTCTCGGGAACCAATTCGCGCGACCGGCTCGCCGGAACCGAGTTCATCGTCCGAGCCCTTGTCGAGCACGGCGCCATGGGCATGGTGACCACGCACGATCTGGCGCTGGCGCAGATTCCCGACACTATGAACGGCGCCGCGCGCAACTATCACTTCGAGGATCGACTGGAAGAAGGCAAGCTGGTCTTCGATTACAAGCTGAAGCCGGGCGTTGTGCAGACCAGCAACGCGCTCAAGCTGATGCAGTCGATCGGGCTGGTGAGCGAATAGACCGCGCGCAGATTCTGCGCTCACGCCGCGCGCACCCGCTCGACCGCAAGGCGCAGGCCCATGGCTTTCAGGATAGCCGTCAGGCTCTTGAGCTCCGGATTGCCCTCGCTCGACAACGTGCGATAGAGCTGCGTGGGGTTGAGATGAGCCTTTTCCGCCACCATCTGCACGCCGCCAAAAGCTTTGGCCAACTGGCGCAGAACGATCAGCAGCTCGGCCTGCTCGCCGTCAGCGAGGATGTCGTTGAGCAAGGCCGTCGCGTATTCCGGGTCCTTGGCGAAGATCTCGGCCATGGCGTCGTCGTTCGGAATGTCTCTCGGGATCATCTTTTGGCCTTTCTTTGCCAGTCGCTCCAGCAGTTGCAGGCGCGGTCGATGGCAACCCTGGCCCTTGTATCGCGGAGCTTCTCCAGCCAATCGGAAACCACGATTTTGCCGTCTGGTGCGAGATAGCGAACGATTTCGTACACGCCCTATAATCGTCTATAAACGAAAAATTAGCAAGATGACAAATTACTCATGTCGGAATTTGTTGGCCCGCTCAAACTCGCTGCGCAGCCCAGGCGTGCGCAGGTTCTCACGCAGGTGCGCCAGCCGCTGTTCGAGCGCCAGCAACGCCCGCTCGATGGCCTCGGTGTTGGTGTGGGCAATGTCGCGCCACATGGAAAACGGGCTTGCGCCGAGCCGCGTCATCTCGCGCAGCGCGCGTCCGCCCACGTCCTTGAGCTCCGGCGCGTCGCCCACCTCGTCCTCGAGCAGCGCGCTCAAGGCCGTTGCCGCGAACTGCGGCAGGTGGCTGACCCACGCCACCAGCTCGTCGTGGCGGACGGGGTCGAGATCGAGAATGCGCGCGCCCATGGCCGCGACCCATTCCCGCCAGCCCTCGACCAGCGCGGCCGAGTGCGGTGAGCGCCGCGCCTCGGGATCGTCGGTAAACAGCCACACAGCGCCGCGAAAAAGATCGGCGTCGGCCAGCGCCGCGCCGCCGCGCTCCTTGCCGGCCATGGGGTGGCCGGGCAAAAATGCCGCCCGCTCCGGCGTGTTGTAAAGGCGCGCGGCGGACTCGGCAATAAGTCGCTTGGTGCTGCCCACATCCGTGACCAAGTGCTCCGGTCCGAGAACACTGGCCAATTGCTCCATAAAATCGAGCGTGGCGAAGATGGGCACGGCCAGCACAATGACCTGGCTCGCATGCGCGGCTCCTACCGCGTTCGATTCAACGGAATCGATGGCGCCCATCTGCAGCGCAAGTTGCGCCTGATGGGCGCCCCGATTCCAGCCAACGATCTGCCCCTTGAACCCCGCTGCACGTAGCGCCAGTCCCACCGATGTGCCCAGCAGGCCCGTGCCCAGGATGGCGATGCGCTCGATCATGGCTTCGTTAGCTTACAACGTCCTTCCCACCGCAGCCGCAATCGCCCGCAATTCGTTCATCAAAATTTCGAATTGCTCGAGGTAGAGCGTCTGCGCCGCGTCCGAAGCCGCCTTGTCGGCGTTGGGATGAATCTCCATCAGCAGCGCGTCCGCGCCCGCGGCCACGGCGGCCTTCGCCATCGGCGGCACCATGTCGCGCCGCCCGGTCCCATGCGAGGGGTCGGCGACGACGGGCAGATGCGACAGCTTTTTGAGCACCGGAATCGCCGCAATGTCCATCGTGTTGCGCGTCGAAGTTTCATAAGTCCGAATGCCGCGCTCGCACAAAATCACGTTGTAGTTGCCGCCCGACATAATGTACTCGCTCGACAAGAGCAGCTCCTCAATGGTGGCCGCGATGCCGCGCTTTAGCAATACCGGCTTGCGCGCCTGGCCCAGCTCGCGCAGCAGGTTGAAGTTCTGCATGTTGCGCGCGCCGACCTGGAAGCAGTCCACAAAGGGCAGCATAGGCTCGATCTGCGCGATCTCCATCACTTCGCTCACGGTCAAGAGTCCATGCGCATCCGCTGCCTCGCGCATCAGCTCAAGCCCCGGAATCCCCAGCCCCTGAAACGAGTAGGGCGAGCTGCGCGGCTTGAACGCGCCTCCGCGCAGAAACTTCGCCCCCGAGCCCTGGACGCACTTGGCAATCGCAAAAATCTGCTCGCGGTCCTCGATGGCGCACGGCCCCGCGATGACCTGCACCTCTGTCCCGCCGATCCTTACAGGATTCTGGACAGGATTCGGGACACGGTTCGGGACACGGTTCGGGGCTCCGTTCGCGAACTCGACGACGGTGCCTTCAGGCCGAAACGCGCGGCCGGCCAGCTTGTAAGGCGAGCTGATGCGATGCACGTGCAGCACGCCGGGCAGCACTTCGAACTTGGTGAGGTCGAGGCCGGCTGTGGGTCCCACCCCGGCCAAGATGGTTTGCATGGTTCCCGTGGTTCGGTGTACGTCCACGCCCGCTTCCGTCATGGCGTCGATCACCGCATCGATCTGTTCCTCGGTGGCTCTCTCCTGCATGGCGACAATCATTGCTTCTTCCCTGTCTCTGGCGCGTACCTGGGGTCCCCGGCGACGGGATTTTGTCGCTGGGGTAGTGGTGCGCCGGCGGCGTGGCCCGGCTGTCCCGACTGGGCCGCCTGGGCGTTTCTTTCGGATGCCAACTCGTCCCTCTGGATGGCCCGCATCACGTCGATGATGCGTTCGTAGATATGCGTAAGCTCGCTGTCGGGCAACGGTCCCTTGTTGGCCGCGCAGATGTTCCGGTAGATCACTTTCTCGCGATTCGGCTCGTAGACCGGCAGTGACGTGGACGCCTTCAGGTGGCCGATTGTCAACGCGGCGCGCGCCCGCTCGCTAAGCAGTTCCACGAGCTGGCTGTCCAGCAC
>JBOGLX010000107.1:0-80152 GCA_050745765.1 Occallatibacter sp. | reverse complement strand
GTCCATCGTGGAAAAGCTGTCTCGCTGCCGACAGACACTGGAGCAGATCCAGCCGGGATGCACTCTGCCGCGCACTCGAAAAACCAAACAATCCGGTTGTCCAGTTATATAGTGGACACTACACTAGATTCAACGACGCTCCACTCCATTGAGTGTTAACCGCCTCCGGCGGCGAGGGTCATTTCATTGCCTATTTCATCCGACTTTCCCCAGGCTGGATTCCCGGCCCGGAGCCAGATTCACACCGTTTCTTCGGCCGCGCGCGGAACCTGCAGCGAGGCGCTCCTGCCTTCGGGCCAGGGACACTGGTTCTCGGCCTTTCTGGCGGGCCTGTCCGGCTGGACCCTTGATGCTTTCGATTTCTTTCTGGTCGTGCTGACCCTTACGGCTGTCGGGCACGAGTTCGGGCAGGATGTGGAACATATGACTCTGGCGCTCACCGCTACGCTGGCCTTCCGGGCCGTCGGCGCCTTTGTCTTTGGCGGCGTTGCCGACCGATTCGGACGCCGGCTACCCATGATCGTCAATCTCTGCCTCTTCGCGGTGGTGGAGCTGGCGACTGGTTTGGCGCGCAACTTCGAACAGTTCCTGCTCATCCGCGCCTGCTTCGGCGTGGTCATGGGCGGGCAGTGGGGGGTGGGCGTTTCGCTGGCTATGGAGGAGGTCCCCGCGCGTTATCGCGGCGTGCTCAGCGGCCTGTTGCAGCAAGGCTACGCCATCGGCTTTCTTCTGGCCTCGGGCGCGTACTTCCTGATTGCGCCGGCTTACGGATGGCGGCCGCTGTTTTATTTGGGCAGCGTGCCGGCGCTGGCCGCCGCGCTGCTGGTGGCGCTGCGCGTGCCGGAGTCCCAGGCCTGGCTCGAGAATCGCGTTTCCAGCTTCGCCGGACTGGGCCGGACACTGCGCTCGCAATGGAAGCTATGCGTCTACTTCACGCTGTTCATGATGACCATGCACATGTGCTCTCACGGCACCCAGGATCTGTATCCCACTTTCCTTCAAAAGGAATGGGGATTTCCGGACCGGGAGAGAGCGGCCGTGACTGCGATTTCGATGGTGGGCGCGATTCTCGGCGGCTTGTGGATGGGCCGGCTTTCCGACAGGCTTGGTCGCCGCCGCACCATCGTCCTGGCCCTGGCAGGCGCCTTTGTGGTCATCCCGCTGTGGGCCTTTGCGCACTCGCTCACGCTGTTGGTAGTCGGAGCTGTACTGATCCAGTTTTGCGTGCAGGGCGCGTGGGGCGTGGTTCCGGCGCACGTCGCCGAGCTCAGCCCCGACACCGTGCGCGGCACTGCTCCCGGTCTGGGCAATCAGGTGGGCGTGCTGCTTGCGAGCGTTGTGGTTTACCTGGAAGCGGCGCTGCCCAAAGGCCGCTCCTACGGATTTGCCATGGCAACAACAACGGCGGTGGTCCTGTGCATAGCCGCGGGGATGACTCTGTTGGGCCAAGAACGGCGCGGCATCGTATTTGGAAAAGCATAGAAACGAGCTACCCATGTCCCAGCGGCGATACCTGGCTGCAGCCTGTCGATGCCTGGCTCAACCACACCCACATTCTCGCCAGAGGTCAGGTCATCCGCACGCCCAACGTCCAGGGCCGCGACATCCGTCTCAGCGTCACCATCGACGACGGCAAAATCGAGGACCTCCTTTACCTCGCTGATAAAAATCATCAGCCTCTCATGAACGGTCAGGTCACCTTCCACGCTCAATTCGATCTGCCCCCAGGCCCGCAGAAGGTCACCGAGCGCCTCCGCCTCATCAGCGCTAGACAATCCGATCGAGCATGCATTGGATGGTCAATATCCAGGGCATCCGAAGTTCAATAAAGACGACATGAACTTTCGAACGCACTAGTTCAGCAGGCGTTCGACAGAATATGTGAGGCGATGGATGTGTCTGATAGCCGGGTGGCGATAGACCCTAAGCAGGTAAGCGTTCGGAGATCCGATCTGGACTGACAGCGGCGAGTGACCGAACCATCAACTCTGAACCGCTTAGCGTAATTGGAAGACGGCCTTGTAGAGGCCTGCGTCGGCGGTTCAATCCCCTCCCTGGCCACCGTAGAATCAATAACTTACAGCCTTCCCGAGTAACAAAGAAGATCAAAGCTGCAAAAGAACGTGGACACCACGAAAAGCCCCTATCCGCCTGGCAACTTACTCTCGCGGCCGCGCATCTAACTATAAGTTCCTGGGTGGTAAATGCAGGGGACAATCGGCCTGGGTTTTCGCGGGACATGAAGCGTCGGCGAAGCCCTCCGGATACGATGAGATGCCCCATTCCCTTCCTGAAGCCATAGCGCAATCGTGGATCCTACCCTTCTGGCCCACGCTGGGCTCGCTGATCGCCGGCATCCTTTATCTTCGGGGATGGCGCCTGGCTCGCGTCACCCGGCCTCGGGAGCTGCCTTCATGGCGCGCTCTCTGCTTTTTCGCCGGATTGCTGTCCCTCTGGCTCGCGCTCGCTTCCCCGCTCGACGCGCTCGATCCATTCCTGCTCGTGGCGCACATGACGCAGCATCTGCTGCTCATGTCCATAGCGCCACCGCTGCTCCTGCTCGGGAATCCCATGGTCCCGATGTTGCGAGGCTTGCCGCGCAGCTTTGTGCGCGACGAGCTTGCGCCCTGGATGAATTCACGCGCCCTGCATTGGTTGCAAAGGCTTTTCACCAACCCCGTCTTCGGATGGGTCGCGATGGACCTGGCGGTGGTCCTCTGGCATCTGCCCGCCGCGTATGAACTTGGTTTGCGCTCCAACTTCTGGCACCAGATCGAACACGCCTGTTTCTTCTTTACCGCCGTGGCGTTCTGGTGGTACGTAGTCCGGCCGTGGCCCAACAAGATCCGCTCCTCGCGCTGGCTGATCATTCCGTACTTTGCCTCCGCCAAAATGGTGCTGTTCTTCGTGGGCCTTGTCATCGCCCTGGACGGGCAGGTGATCTATCCGACCTATGCGCACGTTCCTCGCCTGTTCGGGATCAGCGCGTTAACCGATCAGGCGCTGGCCGGCGGCGAAATGATCCTTGTCGGCCTGGTGGTGTCTATTGCCGTTCTGGTTCCAATCTTGCTGCAACTTTTATCGGACCAGCCGCAGACGGCGCGGACCGCCGCACGAAATATGGCGGGCCGGCCGGCAGCCGGCGTTCGCGCCGCAACACCCCTCTTCGATTTGCTTCGCGCGCCGCTCGCCGGGCCCACGCTGCGGTCCCGCTACGGACGCCGCACATTGCAGTTTTTCAGCTTCGCCGCCATTTCCGCAGTCATCTTCGACGGCCTCTATGGCGTACAGGTCGGGCCGCTGAACTCTGCCGGGTCGCTGCTCTGGAACATCCTCCGGCCGCTCAGTCTCATTCTGCTCCTGTTTGTCGCGAACATCTTCTGCATGGCCTGTCCGTTTACCGTGCCGCGGGAGCTGGCGCGCCGCTTTAGAATCCCCCAATTGATCTGGCCGGAACGGTTGTCGACCAAGTGGCCGGCGGCGGTCCTGATGCTGCTGTTTTTCTGGGCCTACGAACAGTTCGCGCTCTGGAACTCGCCGCGCGCCACCGCCTTGCTGCTCATTTCCTACGTCGCCTCCGCCACCATCATCAATTCTGTCTTTCGCGGCGCCAGCTTCTGCAAATACATTTGCCCCGTCGGACAGTTTAACTTCATCGCTTCCCTGTTCGCTCCGTTCGAACTGGGCGTGCGTAGCCAGCATGTCTGCTCCAGTTGCTCCACGCACGACTGCGTTCGCGGCAACGCCACCCAGCGCGGCTGCGAGCTCAAGTTGTATTTGCCCAACAAAGCCGGCAATCTCGATTGCACCCTCTGCATGGACTGCGTCAAGGCCTGTCCGCAGGACAACGTTTCGATCACGCTTCAGTCTCCACTCCGCGACCTCACGCGAGACCCGGTTCGCTCGTCGCTGGGGCGAACCTCCGCCCGCCCCGATCTCGCCGTGCTCATCCTGGTCGTGGTGTTTTCCTCCATCGCCAATGCCGCGGTCATGATCGCGCCTGTCGCCCGCTTCTTCTCCGGCTTCCGGCAACAGCATCCGTGGGCCGCGGGTCCACTGCTGTCGCTGCTGGCAACCGGCCTGTTCTCAGCGGTCTTGTTGCTGCTGTACGTTGGAGCGGCCAAGCTGATGCAGTCGCTTGCCGCGCACCAAACCCTTCGCACCGTTTTCTGCCGGTTTTCCATCGCGCTGCTTCCACTGGGCCTTTCCATCTGGCTGGGTCACCTGGCATTTCACCTTGCCAGTTCGTTGCCGTCCATCCCGGCGCTTCTCGAACATATATCCGCGCAGTTTTCGACGGCACATCCTGCGGCCGCGCTGCACGCCGCGTCCATGCCGCACAAATTGATGGCTGCATCCTCATCGTCGATGTTCACGCCGCTCCTCGGCGCAAACGGACTGAACCTCTTCGACCTTCAGGTCTGGATCGTGAACCTGGGCTTGTTTGTCTCCTGGTATGCGGGACGTAAGGTAATACGGCAGATGGTGAACTCGAGCCGCCGCGTCTGGTCGATGTCGGTGCTATGGGCTGTCAGCAGCACCGCGATGTACGCTGTCGCTGTCTGGATCTTCACCCAGCCAATGTACATGCGCGGAATGGGCATGTGATGAGAAAAGGATTCAGAGCAGGATCGAAGGCGGGCAACCTGCTGGTCGTCCTTGCCGTCTTCGGGTGCGTCGACGCGGCCTTTGCCGATGGGGGCCGTCTTCGCTTCCGCGAGCATGCCGGGCCCTTCATTGTCACGCTCTTTACCACTCCGGACCCCCTCACCAGGGGCCGCGCGGATTTCAGTGTTGCCGTGGAACGTGCAGGCACGCCGGGCCTGATCGAGGACGCGCATGTCGATTTCATTCTCACTCCCGCCGACGGCCATGGCAGGCAGCTGGTGCTCCATGCCTCGCACGCAGCGGCAACCAGCAAATGGCTGCAGGCCGCGAACTTTTCGCTTCCCGCGCACGGGCTATGGCACGTTAAAGTCGTGGTTCAGCGGGGCCAGGAGGTGGGAGAATGCTCCGGCGAGGTGCGTATCAGGGCGACCGGAACCCGGGATCTGGCGTGGGATATTCTGCCTGTACCGCTGGCCGCATTATTCTTTGTGCTGCACGAGACCCGGAAACGGAAGTATAACCGCAACCGTCGTAGCGGCCTGCACTCGTCTGCTGCTCAGATCCGCTCCTGACTTGACGAGCCCCGGCGCTGCTCAGCGCAGAGTTTCCAGATACGCGGCGGCGTCGCGGGCCTGTTGCTCTGACAAGCCCAGATCCGGCATCGCGGTGGCGGGCTTCATCGTTGTCGGCGACTCCACCCAGTGCACAAGAATATCCGGTTCGTTGGGAAAATCGCCGGCAAGAATGCTTCGCCGCGCCAACTTATTCAGCGGCGGACCAAAGACTCCATTGGCATTGTGAATCCCGGGTATGGTGTGACACGATCCGCACCTATATTGAACGATTACCTGCTCACCGCGGGCAGCGTTGCCGCCCGTGGCTACCTGATAACTGCTAAGAGCTTTACCGCCTGTACATCCAGACAAGAGTCCGACGAAAAGAATCAGGCTAAATTGCCGAATTAGGATGCGCATGTCAGCGTCTCGTATGCTCAATTGGAAATAGCGAAGGTTGAGCTCAGACCGTCTTTCAGCTCCGGCCGTGCTGCCAACTCCAATTGCAGCACACTGCAGATCGAGAATACCACTCGCTTACGTTGGGATTGCACATTTGCGCGGATCAGGTGTCTTCCACGGCTGTTGCAATAGCAAGTAGCTATTTCTCATCTGAACTAAACATCCATCGAAGTGCGCGTGTGCATCGAATCACCCGTGAAGCCAAAGAGAGCACTTGGCCGACTCTCACGGCGCGTGGGCGCGGGGTTGTGTCTCATCTTCCCGTTTTTGTTCATTGCAACTGTCGCATTCAGTCAACAGGCGCTAATTCCGTCAGTCCCTCCCGGAAAGGCAATCTTCGAGCAAAGTTGCTCCAAATGCCACGGAGATCGAGGCCAGGGCATCAGCGCTGTTGTGAGTGTCGCCGGACCATGCTTGCAGGCTGAGCATAATCGCGGCAACGTGATAGCTGCGGTGGAACTTGGGCCGGAACACATGCCAAGCTTCGTCTACACGCTATCTGTGCCACAAATTCATGCGGTCGCCGATTATGTCACCCAGGATCTGGCCGTCATTCCGCTCAACTTAAAAGAAGCTGACATCGGCAAGGGGGGCAAGCTCTTTCGTCAATATTGCGCGGCGTGTCATCGCACCGCGGTTCGCGGCGGCGCCCTTGCGTTTGTGGGCATGAATGCGCCGGCGCTAACGGACAAATCGGCTGCGATCGTGGCTGGCGCCATACGTTGGGGACCCGGCCCGATGCCGGCCTTTTCTGCAGCTACCATCAGCGACGAGCAAGTATCGTCCATCGTGGATTACGTCAGGTACGTCCAGCATCCGGTAAGCCCCGGCGGCAATCCTTTGAACTGGTATGGCCCCGTAGCGGAAGGATTCGCCGCGTGGGTGGGTCTGCTTCTGCTGGTGCTTCTAACATTCTGGATTGAAAGGGGGGGCAAAGGATGAGCAACGACGAGGAGCAGAAGGACTCGACCTCAAATCCCGGCAAGCCGCCTGGTTCGCGCGGGGTCCGATGGTTTGGACGCTCGTTTGTGAAGCTGCTCTTGTTCGGATTTGTTGCACTCCGGCTCGCCAAGGAGCCTGACTACGACGGTGCATCTGCGCCAGCCGATTGCGCCGGCCCCGCGCCTGATCCTCTTCCCCGCGTTTCCCATCGGGATACCGGCGCTGCTCCGGAAATTGCCGGATTCTCTTCCACTCCGAAGCTGCTCGCAAGCCCAGGCGGCCATCCTCCCCGGCATGTGCCATTTGGAACCTTCCTCGTAGCGATTTTGCTGGCGGCGGCATTTGCCGGCGGAATTGGATTCCTCGTCCTTTACTGGACCGGCGGGGATAATGTGCTCCTCGGAGGCGCTCTGGCGCTTTTCTTCGGCGGCTTCGGTTTCGCGCTGATTGTCTGGTCCCACCTGCTTTCCACGCAAAGGGAAGTGACGGAACCGCGCGAACCTTTAGTGGCGCCTACGCCGGATCTTAAACCCGCCCTTGACGCTTTTTGCGGCGGCGAAAGAGAGGTCCGCCGGCGAGGCCTGTTGATATGGGCCTCCGTGGCTGGCCTGGGCACCGTGGCCGCGATGTTCATCTCTATGCTCCGCTCTTTTTCCCTCGCTCCCAGTTCCTCCTTGTATTCGACCATCTGGAAACGGGGCCAGCGCCTGGTCACCGGCGACGGCGAGCCTGTTTCCGTGAATACGCTTCAGCCCGGAAGCACAACCATCGTTTTCCCTGAAGATAGCATCGGCGAGGAGCGATCGCAGACCGTGCTGATTCGCGTACGCCAGGATCTGCTGCGGTTACCGCAAAAACGCGCCAAATGGGCGCCCAGTGGCAACCTGGCCTATTCGCGCGTCTGCACCCACGCTGGATGCACGGTGGGCATGTACGAGGCGACCACGCACCTGCTCATGTGTCCCTGCCACCAATCCACGTTCGATGTACTCGACGGCGCCCAGCCAACCGGCGGACCAGCGGCGAGGCCGCTTCCGCAATTGCCTCTCTATGCCGACAGCCAGGGATTCCTGCGCGCGGGCGGCGGATTCACTGAGCCTCCGGGGCCTGGTTTCTGGGGGCTGCCATGATTGAATCCCCCGCCCGGGCGCTGGATACGCGGCTGCGCTTTGCAAAATTCGTGCGTGAAGCCCTCAGGCATGTCTTCCCCGACCACTGGTCGTTCATGCTCGGGGAAATCGCTCTCTACTCGTTCGCGATCCTGGTCGGCACCGGCTTCTTTCTGGCGCTGTTCTACACCGGCAGCTCCGCGCAGATCGTCTATCACGGTTCCTATCGACCGCTCGACGGCGTCACGATGTCGGCTGCCTATCGCTCCATCCTGCACATCAGTTTCGACGTGCCTGGGGGCCTGCTCATGCGCCAGATGCACCACTGGGCCGCGAATATTTTCATTGCCGCAATCGTGGTGCATCAGGCGCGCATCTTCTTTACTGCCGCATATCGCAGGCCGCGCGATATCAATTGGACGGTCGGCATGACCCTGCTCGTTCTGGCCCTCGCCAACGGCTTCTTCGGATATTCCATGTGCGACGATCTTCTTTCCAACGCCGGGCTGCGCATCGGCTATGCGATCGCCATGTCCGTCCCGGTCATCGGCCCCTGGATCGCCTTCATCGTGATGGGAGGCACGGTGCCGGCCGCGGCCACCGTTCCCCGCTTCTACGCTCTGCATATCTTTGCCATTCCCGCCGTCATTTCGGTGCTCATTGCCGTTCATCTGGCCATTATCTGGCGTCAATACCACACCAACTATCCCGGCCCCGGCCGCACCAACACGTCCATTGTCGGATCGCGCCTTTGGCCGGTCTATACCCTCAAGTCTCTCGGGCTGTTCCTGTTGCTGCTTTCGATTGTCGCGGCGCTCGGAGGCTTCGTGCAGATCGATCCCGTCTGGATTTATGGCCCCGCGAATCCCACCGCCATTATGCCCGGAGCACAGCCGGATTGGTATCTGGGTTGGATCGAAGGCGCAATGCGTCTCTTTCCCGGTGTCAATCTGCATATCGGGCGCTATCTTGTTCCGGAGCTCTTCTTCCCTGCGGTGCTGTTTCCAGGGTTATTAATTGTTGCGCTCTATGCCTACCCATTCATTGAAGAAGCGTTCACCCGCCAAGTCCGCTCGCACAATATTCTCCGCATGCCCACCCAGCATCCGTTCAATACCGCCCTTGGTTGCTCTATATTCGCCGGCCTCACCGTGCTTCAATTCGCGGGCAGCAACGATATAATCAGTGTGGCCACGGCAGGTTCCGTTGTTGCTCTTCGCACTCTGTTTCGCGTCCTTTTCCTGGTCGTTCCGCCAGTCGTCTGGGTGGTAGTCTACATGCTTTGCCGCCTGGCGAACAGCGAACGCTCCGCGCGCACTCTTCGACTCCCTGAGGCATTGGAAGGAGAGAACTCCGCACCACAGCCGCAGTAATGGGCCTATACGGTCAGGGCAGTTTGGATTTGTTCGTAGGCCTCTGCTACAATCGCTTTGTTCGCAGGACCAAGTTCTACCCGTTTCCCCCAAGAGATAGTAAATTCAAAGTATTGGCAATGGACTGTCTATATACGGGAATGAGCCAAATGTTGCCAGCGTCCTCGGTTTCGAAATGTGCCTGCGCCAGTCTGCGGCGAGCCAGCCGCGCCGTCAACCATCTGTATGACCTGGTGCTCGCCCCAACGGGTCTGCGCATATCTCAATTCGTCATCCTTTTAGCAATCGCAGAATCGGAAGAAATCGCGCATTGCGAGTTGGCGCGCCAATTTTTCGCCTCGGAAGAGACTTTATCCCGAAGGCTGGCTTCCGCGCGCAAAGCCGGCTGGGTGCAAATGAACGTCGATGAACGGCGCCGGCGAATGTATCGGCTCACGGAAACAGGCAGTGCCTTACTGCGCCTGGCCGCTCCCAACTGGGAGCGGGCCCAGGAGCGGCTGCACCGCCAACTCGGCGAAAATGACTGGAGCGCGCTGCTGGCGTTGGCGGAACGAGTGACCCTGGCGGCCGTGGCCGCGGAGGTTACGCCATTCCGGAATTCGCGTCCCGGCATGATTGACGATCAGGCGCCGATGCCTCTCGATATCCAGGGGACGCGGCCCGCGTGTTTCCCCATATCGCCGGCCGGGGGTTGAATCTTAAAACGGCTTTGGCGTGTTGGCATTCCGCCTCCATCGCCAGGCAGGACAACCTGATCGTAATAGGAAATAAATCGCTTAGCCAGGGGTTTTTCGCCCTGCAAGCGCGCAGACATCCCGGCCGTGTTTTTGCTTGTCTGCCCGCACCGCAAGCACAGGTTAGCAATGCAACATAAAGGGGAGGTCGCGTGAGAGCAACCGTCTCTTAGAGCAGAACATCCCAACAAACGGGAGCCCCTGCGCCTACCTGGAACGTTCCCTGTTCTGAGAATTTGACGGTGCCGTACATTTGGAGTTGCGGATGGCCGATGTAGCAATCGAAAGCGAACTCACGGAACTTTGGGAGACTCCAAAAACCATCCGCGGATGGTTTGCGACTGTTGACCATAAGGAATTAGGCATCCGTTACCTGGTAACGGCGATGACTTTCCTTGTCATCGGCGGAGTCGAGGCGCTCCTCCTTCGATTGCAACTTGCGCAAGCCAACATGCACCTGTTGTCGGCCGAGACATACAACCAGATATTTACCATGCACGGCGTCACCATGATTTTCTGGTACGCATCGCCCATCCTTACAGGCTTTGCCGTTTACCTTATCCCGCTCATGATCGGCGCACGGGACATGGCCTTTCCGCGCCTCAACGCGTTTACTTACTGGACCTTCTTGCTTTCCGGAGTCCTTCTTTATATATCGCCGTTTTTTCATCAGTCGCCGCACGCCGGATGGTTCGCCTATATTCCCTACACGCTGACCGCGTATTCGCCTGGCATGGGGTTGGACTTTTATGCATTGTCGCTGCTCTTTCTCGGTATTTCCACCACCGGAGCGGCTATCAATTCCATTATCACCATCCTTCGCTTGCGCGCTCCGGGCATGGCCATCAGCCGCATGCCTCTCTTTGCCTATAGCACGCTCACCATTTCTTTTGTGATCGTATTCTCCATGCCCGCGCTTACTGCGGCCTGCATCATGCTCGAACTCGACCGCCACTGGGGCACGCATTTCTTCGACCTTGCCGCTGGCGGCAGCACTCTGCTTTGGCAGCAGATCTTCTGGTATTTCGGGCATCCGTGGGTCTACGTGATCTTTCTACCGGCAATGGGAATGATTTCCCTCATCATCCCGGTATTTTCACGGCGCCCCATCATTGGGTACTCCTGGATCGCCGCCGCAACCGTCCTCATTGGAGTGGTAGGTTTCGCCGTTTGGCTCCATCACATGTTCACGGTCGGCTTATCCGATGTCGCCATGAGCATTTTTTCAGCCGGCAGCATGATGGTCTCGGTCTTCACCATCATCCAGGTGTTTGCCTGGCTAGCCACGGTATGGAAAGGCCGACCTGTCGCCACCACATCCATGTACTATGCCCTGTCCACGGTGCTCCTGCTCATTATTGGGGGTCTCAGCGGAGTCTTTATGGGAATCATTCCCGTCGACTGGCAGGTGCATAACACCTACTACAATATCGCCCATATTCACTATGTGCTCGTGGGCGGCAATGTATTTCCCGTGTTTGCCGGTTTTTATTTCTGGCTGCCTAAGATGACGGGACGCATGATGAGTGAGAAGCTCGGCAAGTTGAGCTTCTGGGTGATGTTTATCGGATTCAACGTGGCTTTCTTTCCCATGCACATCGTGGGGATGATGGGCATGCAGCGCCGCATTTACACTTACCCAGCCGGCTATGGGTTCGGTACCTGGAACTTGACGATGACGGTCGGCGCATTTGTTCTCGGCATCGGCATTCTCATCAGCATCATCAACCTTTTCTATAGCCTTCGCCACGGCGCTGTGGCAGGCCCGAATCCGTGGAACGCCGACGGCCTGGAGTGGCTTGCCGATTCGCCTCCGAAACCCTACAATTTCGCCCACATCCC
Organism: Occallatibacter sp.; assembly: GCA_050745765.1. Classification (GTDB taxonomy): domain Bacteria; phylum Acidobacteriota; class Terriglobia; order Terriglobales; family Acidobacteriaceae; genus Telmatobacter. Next base: position 68,528 of record JBOGLX010000107.1, on the reverse strand, counting down.
TGTCGTGTCTTCGCGTCAGCCCCTGTGGGACGCAACCGAAAAGCTCGATGATCCGGACAACGACCGCGTGCTCGATTGGGGACGGCTAACGCCGACAACGACGTGGCTGGATGCGGTGCCGGTCGGCCTCGCGACCATTCCGGAGGATTCTCTGGTGCCGTTCGTAATGAGCATTCTTATGTTTGGAGTTTTTGTGGCCTTCCTGTTCCACGCGATGTGGGTTGTGCTAGCCATGCTCATCCTCACTTTTATTAGCGGGTGCATGTGGATGTGGCCCAACACCGTAAAGGAGGTTCTGTGAGCACTCTGGTCCAGATTCCGCCGCCGACTGTAAAACTCAACACTCTCCCCATTGACCAGACCCGCGGCATTCAGGGGGTGTGGGCGACCATTGCCACTGAGGCCACACTCTTTGCCAGCCTGTTTGGCGCCTATTACTATCTGGGCACCAACAAGGACCGCTGGGCGACGCAGGACCCGCCGCACCTTGTTTATCCCTTCGTTCTGCTTGCAATACTGCTCAGCAGCAGCGTTATCTTGCACTGGGGTGAGATGCAGGTAGAAAAAGAGAGCTACCGCGCGGGCAGAATTGCGCTGTGGTTCACCGTCGTTTTCGGTCTCGCGTTTCTTGTGCTGCAGGGCTTCGAGTATGCCTCGGAGTGGGGCAAACTCACGCCGGACACCAATTCTTACGGATCCATCTTTTACACCATCACTACACTCCACGCCGCGCACGTCATCGCGGGCGTTTTGATACTCATGTACGTCGGCACGCAACCGAATTATGGCTTTGCGCGCCGCAGCCCTCACAGGCCTTTTCAGGTCGCTACCCTGTACTGGCACTTCGTCGATGCGATATGGGTTTTTGTTGTGCTGTTGCTTTATGTAGTTCCGAATATTCAGAGGTACTATCATGTCCACTGATCCACAGGGCGGGGCCAACAAATTGAATTCCGCCGGCCGGGCCGAGGTGTCACAGCGCAGGCTTTGGTTTGGGTTTGCCACGGCGGCTATTGCCTGGAGTGCCGCGGGATCCCTGGATGTGATGGTGGTGTGGGCCGTCGCGCACCAGGAGACTTTCGGAATTCCTCCCGCCCATCCCTTTGCCCGAATCATTGAGGGTCTGCTAGGGCTGGCTTTGCTCATCCTCACGATTTGCGCGGGAACCGTTTCTTACCGGAGCTGGAAGAAGCTCTCGGCCCGGCGGGAGTTCCTGGACGCCGAAGGCGTCGAGCGGCACGAATTCATGGCCGTGCTCGGCGTCATCATGACTCTCACTTTGGGCATGGGCATTTTCTGGTTCGCCTTACCGCCCATCTTACTGGACTTTTGCTGGAGGGCGCGATGATTTCGCCGCGGGCCGGCGCCGCAATGGCTTGCGCCATAATCTCCGGCGCGGTCCTTTGCGTAGCTCTGGCGGCTTGCGGCAACAACCAGAAGAACGCACTGACCGACGTGGGTAACTCTCAGCGTGGAAAACAGCTCTTGAGCAGCTATAGCTGCGGGGCATGCCACATAATTCCCGGTATCCGCACCGCGCGCGGCTTGGTTGGACCGCCGCTCTACTTCTATGGAGACCGAACCATGATTGCCGGTCAGCTTCCCAACACGCCCGCAAACCTTATGCATTGGATTGAACATCCGGAAGACGTAGACCCTAAAACGGCAATGCCCGATCTCGGCGTTTCACGCCAGCAGGCCGGCGACATGACGGCATATCTTTACACCTTGCGGGAACACAGGGATTTTCGATGAATCGAATCGCTCATTTGCGTTGCCTCGGGTTCTCTCTTTGCGTGTTTGCCGCGGCCGGTGCGGCTCCGGCGCAAATGAAACCGGGCGCGCCCAACAGCGCCGGAAACGGCATGACTACATCCGTTCCCGGCGCCATTGCGGACATTCATCTGGTTGCGCCCGTAGCTAACGGCCAATGGACCATGCCCGCAGGCGACTACGGCAATACGCGCTACAGTCCGCTGGATCAAATCAACGCTTCCAATGTGCACAACCTGCATGTGGTTGGCAAACTCAGCACCGGAACCCGTTATGGCTACGAGGGCGCTCCGCTGGTTGTGGGAGGCACGCTCTACGTCGTCACGCCCTTTCCGGATGACCTGATTGCCATCGACCTCACCAAGCCCGGCTTGCCCGTGAAATGGACGTTCCATCCCCATCCCAATCCTTTCGCCATGGGCAAAGCCTTCCGCGACGTTGTCGATCGCGGGGCCAGCTATGCCGACGGCAACATTATCTACAACACACTCGACGCATACACGGTAGCCGTGGATGCGAAGACGGGAAAACTGGTTTGGAAAACGCAGATTGGCGACATTCAGAACGGCGAAACGCTGACCATGGCGCCCACGGTAGTAAACAACATTGTTTTCGTGGGCAACAGCGGGGACAATTTTGGTGTTCGCGGCGCGCTGACCGCGCTCGACGCCCATACCGGCAAAATTCTCTGGAAGGCGTACAGCACCGGGCCTGACTCCGACGTGCGTATTGGTCCCGATTTTAAGCCGTTCTACGCCAAGGACCGCGGCAAGGATCTCGGCGTCGCCACCTGGACGCCGGGCCAGTGGGAGCGAGGCGGCGGCGCGGTTTGGGGCTGGATTTCCTACGATCCGGAGCTCAACCTCATTTATTACGGCACCGGCAATCCCAGCTCGTGGAACTCCAGCGTTCGCCCCGGCGACAACAAATGGTCCGTCACCATCTGGGCGCGCAACCCGGAAACGGGCATGGCCAAATGGGCCTATCAAATCGAGCCCCACGATTCCTTCGGCTACGGCGCGGTCATGGAAAACATCCTCGTCGATATGCCCTGGGACGGCCGCACGCGCAAGCTGCTTATCCATCCCGGCAGCAGTGGCTTCGTTTTCGTCATGGACCGCGAAACAGGCGAACTATTATCTGCCCGCCCGTTCGAGCCGGTGAATTGGGCTAAGAGTTTCGACCTCAAAACCGGTGAAGTTATCCCCAACCCAACGAAGGTTCCTCGCTACGGGAAAGACGTCGACGACATTTGCCCATCGGCCACTGGCGCCAAAGCGATTGCCTCATCGTCGTTCTCGCCCCAAACGGGCTATCTCTACATCCCCGCCCACAACACCTGCATGGATTTTGAAGACATAACGACAAATTACATCGCCGGAACGCCTTACCTGGGCGCCATCGTGCGCATGTATCCCGGACCGGGCGGTTACCAGGGCGAGTTCGTCGCCTGGGACGTGGCTCACGCAAAGAAAGTCTGGAGCATCAAGGACGCCTCGTTCCCCGTGAATAGCGGGGTGCTCACCACCGGCGGCAATCTCGCCTTTTACGGCGCCATGGACGGGTACTTCCGCGCCGTCGACGACCGCACCGGAAAAGTCCTCTGGCAGTTCAAAACGCCATCGGGCATTGTCGGCAATCCCATGACCTTTACCGGGCCTGACGGCAAACAGTACATCGCCGTGTATTCGGGCATCGGCGGATGGATGGGCTCGGTGGATTTTCCCTACATATCGGCCGGCGATCCGTATGCCGCGCACGGAGCTGCCGGCGCCATGCACGGCATTAAATCTGCAACGCATCCTGGAGATTATCTATATGTCTTCAGCGAGTAATTCCATGGCCATGCTCTTGCTCGCGGCCAGCGCGGTCTGCCTTGGCGGATGCCACTCCGCGGCCAATCCGCCTCCCGTGGCCTCGGGCAGTCAACCCGTCTGGATCTATGCGCCGGGCTCTGCAGGCGCCAGGAATTTCCTCTACCGCCGGAATCCAATGGATAACGATCCCGTGAGCGTCGAAGACGGCCACAGGCTTTTTCTTTGGTACAACTGCTACGCCTGCCATGGCCCTCACGGCGGCGGCGCCATCGGCCCCAGCCTGCGCGATCGCGTATGGCGCTATGGCGATAGCGACGCTGAGATCTTTACCTCGATTGCGATGGGCCGTCCGAACGGCATGCCCACCTGGGGCAACAAAATCCCTGAAGGGCAGATATGGGAACTCGTGGCTTACATCAAATCGCTGAATACTTCAAGAGGTCCCAATCCTGCTCAGGAGCCGGCCAGCGAAGCCACCAGCGATCCAAAGGAGTTGACCTCTGCCGCGCCAGGAATATCCAACGCACTCGCCGGGAGGCGATAGATGTTTCGCTGCTTCCGCAACTTTGCTTCCATCACGCCGCTCCTTTTACTCACGGGTTGCCGTGTAGCTCTGTCTACCATCAATCCCCATGGCCCCGCCGCTCACCGCATTGCCGACCTTTCCTGGCTGATGACCATTCTCTTCCTGGTCATCAGCGTGGTCATGTGGATCCTCTTCGCCTATGCCTTTTACCGGCGCCGTGGATCGCTTGCCGAGCACCTGCCGATCGATGCAGGCGGCGGGAAGTGGTGGATCGTTATCGGTGGCCTGGTCATTCCCTTTATCGTGCTTACCGCGCTCTTCGTAGCCGGTCTCGCTCTGCTCAGTGATTTTCCGCTCCACGGAGCGCAAGCCCAGGATCTCACCCGCGCGCAGATGGCGCAAAGTATGAAGCCTAATATTCTGGTCGTCGGTCATCAGTGGTGGTGGGAGATCCGCTACCTGAACGACGATCCAACCAGGGAGTTCACCACTGCCAATGAGTTGCACCTTCCCGCCGGAAGGCCCATGAATATCGAGCTGGTAACCGCCGACGTCATACACTCCTTCTGGATTCCCGCCCTGGACGGCAAAGAAGACCTCATTCCCGGTCAGCCCAACTACATCCGCGTCATGGGTTCTCAGCCCGGCTCATACGCCGGCCAATGCGCCACGTACTGCGGCGCCGAACACGCGCTCATGCAGCTCCTTGCCGTGGTGCAGACTCCGGCAAACTACCAGGCCTGGGTCGAAAACCAGCTCAAGCCCGGCGTCGTACCTACGACCCCCCAGGCCAAAGCCGGCGAGCAGCTTTTCAACAATGGCCCGTGCGCCTTATGCCACACCGTGCGTGGCACCATCGCCGGCGGAGCAGTAGCTCCCGATCTTACGCACATCGGCAGCCGGAGAACGCTCGCTTCCGCCGTCTATCCCAACAACAATGCCTATCTCGAGGCGTGGATCACCAACGCGCAATCGCTCAAACCGGAGTGCGAAATGCCCGACATTACCCAGTTTTCCGGCGTGCAACTGACTGACCTGGTTGCCTACCTTCGGCAGCTCAAGTAACTTGCCCTGAGCAAATGCACTTAGTGCTGAGAAAACCCCCGGGCAGCGATGGCCGTCGAAGCCCGCAGCCGAAAATGACCTTTTCAGGATCGACTAAAGCGAAACCAGGGTTCCTCTGTCCTCTTTAGCTTGGTTCGGATCGATGGCCGCGGAACGGTCTTTAAACGACTTAATAACAGCATTTAACATCCCTTAAATGGAGCTAAAATCGCTTAAAGACGGATATATTGTTAACTAGTTGATAACCTGGCGCATTTCGCAAGCAATTCATTGCATGTGACTTACAACACAAAATGCACTGAAAAATGGGGCGATTTGCGCCACCCTACCCCCCCACCTTCAGAAAGGGTGCTTAAGCAGGGATTTTTCGAGATCGCGGCGCGTTCTCCTTCGCGTGCTGTCAGGCTTTGACGGGCTGCGCCACGCCCGCAACCCTCTACTCAAGAATTGTGCGCCAAAGGGCCATAATTATATGCAAAACGGGTGGGGAAGATTTTGCCGGCGTCTTCGGGATACACCTACTCTGGAATTGCTCTAAGTTGCGATTTTCCGGCGTGACGTTGAGCCCCGGGATTGTCGCCGCATTTCCCATGTTCTACGCCTCTCTCTTGCAATCTCTCAAACACAGCGAGACGTCGCGCGATTGGCCTGCTCAGGTTTAACTGAAGTTCCGGAGCCTCGACGCTCGACGAGGCGCCGACAGACAACTGTCGCCATCAGGACTGCTCTAACCGATCTTCATCTCCCGGGCGTGCTCGGCTCGACTCTCACGGAATGAGAGAGCGAAAACGCCACATGGTTTATTTGTCCCTCCTTCGTTTTTTGGCGACTCTTCCTCTCATCCTTCATGGCCCTCGGATGAATGGTTGGAAGCCTTCCCCTCTCAGTGTTCCAGAGCGGCGTGCGGCCACCCGTCTCGCCACGCCAGAGTCGACACCTGCAGTGCCGGCATGCCGGTGTGTGCGTCGTAGGCATGAAATACGATGATGTCCTGGCCGTGCGGTTGCATCAGCACGGATTCGCCTCCAGGCCCCAGCCACCGGCCATTGGCCGTGAGCAGCGACGTGCCGCCTCCCCGCATCATCGGCGTGCCGTGGTTGTCCACATAGGGGCCGGTGATGCTCTTGGAACGCCCCACCATGGTCCGATAGGTACTGTGAATGCCGCGGCAGCACAAATCCCAGGAGACGAACAGGTAGTAATAGCCGCCGTGATGCACGATGAAAGGCGCCTCAATGGCTTCCCAGTTTGGAGGCAGGCCCGGATGGACCGGGCCAGGATCGGCGGGACGCCGGCGCGTCGCCAGCGAGTAAAGCCTGGGATCGCCCGCCATTCCCGTCCGGTCGTCGAGGCGGCGTAGCTTGATGCCGCTCCAGAAGCTGCCAAAGACCAGCCACGCACGATGATGCCCGTCCAGCACAAAGTTCGGGTCGATGGCGTTGTAGTCGTCTGCGGCCGTCGAGCGCAGCACCAGACCACGGTCGATCCATTTGTAATCGGGACTGGATCGATCCAGAGTTTTGTTGGTGACCAGCGCAATCCCCGACGTATTTTTCCCGAACAGCGAGTAAGCGTAATAGATGCGGTATTCACCGTTCTCGAAAGAAATATCCGGAGCCCACAGCTCCTGAGTCCCTGGGCTGTCTTTCCGGATCCAGGCGGGAATCGCATCGAGCACGTGCCCGCAGAATTTCCAGAACTGTAGATCGGTGGAACAGCGAATCTGGAACTGTCCGCCGTCTCTGGCTCTGCCCGTAGCAAACACGTACCAGGTATTTCCAGCTTTGATGATGGAGGGATCGTGCGTGCCCCAGAAAGCTCCGCTGAGATGAAATGCATGAGGCTGCTGAGCAGGAAGCGGTGGTTGTACGACAAGACATGCGGCCGCCAGCAACGCTCCGGAGTACCGCCGCAGTGAGAGCGCGGCAATCGAGCGGCGCCATGGGTGCTGCGCGCCATGCCGCGCCGCCTGGATCGCTTTACCGAGACAACCGAATCGCATGATTCCTCCGTAGTGGTTCCTGGGTTTCTACTGCTGTTGCTTTGTGCAAAGTGCTGGTGGATCGGCGGGCCTGCTGCATCGGTCACTCCACATAAGGCCAGTTATCGGTGGTCCACCCCAGCTCGTTGATTCCCAGGGCTGGATCCCCGCTGTTGTTGCCGTCGTAGTAGTGGTAGACGAGAACGGCGCCGCTCGTGCCGGTAAAGACGCTCTCTCCGCCTGGTCCATCGATGTTGCCATGAGCGCTAAGTAGAATGGTGCCTCCGCCGTTGGTCATCGCAATGCCGCCGCGGTCGGTGTAGGGCCCGGTGATTGCGGTCGCGCGTCCCACCACGATGCGATAAGTGCTGGTAACTCCCTGGCAGCATGTGTCGATCGAGGCAAAGAGATAGTAATAACCGCCGTGCGGATAGATAACGGAGCCTTCTATGCCGGCGCCTGTTGGATGAAAGGCGAGTTGCACGCACGCAGCGCCGGTGGGAATACCGGTATTGTTGTTCACCGGGACGATCTGAATGCCGCTCGACCACGAACCGAAGGCCATCCAGGCGTTGCCCGACGTATCGACCACGGAAGCGGGATCGATGGCGTTCGATCCCGCGCAGTCCGCGGACGTGTAGATCGGGTTCCCGGAATCGATAAAAGTTCCGGGCTCGCCGGTTGAGCTTACGGCCAATCCAATTGCGGAGTAGTCGCTGCCAAAGCCGGAAGCCGCGTAATACATCCAATACTCGCCGTTGTGCGCGGAGACATCGGGAGCCCACAGGTCGCCGCTCGACCCCGTATAGGGATTGGTCCAGGCGGGAAGCGCCGGCAGCGCATAGCCGCCGTCCGAGAAGTTGACCATATCCGTCGATTGATGTTCATGGATCAGCCCGTGCGTCGAGAAAAGGTCGTAGGCGGCTCCGGTGTCGAGGATCGAAGGATCGTGAATCCCGATGACCGGCGAGTCCGGAGCCACGTAAGACACGTTCACGACGGCAGGGGAGGGATAGGGCGAATTACCCGTCGATGTTACCGTCCATTCCTGACAGGAACACCCGGTCCCGGTCGTGGCTCGCGTCCCCTGATCGATGGTGGCCGAAGAGGTTGCGCCCGAATCTGCATCTTCGAGGTAAAGGTCGCTATTCACATTCTTGACCAGATAGTTTCCGTCCTTGAGGAGATAGAACTCCCAGAGATGATCGTTCGTGCCGTTGTCGGCCCACTGCAGCACTTGCGCGCCGGAAGTGGTGGAGCCGCTGCTGACGCCCATCACCTGATGCGTCAGCATGTTCTCCACGTTGAACTGGTTGCTATTCATGGGGATGACATGCCAGTCGATATCCGTCGTGGTGGTTCCGGCAGGCTCCTGCACAAGGTCGGCGCCCGCGGTCTGGCTTTGCCCCGCAATGCCCAGGACCATGCTGCTGGAGGCGTTGGCGAGGGTGTACTGAACGCTGTCGTTCATGGACGTCAGCGTCCCCATATCGGGGGATTGGTTCGAAGACCCGCCGCCGGAACCGCCTGAGCCGCTCCCGGAAGAAGCTCCGCCGCCGCCGCAGCCTGTGACGAGGCAGGCGAAGAGTGCCAGGGCCGCGCCGTAACAAAGGTTCATGGGTCATCCTCTTGCGCCTTGGCTGCAAAGGCAGACCGGCAGACGTTCCATGCGGGTCCGCGCAAGCTGCCTCTTCCGGCTGAGCCGGAGCGCGGCAATCCAGCGGAACAGCCAGGGTCCGGGCGCGCGATGACGCACCCGGACCCGCAGCCGGTCAGTAGGTGATTCGCAGCACGAACTGGACGTTTCTTGGACCATTCAGCGTACTGCCCACCTGGCCGAAGTTCGTATCCTGAACGCCGGAATCGGGTTTGTTGAAGATATGTCGATTGAAGGCATTGAACATTTCGCCGCGGAACTCGGCCTGTATCCCTTCGTGAATGGGGAAGGTCTTGTTGATGCCGAAGTCCTCGTCGTAGAAGCCGTAGGAGCGTATATCCGCCGAGTTTCTCGGCATGTTGCCGAACTGATACGGAACATCCACTCCGGGGCTCGGATTGGGGTCGGTAACAAATGCACAGTTCCAGTAACCCGTCGTGCAGGATCCTGAAGAGTGGTCGTATCCGGTGTTGCCGTCGTTGACAAAATTGAACGGGCTAAAGCTTCCCGAGCGGCGCACCGGCTGTCCGGCCACGCGGTTTGGACGGATGCCATTGTCGAAGCCCGGAATCCCGTTGGCTCCGAAGAAGCTGATGGGTTGCCCGCTCATGTAACGCTGCACTCCGCTGATGCGCCAATTGCCGATAATCGCATTGACCGCTCTGGGCGCGGTGCCGAGGAACTTGTGCCCACGGCCCACGGGGAGCGCGTAAAGGTAGCTGATCACGAAGTTGTTAGGAATGTCCTCGTTGCTGACCGCCTTCTCCGCCTTGTGGTCATAGGGATTCTGCGTTCCGCCCTGGTTCTGCAGCGTGCTGTAGTAGGGCTGAATGGCGTCGGCATCGGTGAGCGTCTTCGAGAAGGTGTAGGACGCCAGCACATTGAGGCCGTTGTGGAAGCGCCGCTGCAGCTTGGCTTCCAGAGCCTCGTAGGTTGCCTGCCCAACGTTCTGCAGATAGCTGTCCTGGTTGATGTAGCCGTACTGCGGGAACGGACGCAGCGCCTGCTCCACCCACACCTCCGATCCCCATTCGTTATAGAAGTTCGCGTAGGGATTGAGCGGGGGCGAGCTGAAGCCGTTCGGGCACGGCGCTTCGGCCCACCACGTCAGGCATGTGCCCATGGCCAGATCGTTCAGCGGAATGTCGTTGGGGTAATCGATCAGGCCGTGCAGGCGCGTGGAGTGCATCCCCAGGTAGCCAAGCGAGAAGTACAGATTGGGGTTGATCTCGTACTCGTTTTCCAGGGTCCACGTCTCGACCTTCGCCGGACGCCCGAAGGTGGGCTCAATACTGTCCACCCCCTGGGTATTCAGTTGCGTCGGGTCGAGGTCGGGAGTGGTGGGTAAGACGGGAAGGCCAGCGTCCAGTTGCGGTCCCGAGAGTGGGTCCGCGGTAAAGAGAGTCTGGTTGACCGTAAAGCCCTGCAAGGTCCCCTGGCCGAAATCGGCATACACCAGCGGACCGAAGTAGATGCCTCCGTTGGCGCGAATCACGTCCCGGTTGTACGGCGACCAGGAAAGCCCGACGCGCGGCGAGAAGTCTTTGTAGTAGACCTTGGCCCATGTCTCGCCCACGTCGCCGTTGCGGCCGGCGCCTTTTCCGGCAAACACCAGGGCGCCCGGAATGCCGTTTGCAGCGGAGTTGGGCGCTGTCATGTCCATGATTGCGGTGTCGCCATCGGCTTCATGCCGCGGCGTGTCGTAGCTCCAGCGAGCGCCCAGATTCAGCGTTAGGTTCGACCGCAGTTTCCAGTCGTCCTGCGCAAAGAGCGCGCCGTAGTGCGTAATCCATCGAGGAGCATGCAGTTGCGAGAGGGCGTTGGCGGTCCCGGCCTGCCCGATCATGAAGGCAGCGAAGGAATTGCCGTCCTGGCCCCAGTAAGTGGTATCGGAAGCCGTCTGGTTGTCATAGAAGGTGAAGCAGCCTGCATTGCCGCTGCATGTCCCTCCGATTTTGCTTACGAACGAGTACTGGTGGTACTGCGCCTCGCCGCCGAAGGTGAAACTGTGCGCTCCGTGTTGCCAGTGCACAATGTCGTTCAGCGCAAGCGTGTTGTCCACGTCCTGACTGTCGACATTCTGGCCGAAGCCCGGATACGGACTGCCAACGAACACAAATCCTGGGAAAACGGGGCCGTCGCCGTTGGCAATACCGAGTTTGCTGTCCCAGTCGGTATTCATGTTCGCCGCGCGCGACAGGTTGTAGTTGTTGGAGCGGTTGGTGCCGAAGGTGAGCGAATTGACAACGTGTGGCGTGAGGACCCAGTCCCAGCCGAAACGGAAGAGCTTGCCCAGCTGATTCACTGCGCCGCCCCCGCCTGACTCGATGGGCGGCGGCAGATTGAGGCCGTTGCCCTGGTCGGTATTTTCTCGGGAAGAATAGAATCCCCAGATTTTGTGGTTCACGCCGAGGTTCTGGTCGATGCGCAGGCTGTAGACGGTCTGAGCGATGTTGTCCGTGGTGTCGTAGACGTAGTTGTTTGTGCCGCCGGTCAGATTGGGTTGGGGCAGATATTGCAGCACAGCCTTGGCCACTGTGCTTTCCCGGCTGACGGGGATTTCATTCATCTGCCCGTTATAGGTGAGCGGCGTCCGGCAAGAGACTCCACCCACCGTCTGCTCCGTAGTGGGGTCAAAGATTTCGCCGTAATAGAGCGTCGCGTTGCAGGGGTCGGAAGCACCCGGAATCTGCGCCCCCAGGGTAGATGTAAAGTCGAGATACGATCCGTTGCTGCCAAGCTCCGCCGGAGTCGGAATGAGGCTGGTGACGGACGATCCAGTGTCGTAGCGCAGTTGCTCCCACGCAAAGAAGAAGAAGGTTTTGTCGTGGCCGTTGTATACGTGCGGAATCGCGACCGGCCCGCCGAGCGAAAGCCCGTAGTCGTTCTTGGTGTCGGGCGGGCGTTGCAGGCTGTCGCGGACGGTCGTGTCGCTCTCCGGCGTTTGGGCCAGATAGCCGTTGTTGAACCAGTTGTTCCCGTCCAGGGCCGAGTTCTTGTAGAAGTTGAAAACGGCGCCGTGGTATTGGTTGGTGCCGCTCTTCGTGTTGAAGTTCGCCAGTCCGCCCGTAGTCCTGCCCAGATCGGCCGGCAACCCGGAGATGTCGATGTGAAACTCGTTCACGGCTTCCACGGATGGTGCAACGATGTCGAAGCTGCCCGAGCCGTTCTCCATCCGGTTGGTGGTGATGCCGTCTACCAGGTAGTCAGTGCCTTCTTCCTGACCGCCGTTGATCTTGGACATCTGGGTGGCGCCGGCACCGCCGCTCGAAGTGCCGGGCCCCACCGCGCCAGGAACCAGGAATTCAAGCGAGGAAAGAGAGCGCAGGTTGCCGGTTACCTGCAGAGGAAGCTCTTCCACTTCCCGGGGCGAGATGGTGTCGTCGATCTCCGAGGTCGTCGTCTCAAGCTGCATGCCCGCGCTGCTCACGGTCACGGTTTCGACGGGCGACCCGACCGCGAGGACGGCGTTCTGCGTCATCTGGGTTCCGATGGCGACGCTGATCCCCGTGTATGCTGCCGTCTTGAATCCCTTTGCGTTGACCGTGACCGTGTAGGCGCCGGTGTGCAACGCGGGAAATACGTAGTCGCCGGCGCTCGAGGTCACGGTGGAATAGATCGTGCCGGTGGCGACCTGCGTTGCGTGGATGGTTGCGTGCGGAACCACATCGCCGGAGGGATCGGTGACCAGGCCGCGGATGGAACCGGTATCGAGTTGAGCGCAGGCAGGCAAAGCGAGGGCCGCAAGCAGCATGGGCAGCGCCAGCCACGCTGTGCAGCGCGCCAACCGGGTGCGCGACAGAATGGAGATTAGAATGCGATCGGACAACATAGGATTGAGCCTCCTTAGCAAACGTTTTCGCAGCGGCTTCGCCGCTGCTCCCCAGTGCGCCGCTTCCGCTTCGTTTCTCTGCCTGATCGGGCGGCTGCCGAGACAGGTCACACTTTTCTTTTCAGCTAGTGAACCGTTCCCATGCCGGCCTTCTCCGGGTCCTCGACCGGCAGCGAAGCACGATCGTGGACGATCTGGGCCGTATGGAGGTCTTGCTGCGCATCTCTCTCGCTTCTCATGCGCACGAAGTTCTGCATCGCATCCGCCGCCGCCCGCCTGTTGCCGAGCTTGCGGTACAGCAGGGCCAGTTTGTAGTAGGAACTCATGGCGCGCTTGTTCGCCGGGTCTGCCGCAATCGCTCGCCTGAGTTCCTGAGTGGCCTCCTGGTCCTCGTTCAGGCTCATTAGTCCCGTGGCCAGGTAGTAGTGGGCGTCCGTCAGCGAGGGATCCTCCCGGAGCGCCTCCCGCAGCAGCTTGACTCCCTCGGCCGCCTTCATATTCAGCACCAGCAAGCTGCCCAGCTTATACATCGAGGTCACGGAGTATGGATCGATACGCAATTCCTCGCGATACGCTTTGGCCGCCTTGTCCAGGTCGCCGGCAACCCAGTACTGATCCGCGAGCTCTTCGTGGAGGCCGGGCTGGTGCGGCGCCATCTGTACGGTCAGCTCGAATTCCGTAATCGCCTGTTGCGTGCGGTAGCTCTTGGCATAAGCCTCGGCCAGCACCTGGTGTACGCGCATCGAATCCTGATTCAGCCGGAACATCGCCGCATAGGAGGCGTCAGCCATCAGCAGATAGGCATGCCCGCGGTGATAGAGGATGTCTGCATCGGTTGGATCGAGGGCGTAGGCGCGATTCAACGGAGCAAGCGCGGCCTGCGGGTTGCCCTGAGCCAGATAGCACACCCCCAGCCACATGAATGCCTTTGCGTCGCGCGGGTCGGCGCGCGTTTCGCGGGCCAGGCTGGCTTCGGCATCCGCGTAGAGGTTCTCCCGGTAATCGACGATGCCGAGAAACAGGTTTGCTCCCCGCAGCCCAGGCTTGAGTTCGAGCGATTTCTTCAGCGCGACCCTGGCTTGGTCGAGCTCACCCGCCTGCTGCAGCGCGAGACCGAGATTCAGGTAACCGCCCGCAAACTGCGGCATCGTGTGCGTCACAATCCGGTATTCCGCAACAGCCTCGGTAAAGTTCCCCTTCGTCATTGCCGCTGCACCCTTCTGCAGAGCCCCCTGTACGACCGTATTCGAGGCTGGCTGAAGAGTCGCTGCCGCCAGAACCGCGGAGCCGGACAGCAAGACCGCGAACACACTGCCGCGCAGAAGCCGCCGCGCCCACCGGCCCTCCGCCCGGTCAGACCTAAGAGACTGGCCGGCTGCGTCCTCGCGCCGGAACTGCCAGCCCTTCTCCAGCCGTGCGATGTGCTTCTCCCGCTCCACTTCCAATGCCGCCACGGAACCCCTGCGATTGCCCGAAATGCCGGTTATTGACCATCCACGCTGAGTCCTCGCGAACCGGATTCAACTGATTCAGCAAGACGCGTAATTTCAGCACTTGTTTGCATCGAATGTAAAGCAAATAACGGCTCAGAGGGACGTTACGAGACGCCAAGTTGCTGTCATGCCTAGTGTTATCAATGCCGTGGCAAACCCCAGTTCGCGGCCTGAACCCGGACGTTACGTCGCCCCCTGGGCGGATTCGGGATTTTCTGCCCGGCCGCAAAGAGCACGCGAGGCGGACCGCCGCCGATAACCGGATGTTCGGTAATGGAGTGTAGTATGGTAGGGAGCCGACGGAAACGAGAACCGGCACTCCGATGTCGAACGCCGCACCAATCACACTGCGCACGGCGGAACCGCTCAGCCCGGTACAGGCTACGCTGGCTCGCCAGCATCTTGAGCAAATCCTGGCCAGCCGAACATTTGCCTCCAGTAAACGGACGCAGGCGTTCCTCAGCCTGGTCGTCAGCCGCGCCCTGGAAGGGGACATCGAAAACCTGCACGAGCGAATGATCGGAGCCGAGCTGTTCGGCCGCCCGATCAGCTACGACACCGGCAACGACTCGGTAGTGCGTGTGCGCGCCAGCGAGTTGCGCAAGAAGCTGGCGCAGTACTACAGCAGCGAAGCCAGAGACCGTAATCTCCCGGTTCGGATCGAGTTGCGCAGCGGCTCTTATGTGCCCAACTTCCTCTTCGCCGCCGAATCCGCTCCGGCCGCCGGCGAGACCACAGTTCAGCCCTTCGGCTCGTCACTTTCCCCGGCTGCTCCGAATCGCGTTACTGCTGCCGCGAAAGTTGCATTGCAAGCGCCTGCCGCGAAAGTTGTTTCGGAAACGCCCGCCACTCCGCAGACCGGGCGGCGTTGGCTCGGTTTCGCTCGATTCGCGCTGCCGTCCGCGGCCGCCGGGGTGTTGCTCGCCCTCGGCGCGGCGCATTTTTACCGATCGAGGGAAGCGCCGGCCGGCTCCCAGGCGATCCGCTCCATTGCAGTGCTGCCCTTCGACAACCTCTCCGGCGCACCCTCCCAGGATTTCTTCGCCGATGGGCTGACGGAAGAGCTGATCAACGATCTTGGCCAGATATCTACGCTCCGCATCACCTCCTTCACCTCTTCCATGAGTTTCAAGGGCACCCAGAAACAGTTGCCGGAGATTGCTCGGGAGCTCGGTGTGGACGCCGTGGTCGAGGGGGGCGTATTGCGCGACGGAACTCAGGTACGCATCAGCGTCCAGTTGATCGACGCCCGCAGCGACCGGCCGGTCTGGGCGAGCAGCTATGTCCAGGACATCGGCAGCGTCTTCGCCTGGCAGGGCCAGGTGTCTCAGTCCATCGCCGAAGAAATCAGCACCAAGGTGACACCGGAAGAGCAGGCGCGGCTGGCGCGCAGGAGCAGCGTCGATGCCGCGGCGCAGGACCTTTACCTGCATGGACTGCTGCTGCGCAACGCTTCCGGCTGCGGGCGCGCCATCAACTATTTCCGCCAGGCGATTGCTCGCAGCCCGGATTACGCGGAGGCCCACTCCGCCCTCGCCAGTTGTTATGGAATGCTGGGCGAATCCGGCCAGATGCCCTATGAAGAGGCCTTCACGAATCAAAAGGCGGAAGCGTCGAAGGCCCTCGTCTTGGACGATTCCCTGTCCGAGGCTCACGCGGAACTGGCCAACACCGCCATGACCCTCGACTGGAACTGGCCCACCGCGTTGGCCGAATTCCGCCGGGCTTTGCAACTGAATCCCAGCTCGGCGACCGATCATGAAAAGTACGCGTTCTATCTGGTTCGAACCGGTCAGCCGCAGCAGGCCATCGCCCAGATCGAACAGAGCGTGGAACTGGATCCGGTTTCCAACAGCACCTTTCATGCGGAGGGTTTCATTTATTACTTCGCGCACGATTATAACCAGGCACTGGCCGTCGCGAAGACCGCCCAGGGACTCAACATTAACCTTCCGGACTGGAGGTTTCTGCTGGGCGCCATCTATGCCGCGAAAGGCATGTATCCGCAGTCCACCAGAGCCTTCCTTCAGGCAGGCGAAGGCCCGTATGCGCTTGGCCATCTCGGTAACGTCTACGCCCGCACCGGCCATACGGCAGCGGCGAAGAGAACGATTCAGTTGCTCGATAATAACGTGCGGAAGGACGGCGTCGGCCGATATGAGATTGCCCTGGTCTATGCCGGTCTGGGGGACAGGAATCAGGCCTTCCAGTGGCTCGATGACGCTTACCGCGCGCACGATGTGGGCCTGGTCTACCTCAAGGTCGATCCCTGTCTCGACCCGCTTCGCTCCGACCCGCGCTTTGCTCTCCTGCTCCAGCGCGTTGGCCTGGCAGGATAACGGTCTGCTTCGAGGCGTCCGGCCGTCCGCTTCTGAACAGCCTGACTCGGTCTGGCCGCCAATCGATTCCGCGTTCCTCACGGCATCCGGAACACCGGCGGTTTAAATCGGCAGGATCGCCGCCTCCATGACCGGACTTATATTCGCGGAAGGTTGGCTGCCCTTCACGAGACGGGGCGCACAGTGCGACAATCATCCCGTCGGCCCGTTTCACCGTCGGCCCGTACTAACGTCGGCCTGTTTCAACCAAATCACCCGCTCTGCCCGGAGGAGAAACCCATCATGAAACGACTCATCGTCTCTGCCTGTCTTCTCGCCGTAGCCACCATCCTGCCCGCCCAAATGGCCAAAAAACCACCGCTCAGCCCGCCCGCCAAGGCCAGCGTCACCGTCAACGGCAAGACCATCACCATCGACTACAACTCGCCCCGCGTGCGCGGCCGCGAAGGCACGATCTTTACCAAGGATGGGCTCATCGAGAAGACCCACAAGTCGTACCCGGTTTGGCGCGCCGGCGCCAACGCCGCCACCACCCTTAAAACCAGCGCCGACCTCACCATCGGCGACCTCAAGGTCCCCGCCGGCACCTACACCCTCTTCATCGACATCTCCAATCCCGACAAATGGGTCCTCATCGTCAGCAAAGACACCGGCGAATGGGGCCTCGCATACGACCACACAAAGGACCTCGGCCGCACCGACATGCACATGAGCAAACCGCCCGCCATGGTCGAAGACCTCGTCTGGCGCCTCACCAGCCGCGGGGCAGACCACGGCCGCATGTCGATCGAGTGGGAGAACATGCGTGCCTCCGTCCCCTTCACCGTCCATTAATCCCCGATCGCTGCACCCCAAAGTTCTGTGCCCCATCCATGCGACGCTTTTCTGTCGCATGGGTGGGATAACACGACCGTTGGTACAACATCTCTGGACCCGCGGCTGTCTCCACCTGACGATTCATTTCGCCAAACTGGGTGCCCCGAGCACGTTTTTGGGGCCTGGGTTCACCGCGAACCACCCCCAATCCCCGCTCTCCCGCTACAATAGAGACACCAACGCTAAAGTCTTACCAAGAGGTAAGGGAATTGCCGTTATACGAGTACCGGTGCACTCAATGCGGCCACCGCTTTGAGAAAATTCAGTCCTTCAGCGCTGAGCCGGAGACGGAGTGCCCCAAATGTCACGGCCCGCTCATCCGTCCGCTCACCGCGCCCGCGCTCCAGTTCAAGGGCGCCGGCTGGTACGTGAACGACTACGCATCGAAGAGCAGCGCGCCAACCTCCGACGCCGCACCGGAAGCCGCCTCAACCGCCGCGTCCGCCGACGGCAAGAAGCCCGCAAGCGAAAGCGCGCAGGGCACGCCGGCCGGCGCGCCCGCGTCAAAATCCGCTCAGGCACCCGCTCAGGTACCCGCTCCGTCGTCCACTCCGGCCTCAGGCTCCTCCACTTAAGGCCGTTTTAGGGCCGCTGTACCCAAAGCCCCGTGCCCCGTCCATGCGACTTTTTTCTGTCGCATGGGCGGGAGGCCACGACAGGTGGGCACAGCATCTCTGGAATCGCTATAGTTGTCGGACCGTCTGAGCGGCTTTTTGCCGCCAGCCGCGGCTCCGCCATAGCATAATGGAATCCTTGAACCCTCAAGGACCATCGGTGCACGATCGACCGGCGTCCGCCGCCCCGCGCCCGAGCCGTCTCACGCCAGCTCTCACCATCGCAGCCCTCGCCTTCTTCGCCGCCGGCATCGCCACCGTTCCCCTTCACGCATCCGCAACCGTCGCCATCACCCTCCGCTGGATCGGCCTCGGCCTCTTCATCCCCATCGCCGTCCGCAGCCGCTCGCTGCTCCTCTGGACCTTCTTCGCCATGCTCGCCGGCGCCGAGCTCGGCGTCGACGCCCCCCGCATCGCCGCCCAAACCCGCATCTTCGCCGACATCTTTCTCCGCCTCATCCGCTTGATCGTCGCCCCGCTCATCTTCGGCGGCATCGTCACCGGCATCGCCGGCCACGGCGAGCTCGGCGGCGTGGGCCGCGTCGCCCTCAAAACGCTGGTCTTCTTTGAGGTGGTCACCACCATCGGCCTTCTCCTCGGCATGGCCGCCATCAACATATCGAAGGCCGGCGTAGGCGTCCATCTCCCCGCTCCCACGCCATCCCCCACGCAATCCCCCACGCAATCCCCCACGCAATCCGCCGCCCAATCCCCGGCCCAATCCGCTGCCCGATCCGCCGCGACCCCCAACCCGCAAATTGCCCAGCGCCCAGGCTGGCAGCAGACCCTCCTCAACGTCTTCCCCGAAAACATCGCCCAGGCCGTCGCCCAAAACCAGATCCTCCAGATCGCTGTCTTCGCGATTCTCTTCGGCGTCGCCCTCGCCCTCATGCCCCAGCCGCGCCGCGCCCCCATGGTCAACGTCCTCCAGTCCCTCACCGAGGCCATGTTCCAGTTGACGCGCATCGTCATGTACATGGCCCCGCTCGCCGCCGGCGCCGCCCTCGCTTACACCGTCGGCGCCATGGGACTGGCCACCATGCTCCCGCTCGTCAAGCTGGTCGCCACCTGCTACGTGTCTCTCATCGTCTTTGCGCTTCTGGTGCTCGTGCCCATCCTGATGCTCGCCCGCATCCCCATCGGCCGCTTCGCCGCCGCCATCGCGGAGCCAACCGCCATCGGCTTCGCCACCACCACCTCCGAGGCCGCCCTGCCCCTCGCCATGGAGCGCATGGAAGAGTTCGGCGTCCCCCGCTGGATCGTCTCCTTCGTCATCCCCACCGGCTACAGCTTCAACATGACCGGCTCCAGCATCTACGTCTCGCTGGCCGCCATCTTCGCCGCCCAGGCCGCCGGAATGCACCTCTCCATCGGCCAGCAGCTCGTCATGCTCTTCACCCTCATGCTCACCAGCAAAGGCGTAGCCGGCGTCTCGCGCGCCGTCTTTGTGGTCCTGCTGGCCACGCTCACGTCGTTCCACATCCCCGTCGCCGCCATCATGATCGTCCTCGGCGTAGACACCGTCATGGACATGGGCCGCACCGCCCTCAACGTCGCCGGCAACTGCCTGGCCGCCGCCGTCGTCGCCCAATGGGAAGGCGAACTCAAGCGCCCCGCCCTCGAACTATAGCGGTTTCACGATCGCTGTACCCAAAACTCCGTGCCCCATCCATGCGACTTTTTTCGTCGCATGGGTGGGAGGCCACGAAACTCAAACGAACGAATTCATGCGGCCGGAGACCTAGAAACCCAACGCGGTATCGACATATAGCCGGGCGTCCCAGGTCCCGATTTTGGGAATCTGGGATGGTGGCATCCCTATAATCCCCTCATGTCCGCCCACATCGGGATCGTCGCCTGTTCCGCCGAAGGCGCGGCCCTCTGCTACCGCACCATCTGCATCGAAGGAGCCGCCATCCTCGGCCCCCACAACCACCCCGAAGTCTCCATGCACACCTTTTCGCTCGCCACCTACATGGACCCCGTCTACCGCAACGACTGGCCCGCCGTAGCCAATCTCATGCTCGCCTCCTCCCACAAACTCGCCCAATGCGGCGCCGATTTCCTCATCTGCCCCGACAACACCATCCACCAGGCCTTCCCCATCGTCGAGCCGCGTTCCCCGCTCCCCTGGTTGCACATTGCCGAAGTCGCCGCCGGCGAAGCCGTCAACCGCGGCTTCCGCCGCATCGCCATCACCGGCACGCGCTGGCTCGTCCAGAGCGAGGTCTACCCCGAAAAACTCTTGGCGCGCGGCCTCGCCTTCGAGCGCCCCACCCCCGAAGAGCGCGAAGAAATAAACAGCATCATCATGGACGAGCTCGTATACGGCGTCTTCAAGCCCGAATCCGTCGCCGCCTTCCAGCGCATCGTCGCCCGCATGAAGTCTCTGGGCTGCGACGCCGTCGTCCTCGGCTGCACCGAAATCCCCCTCATCCTCAACGACTCCAACTCCCCGCTCCCCGTCCTCGACTCGACGCGCCTGCTGGCCCGCGCCGCCCTCCGCCGCGCCGTGCAGTCCGGAATTGCGGATCGGCCTCCATCGTCCGCTCCATCGTCCGCCATCGCCGAGCGGTCTTTTTGACGCCCGCCCCCACCCCCTGCGCATCCAATCCATCGAAGCCAATCGCCCGTACAATAATCTAGGAAGTCGCGCGAAGCCTCCCCATGGCCGAAGACAAACGTCAAAAATCCGACGCCGCCCGCCCCCGCGACGAAGACCCCATCGGCAAAGTCTACGACTCCCGTCTGGCCCGCCGCCTCGGCCATTACGTGCTTCCTTACCGCTTCCAGGCCATCGTCTCCGCGCTCTCCGTCTCCCTTAAATCCCTCTGCGACGTCATGGGCCCCATCCTCGTCATGATCGCCGTAGACCGTTACATGGCCCCCGCAAGCAAAGCCCAGGAAGCCTCCAGCGTCGTCTCCCACTGGATGGCCTACAAAAGCCCTCTCGCGGCACTGCTCCCGGCCAGCGCCGTAGCCGGCATCACCCGCCTCGCCCTCATCTATCTCGTCTTCCTCGTCGTCGCCTACGTCTTCGACTTCCTCCAGGTCTACCTCATGCAGTGGACCGGCCAGAAGATCATGTTCGACCTGCGCCGCGACATCTTCCGCCACATGCAAAACATGCACGTCGCCTTCTTCGACACCCACCCCGTCGGCCGCCTCGTCACCCGCCTCACCTCCGATGTCGACGCCATCAACGACATGTTCACCTCCGGTGTCATGGCCATCGTCGACGACTTCTTCAACCTCACCATCATGGCCGCCGTCATGCTCGCCATCAACTGGTGGCTGGCCCTCCTGGCCTTCGCCGTCCTGCCCCTCATCCTCATCGCCACCCGCTTCTTCCGCGACTCGGTGCGCGAAAGCTACCGCCGCGTCCGCGCCGCCATCGCCCGCATCAATTCCTTCACTCAGGAACACATCTCCGGCATGAGCGTGGTGCAGTTGTTCAACCGCGAAGACCGCGCCTTCAAGGACTTCGAGGCCGTCAACCGCCAGCACATGATCGCCTTCATCGACACCATCTTCGCCTACGCCCTTTACTACCCCGCCGTCGAGCTGCTCTCCGCCGTGGCCATCGCCCTCGTCGTCTGGCGCGGCGGTTTCAGCGTCCTCGCCCACGGCGCGGTCACCATCGGCGTCCTCGCCATGTTTATCCAGTATTCGCAGCGTTTCTGGCGTCCCATCCAGGACCTCAGCGACAAATACAACATTCTCCAAGCCGCCATGGCCGCCTGCGAGCGCATCTTCAAGCTCCTCGACACCGAACCCGAAATCGTCAGCCCCACGCATCCGCTCCCAGGCGACGGGTCGAATCGAATTGAATTCCGCCACGTCTGGTTCACCTACCAGAAGCTCACCCTGGAGCAGCAAGCCGCTGTCGCCGCCGCTGTGAAGGGTACGGGCTTTAGCCCGTACATCGGTGCACCACAATCAACGGGGGCTTTCGCCCCTGACGCTGCTTTGAAAGGGCACGACCCTTCGGCAGGCTCAGGGCAGGCTTTCAGTCGTGCCGTAAACGCCAATAAAGGGAGCGGGGCTTCAGCCCCTGAGGGATTTCTCCCCGACCCCGAAGCCCTCGCCGCCATCGACAACATCGAATGGATCTTGAAGGATGTCTCCTTTACCGTCGCCCCCGGCTCCAGCATCGCCATCGTCGGCCACACCGGCGCCGGCAAAACCACCCTCACCAGCCTCATGATGCGCTTCTACGACGTCACCGCCGGCCAGATCCTCATCGACGGCATCGACCTCCGCGACCACGGCCTCAACGAGCTCCGCCGCCACTTCGCCGTAGTCCTCCAGGACCCGTTCCTCTTCTCGGGCACCATCGCCGAAAACATCCGCTTCGGCAACGACGCGCTCGACCAAGAAGCCCTCCGCCGCGCCGCCCGCGACGTCAACGTCATCGACTTCATCGACTCTCTTCCCCAGCGAATGGACGAGCCGGTCCGCGAGCGCGGCAGCTCCCTTTCCACCGGCCAGAAACAGCTCGTCAATTTTGCACGCGCATTGGCGTACAACCCCCGCATCCTCATCCTCGACGAAGCCACATCGAGCGTAGACACCGACACCGAGCTGCGCATCCGCGGCGCCCTGGACCGCATGGTCGAAGGCCGGACGAGCGTGTTGATAGCCCACCGCCTGTCAACGGTGCAAAGGGCCGACTCGATCTTAGTCATGCACAAAGGCCAGCTACGCGAGATGGGCACCCATCAGGAATTGTTAGCCGAGCGCGGCCTCTACTGGAAGCTCTACCAGCTCCAGTATAAAGACCAGGAACTCGGCGCAGCCCCAGCGCACGAGCCCTCCATCGCTCCGGCGGTGTGAAACGTTCTTCCCTCTATCCCAACCACGACCGAGGACCGTTTCCAACCACGACCGAGGGTGCCCCATCCCTTCCGCGCAGTTTGCGGAAAGGATGGGACCACCCCAAACTCCCCCAAGCAATCCCGGTTTCTCAGGTCCTATCCACCCATTCATTATGGAGTGCCTTATGCGACAAAGAAACAACCACTGCAGTCGATACGCGCAGGGGCATCACGTACCGCGGATGAGATGCTTTCTCCGGCTACTATACCGGTGGCGTCAAGCCGCGCCGCGATTGTTGGCCGCCCCGCAAGGCTCGCAAGAATTGTTCGACCTTCTCGCGGCCGGAACCGGCATCCAACTCCAGCCCTGCTTAGAATCTCAAGAGGCTTGTCGGAGCTTACTTACTTAAGTTTCACCCGGTCCTGTTACCTTAATTCATAAAAATCCTCTTGCATGTGAATCTCTTTTGTGGATACACTTGGCTTCCAATCGTGCTTCCCAACTTAGTAGCAGGGTCATTCAAACTTCGTCAGATTTTGGAGTTGTGAAACGATTTCTTATCCCAGCCCACTATTTCTCAGGCTGGACGGGCCCCTTTAGCTGAGCGAGTCAAACTCGCGATCTTGATATGGAGCGATTATCAGCTTGTTCACCTGGCGGGTGCCGCGTTCGCCCTCTCCAGCCGAATCCGCTTGTCATCGATTGAGGAAGGTACGATGTTCGACCGCGCCAGTTCCCCCAAACGGCAATACAGGAGCCTTGCGCTCCTGTCGCTTTCCACGCTGATTTGCCTGCTCGCTTCTGTGTACACTCAGGCGCAGACGACGATTTCGACGACATTGCAGAATTTTGGCAATGTGGTGACCAGCACAACCGGCGCAGCCAAGACTGTCACGTTCAAAAACACGGGGTCGACATCGATCACGTTCTCGATCGGCGTGTCGGGCACGGGTTTTGCAAAGTCGTCGACGACCTGCACCGGCACATTGGGCGCGAGTGCCTCTTGCACGATCGGCATGACCCTCACGCCAGCCGGCCTGGGAACGCAGACGGGCACGCTGACCATCGCGGCCACTCCGAGCAGCGACTCGCAGACGGTGTCGTTGACCGGCAAGGGGGTCACAGCAACCACGATTTCGCCAACCACGGCGGCGTTCGGCAACGTGGTGGCCGGCACCACGAGCGCGACGAAGGACGTCATTCTCACCAACAACCAGTTGGTGGCGCTGAATACCATTTCGTTTAGTGTTCCTGCGGGAAGCGGCTACACAGTGGTTGTGCCAACGTCGGGGGCGGTTTGCCTCAGCACGCTGGCGGCGGGCAAGACTTGCGCCGTGGGCCTCACTCTGTCTCCGGCAGTGCTGGGCGCGGTCCCGGCAGCCGAATTGACCGTCAAGAGCGATGCCGGCGGCACGCAGACGGTGTCATTGACCGGCGCCGGCGTCACGGCAACCACGGTATCGCCGGCCACGGTGGGCTTCGGCAACCTGGCCGTCGGCACCACCAGCGCGACCAGGAACGTCACGCTCAGGAACAACCAGCAGGTGACGCTGAATAACATTTTGTTCACTGCTCCGACGGGGAGCAGCTACATCTACGCCGTGGTTGCCCCAACGTCCGGGACGCAATGCGGCAGCACGCTGGCCGCGGGCAAGACTTGCGCTGAAGGTCTCACTCTTATGACCACTGTAGGAGGAGCGGTTCCTGCAGCGGCCCTGACCGTCAAGAGCGATGCCGGAGGCACGCAGACGGTACCGCTGACGGGAGCGGGCACCCCGTCGACCATTGGGAAGACCACCTTATCGCCGGCCACGGCGAACTTCGGGAACGTAGCGGTCAACACGGCCAGCAAGACGATCGACGTTACTCTCAAAAACAATCAAATGGTGACGCTCAATGGCATTTCGTTTGCTGTTGCGTCGGGGAGCGGTTACGCCGTGGTTGCGCCGACATCCGGGACGCAATGCGGCACGACGCTGGCGGCAGGCATGACCTGCGCCGAGGGTCTCACTCTCACCCCCACCGCGCTGGGCGCGGTCCCGGCAGTCGCATTAACTGTCAAGAGCGATGCCGGCGGCACGCAGACGGTAACGCTGACCGGCGCCGGGGTTACGCCAACCACGATTTCGCCAGCCATATTAGGCTTTGGCAATGTAACGATGGGGACGGCCAGCGCGACGAAAAACGTCACGCTCACCAATAACCAAGTGGTGCAGCTCAAGAACATTTCGTTTAGCGTTCCGGCGGGAAGCGGCTACACCCTGGTTGCGCCAACCTCCGGGACGGCCTGCGGGACGACGCTGAACGCGGGCTCGACCTGCGCCGTCGGCCTCACTCTCAATCCAGCCGCGCTGGGCGCGGTTCCGGCAGCCGACTTGAGCGTCGTGAGCGATGCCGGGGGCACGCAGACGGTGACGCTGACCGGCAACGGGACCACCGCGACTACGATTTCGCCAACCACGCTGGCCTTCGGCAACGTAACCCAAGGCACGACAAGCGCGGTGAAGGACGTTACCCTCACAAACAACCAGACGCTGGCGACACTCACCGGTATTTCGTTCAGCGTCCCGGCGGGGAGCGGCTACGCCAAGGTAGCGCCGTCGTCGGGGACGGCCTGCGGAACGACACTGGGCGCGGGCTTGAGCTGCACCGTCGGTCTCACTCTGAAACCAACCGCGCAGGGCGCGGTTCCGGCAGCCGTCTTGACCGTCGCGAGCAGCCCCGGAGGCACGCAAACGGTGGCGCTGTCCGGGAGCGGGGTCTCCGCAACCGCGGTTTCGCCGGCCACGCTGGCCTTCGGCAAGGTGCCCGTGGGCACGGTCAGCGCGACGAAGGACGTCACTCTCAAGAACTACCAAGCGGTGACGCTGGGCAGCATTTCGTTCAGTGTTCCGGCGGGGAGCGGCTACGCGTTGACTACGCCATTGTCGGGAACGGCGTGCGGCAGCACGGTTGCCGCCGGCGCAAGTTGCACCATGGGCGTGACTCTCACCCCGGCCGCGCTGAACGCGGTTCCGGCGGTTCTGACGATCATGGCCAATGCGGGCGGCACGCAGACCGTGTCGCTGACCGGGACCGGTGCTAACCCGACCGCGGTTTCGCCGTCTACGCTGGCCTTCGGCAACATCACTGTCGGCACCACCAGCGCGACGAAGGACGTTACCCTCACCAACTACCAGACGGTGCCGCTCACGAGCATTTCGTTCGCTGCTCCGTCGGGGAGCGGCTACGTCTACACTGTGGTTCCTCCAACGTCCGGGATGCAATGCGGCAGCACGCTGGCCGCCAACTCCAGTTGCACCATCGGTGTCAGTCTCACTCCAACCGCGCCGGGCACGGTTTCGGCAGCCAGCCCGGCCAGCCTGACCATCATGAGCAGCGCCGGCGGCACGCAGATGGTAACGCTGACCGGCACGGGGATTACGCCGGTCACGCTATCCCCGCCTGCGTTGAACCTGGGCAATGTGGCGGAAAACCAGACCGGCCTCGTCCAGTACGTCACCCTGACGAACGATCAGGCGAGCGCTGTTCTCACTATCAAGTCGATCGCGCTCTCCGCCGCGGGCGGATTTGCCTTAGCCCCCTCGGCTCTGTTGACGCCGCCGCAGTGCACCTATTCCGGCATGTCGTCGTTGGCCGCGAGCTCGAGTTGCGTCATCGGCGTGGCGCTCACTCCAAGTGTGCTCGGAGCGGTTTCACCCGGCACGCTGACAGTCGTCACCGTCCCGGGCGGTACTCTGAAGGCGTCATTGACCGGGACGGGAGTCGTGCCTGTAACGGTTTCCCCGTCTCCACTCAATTTCACGCAGGCCCAGGGAACATCGAGCACGGCGGAACTGGTCACGGTGACCAATGTGCAGGCCGCGACGCTGCACTTCTCCGGGGTCACGATCTCGGGCGCCAATAGCAGCGAATTTTCCTTGACGAACAACCCTTGCACCACCCTGTCCGGCGGCGCCAATTGCCAGTTGTCGATCGTCTTTACGCCGGCCGGAGCGGGGCTGCGCACAGCCACACTGAATATCGCGGACGACGCCTCGAACAGCCCGCAGACGGTTCCCCTGATCGGCACCGCGACCGGGCTGGTGACCGTTTCGCCGACGGAAATCACCACGTTCTCGGCGCCCGTGGGCAACGTCACCAGCACCTACGTTCCCATCACCATCACCAACGGCGATCCAACCAATCCGCTCAACATAAGCAGGTTCCAGTTCACCGGCGACTTCCGGCAGACGACAGGTGTCGGCGGGACCAACCTTTGCGCTCCGCCTCCGACCACGGTGGCCGCCGGCGCGTCCTGCATCCTGACCGTGGGATTTGCTCCCACCATCGGAGGTTATCGCACGGGCCAACTGGCGATTTACGACAGCGCGCCGACCAGTCCGCAGGTGGTCAACCTCGCCGGCAACGGCACCTCTCCGCTCACGCTTTCCTCCTCGTATATCAATTTCAGCGCGCAGAAGATAGGGACCGATAGCGCGCCGACCGTCCTCACGCTGACCAATCACGAGGTTCAGCAGGAGACTTTCACGCTGGCTCCGACCGCCAACTTTACGGTCACAACCAATTGCAGCACGGGGATCATTCCCGCCAACTCGTCGTGCATGCTTTCCGTGGTCTTCGCGCCCGCCACGGGCCTGGCTTCCGGTCCGATCTCCGGCAGCCTGTCGATCGCCAATTCGGCGCCCGGCGGCGGGACACTCGGCGTGTCGCTCAGCGGTTCAGCCACCACCAGCAATCCGGCCGCGGCCGTGGCCTCGGTTTCGCCGGGCGCGGCAGCGGCGGGCACTACGGTCAACGTCGTCATTACCGGCAACGGGTATACCAACTTCAGCTCCTCTTCGGCCGTCAGCTTCGTTGACGTAAATAGCGCCAGCTTTGCAAGCGACATCACGGTAAACAACTGCACGGCGGCTACGCTCAATCAGCTCAACTGCTCGCTCACGCTCGGCGCCAATCCGGCGGATTACGGCGCGCGCTCCATTACGGTCACCACGCCGCTTTCCGGTGGAGGAACGGAAACCGCCTTCCTGAATTCGGCGTTTATCGTCGCCGATCCGACCAACGCGCACACCATCGATTCTGTTACGCCGCCCATGGGCACCCAGGGTCAGACGCTGAACGTGGCGCTGACTGCGACGGGCACACATTTCGATAGCACCACCTTCGCCAACTTCGGCGACGGTGTGACGGTCAACTTCCTTACGGTGACCGACGCAACCGACGCCACCGCGAACATCACCATCAGCAACACCACGACGGTGGGCTATCGCACCGTCACGCTGGTTACAGGAGGAGAGTTCGCCACTTCCAGCGCGCAGGCCTTCCAGATCGGCCCCAACAACGCTTCTCTGGTGAGCGTCACGCCCAATAGCTCCGGGCAGAGTGCCAGCCTCCCCGTCGTAATCGTGGGCGCCAACACTCACTGGCTGCAGAATGCCACCACGTTCTCGTTCACCGGCGGCATCCAGGTAGGCGACGTCCAGGTAAACACGCCAACCAGCGCCACCGTGCAACTTTCCGTGCCGGCCAACGCAACGCCGGGCCTGCAAAATGTGACGGTCACGACCGGCGGCGAAATCGCCACCCTCAACAACGCATTCACGGTCATCAGCACCACGCCTTATCTCAGTTCGGTTTCGCCCGTCTCCGCGAAGCAGGGCCAACAGAACGTGAATGTCGAGATCAAGGGCGTTCACACCAACTTCAGTTCGGTCTCGCCGGCCAGCGTGATTGCCGACTTTACCGGCGAAATCACGATCAATTCCATCGCCGTGAACTCCGCCACCGATGTCGTCGTTAACATCTCCGTCAGCCAGGTGGCAAACGTCGGGTCCATCACCGCGCGCCTCACCAGCATCGATTCGTCGGGCAACGCCACCATCTTCCCGTTCACCTTCACGGTCACGGCTTCGGCCGCTTCCATCGTCAGTGTTGTGCCCGCCAGCGTGCCCCAGGGAGGCCAGGTAACGCTCGCCGTCACCGGCTTGAACACCATCTGGGATCAAAACACCACGCAGGCCGCTTTCTATCCGGAACCTTATGGAAACCCGATCGTCAACCAGATCAACGTCGCCGACGCAACCGACGCGACGCTGAACATCACGGTTGCGACAACCGTCCCGCCGGGCACTTACCCGTTCTATTTGGCCACCGGCGGCCAGGTGGTCAGCTCCTCGATTACCGTCTACGCCAACACGCCCTCGATGACCATGAGCCCGGCCAACGGCCTCGTGCCTTCCAGCGGCACCAACAGCTTCAACGTCAGCTTTACCGGACAGTTCACGCACTGGACGCACGCGGGAACTCTTCCCGTGATTTCCGGCGAGGGCATCACGCTGACCAACTTCACCGTAAACAGCCCGGTGAGCGCTACCGGAACCATCAATATCGCCGCGGGCGCGGCCACCACCCTCATCGACAGCCAGACCGGAATCGGCAACGCGACATGCGGCTGGACGCGTTTAGTTACCTTTACGACGGGCAGCGAGATCGACAGGACCTGCTTCAACGCCACTACCACGCCGGTTGGGATCGTCTCCATTTCGCCCTATCACGCGCCGCAAAACGACACGCTCAACGTCGCCATCGTCGGCCTGAATACGCACTTTGCCGCCGGACAAACTACCGTCCAGTTCGGTCCGCAAATCACGGTGAACAGCGTGAGCGTGACCGACGCCACCGATCTGGTCGTGAACATCACCACCAGCTATCTCTACAACGGCGCCAGCACTGCCACCCCGCCAGGATTCCAGTCGGTTTACGTGAATACCGGCGCGGAACAGGTGATCGGCGGATTCAGCGTCGATCCTCCGGCCAGCCCGACCCTGGTCAGCGTCACTCCATCGAGCGCCGCGCAGGGCTCGACTGTAGACGTTACGATTACCGGTTCGTTGACCAACTGGGTTCAGGGCACGACCGAAGCCATTCTGGGCGCGGGCGTCACCGTCTCTAATCTGACCATTACCAGCCCGACTACGGCCACGGCCACCATCGCTGTCTCTCCCACGGCTCCCGTGGGCGGCAACAGCGTCATCATGATTACCGGTCCCGAGGTGGTCAGCGGCACCGGCTTCAGCGTGACTCCCAGCGCGGCTTACATTACAAGTGTCTTGCCGGCCGTGCAATGCAATGCCAACGATGCGACCTATCTCGCCAATATCTGCAATGGGTCTGCGCCGGTGGTCTCGCAACTGCAAACCGTAACCATGAATGTCGTCGGAGTGGGAACGCACTGGCAGCAGGGCGAAACCACGCTGAATTTCGGTCCGGGCGTGGTCGTGGATCAGCTCAACGTCAAGAATCCGACCACAGCCACGGTCGAAATTACCGTGCTTTCCAACTCCCCGGTTGGCTTTGCTGCGCTCACCGCTAACACCGACGGCGAAGTGGCCACGTTACAACAGGCCATCGACATCGAAGAGGGATTCCCCACTCTGTTGGCCATCTCGCCGGGCGGAGCCGAGCAGGGCGCCAACCTTACGCTGCAGGTTCTGGGCCGGTTTACGCACTTCCAGCAGGGCGTTACCTCGCTGGCCTTCAGCCCGGCCGGCGTCACGGGGATCACTGTCAATTCCATCAGGGTCATTGACGACGACACGCTGACCGCAAATGTCACGGTCGAGCCTTGGGCTTATATCGATCTGGCTTTCCCCTGCGGCCATGTTCTGACCGTCACCACGGGCGACGAGCAGATCTCCACAGCGCCCATTCTCGATAATTTCTGCGTATCGCAGGGTGCGGCGCAGATCGACTCCGTTTCCGCTTCCTTCGTTGCCACCGATGAGGGATCCTCCGGGCCGGTGACCATTACCGGCTCCGAAACCCACTTCATCCAGGGCGTCACCCAGCTCAGTTTCGGCGATCCCAACTTCCAGGTCGGCCAGATCACCGTTAACAGTCCCACGTCCCTCACCGCTTCGGTCGCAGTCAACACCAACGCAACAGCGGGCTACAAGACGGTTACGGTCTCGACCTACGGCGAGACCGCGACGCAGCAGTACGGGTTCACGGTGAATGCCGGCGAGCCAGCGCTCACCGAGGCGAATCCTTACCAGGCCGAACAGGGCGCTCAGAATTTGGACGTCATTCTCACCGGCCAGTTCACGCACTTCGACGGCGACACCACAGCTACGTTCGGCGCAGGGATTGTGGTCAACAGCGTGACCCTCGACACCGCAACGCAGATCACCGCCAATATCACCATCGATCCGCTGTCCTATGTGGGCGGCCGCACCGTCACCGTGACTACTCCCAACTTGCCGTGCGCCGGCCAGCCCGCGAGTTACAACTACACCGGCTGCGCGCCCGGCCAAACCACCGGAACCGGCTCGGAGATCGTCACCGACAACGCGTTCACCATTATTCCGGGCCCGGCGATCATCAGCCAGGCTGCGCCCAATACCGGTAACGAGGGCCAGGAGGTGGTGTTCACCATTACCGGCGCCAATACCCACTGGCAGCAGAACTTCACCCAGTTCTACATCGCCGGCGGCGGCTCCGATATCACTATCAATTCGGTGGTGATCAACAGCGCCACCAGCGCCACGGTCGACATGAGCATCTCGCCGACCGCCAACCCCGGCCCGCGCTCCATCTACATGATCACCGCGGGCGAATCTCTCACCGATGCCGGCGCATTTGTGGTCACCGGCGGCATCCCTGTGATTACTTACCTGTCGCCCAACAGCGCCGTGCAGGGAGCCAATCAGCTCGAGGTCGTCATCCACGGCCTCTATACCAATTGGGCTTCGGGATCGAGCACGGTCAACTTCGGCCCCGGCGTCACCGTCACCTCCTTCCAGGTTGACGATGCCACGCACATCGAAGCGGTAATCAACGTGGATGCCGCGGCAACACCCGGCTACCGCACAGTTGTCGTAGCCACCGGAACCCAGGGCCTGACCTCGAACTTCCTGGTTACCACGCCGCCACCGCCGCCAACGCCATACGTGTGGAACGAAAGTCCGAGTTCGGGTATCCCTGGCCAGACACTGACCGTCAACTTCTACGGCGCCAACACCGAGTGGAACCCAGGCACCACTACGCTTACCGGCTGGGATTCGGACAACATCGTGGTGAACACGTTCCAGGTCACCGGCCCCACCTCGGCTAGGGCCAACATCACCATTGGAGCCAATGCCCAGGGCGAAACCATGGGGCTAACCTTCACCACAACAGGCACCGCGGACTACGGCACCGAGGTCGATAATGCGCGCTTCACGATCGTGATTGCGCAGCCGGTTTTGAGCATCGTCGATCCGGGTTCGGGCATGCAGGGCGCGGGCCTCAATGGCACGCAGCCCATCGTGGTCAACATCATCGGCCAGTTCACGGCCTTCGACAGCACCACTACCTTCAGCTTCGGTTCCGGCATCACGGTCAACGGTCCGCCCACGATACTCGGGCCCACGATCGCCACGCAGAGCATCACCATCGGCCAGACCACCCCGACCGGCGGGTACGCCGTCGTCGCGACCACGCCGGATGCGCCCGCGAACGCAAAAACGGTAGGCGGCGCGTACTTCTCGGTCACTCCCAGCCTGGCGCAGATCTCGGCCGTCACGCCGAACACCGCCAAACAGGGCGATGCGCCCACGGTGGAAGTGACGGGCCAGAATACGCATTGGGATGGTTCGACCGTCTTCCAGTTCGGCTCGGGCATCACCGTAACCAGCACCATGGTCAATAGCGAAACCGACGCCACGCTGGTTCTGTCGATTCCCGCGCTGGCTCCGGAAGGCGCCACCAGCGTCCGCGCCACCACGCTTGGCGAAATCGCCAGCCTCAACAACGCGTTCGTGGTCCAGGCGGGCACGCCATACCTGCTCTCCTCCGGCCCCAGCTCGCTGCCGCAGCAAGACAGCGCAACCTTCACCATCCTCAGCCAGCAAACAAGCTGGACGGCTGCGAATCCGCCCACGGTCAGCTATGGCGCAGGCATCGTGGTCACCAACGTCACCGTCACCGGGCCCACTTCGATGACGGTCACAGGCTATGTGCAGCCCACTACGACTGTGGGTTATCGCAGCCTTACCGTCACCTCGGGAAGCCAGGTACTGGGTCTCTCGAACGTCTTCTATGTCACTCCCGGCCCGGCTGTGATCAACAGCATTACGCCGTCGTCCGGCGGCCAGGGCGTAAACCTGCCCGCGGTGCAGATTAACGGCACCAACACGAATTGGCAGCAGGGCATCACCACGCTTACCTTCCCCGGAGTTCTGGTGAACAGCTTTATAGTGAACTCTCCGACCTCGATCACCGCGAACATTACGGTCAACACGAGCGCAAGTCCGGGGCAGGTTACAGTTACCACGGTTACCGGCGGCGAAGTTGCCACCAAGGTGAACGCCTTCACCGTCGTGCAAACTCAGCCGGAACTGCTCTCGGTTGTCTCTTCCAGCGGGCAGCAGGGTCAGAACGAAAACGTCACCCTCACCGGCCTCTACACCCACTTCTCGTCTTCGAGCGTGATCGGCTTTGGCGCGGGCGTCACGGTCAACACGTTTACCGCCACCACCAGCACCTCGATCTCCGCCAACATTACCGTGAGTCCGACCGCGGCCACGGGCCACCGCAACGTCTCGGTCGTCACCGGCGGCGAATCCGTCGCCATCACCAACGGATACAATGTCACCGCCGGACCGGCGGCCATCCTCAGCCTGAGTCCGTCGAGCGGCTCGCAAGACACAACCGCGACCATTTTGGTCACCGGCAGCCAAACCCACTTCGCCACGGGTCAAACTTCGGCCGTGTTCTACGGCGGAATCATGGTCACTTCGGTCAGCGTGGTTGACGCGCTGCACGCCAACGTGGACATCTCCATTCCGAGCGGCACGGCGGTGGGCAGCTACAACGTGTCACTGGTCACGGGCGGCGAGGTAGCGACCATTCTCGGCGGCTTCTCAGTAACCAGCGGCGGCGCTCAACTGACAGCCGTCAACCCGCCCACCGGAGCACAAGGAGCCACGAATCTCAACGTCACTCTCACCGGCCTGTACACGGGCTTTGTCAACGGAACCAGCGTGGCCAACTTCGGCGCCGGCATCACCGTGAACTCTACAACCGTGTCCAGCGCAACCTCGGCGACGGCTAACATCACCATCTCCGACGGGGCTGCGCTCGGTTCGCGCAATGTCTCAGTCACCACCGGCGGCCAAGTTGCCAGCATCACCGGCGGCTTCTCGGTCACCACAGGCGTGGCCGCGCTTAGCTCTGCCATGCCGGCAACCGGCTCGGCCGGCGCCACCCTCAACGTGGTCGTCAATGGCAACTTCACCTCGTTCCAGCAAGGCGTCACCACGGTGACCTTCGGCGACGGAATCGCCACCAACGTCGTCACCGTCTCCAGCGCCACGCAATTGACCGCCAACATTACCATTCCGTCGAATGCGTCGGTCGGAAACACCTATATCTCGGTCAGCACCAACAGCCAGAACGTTCAGTTGAACAACGCCTTCGCGGTAACGGCCGGTACGCCGGTCATCACCGTGATCAATCCCAACATCGGCAACCCAGGGCAGTCCCTGTCTGTGACCATCACCGGCCGGTACACCAACTGGGTGAACGGCACCACCACGGCCAGCTTCGGCCCCGGAATCAGTGTGGGCGGCGCTGCCAACGGCGTTTCCGGCCCGGTGACCGTGAATAACGCCACCAGCCTTACCGCGAATCTCATCATCTCCGCAGGCGCCGCGCTTGGACCGGTGAGTGTCGTCACCACCACCGGAGGCGAGGTGGAGAACGTCCCCGGCGGCTTTACCATCCAGTCGGCCACGCCTCCGTCGCCCACAGTTATCTCGCTCAGCCCCGGCCCCTACGTGTCGTTGCCCGCCGGCACAACGAACTACGGCATGACGCTCAACAGCATCGTCACCGCGGTCTTCAGCGAGCCCATGAACCGCACCACCATCACCACCAGCACCGTGCTGCTTTACCTCACCAGCAACCAAGGCCAGGGCAATATTCAGGTCACCGGCACGGTTACGGTCGATCCCACCGGCCGCGTCGTGACATTCACGCCTGGCTCGCTGTTGGCCCCAAATTCCACTTACTACTTCGAAATGACCAATGGCATCCAGAGTGCAACCAACGTAGCCCTCTCTACCTACACGCAAGACCTCTACACCAACGCCGTCGCCGCTACCGCTGCGCCTACAATCCTCGCCGCGAATCCGCCCGCATCGAGCACGGTCGGCACCAACGTCACCGTCCAGCTTGAGTTCAGCGGCGACATGAACCAGAACACCGCCTCCGGCCTCACCGTCTCCACGGGCGGCAACCCGGTTGCCGGAACCTATAGCTGGAACTCCTACCCGGACTGCGGCAGCTGCGGCTATGGTCCGGGCACCATCCTCTCCTTCACGCCCAGCGCGCCGTTCGCCGCTGGAACCACCTACACGGTGGCCTATAGCTCCGCGCTCACCGACACCGCCGGCAATGCTATCGTTCCCGGATCGTTCACCTTCACCACCGGCAGCGGCCCGGATACGACAACCAACACCGCCAGCAGCAACTTCAACGGCACGACCAACGTGGGCACCAACTTCGTTCCCTTGATCACCTACTCCAAGCCCGTCAATCGCATCGACATTAATACCAGCACAGTGCAGCTCTACAACTACGACAGCGGCAAGTACATCGCCGGCGCCCTGACCGTGGCCCCCAACGGGCTTAGCGCGACGTTCACTCCGTCCATTCCGCTCCTGCCCGATACTTACTACCGCCTGTACCAGGCCGGCGGAAGCTACGACGTCGACGGCAACAACCTGGGCGGCAATGATTTCTACTTCACCACCGGCGACGGCTCCGATTTGACCGCGCCGACCGTGAGTCTCGTCTCGCCCGCCAACAGCGCCACCAGTGTGCCGCTGAACAGCCAGGTTCTGGTCCGGTTCAGCTCCGCCATCAATCCGTCGAACGTGAACGTAATCACGGTTACGCCTTCGGGCGGCTCGGCGATCGCCGGCACGGTAAGCCTGGCCAGCGACCTTGTAACCCTCAGCTTCGTGCCCGCCACTTCTCTTGAACCTGGGAAGGTGTACACGGTTCAGGTGAGCGGATACACCGACCTGATTGGCAACGTCGGCACAACCTTCAACAGCAGCTTCACCACCGCGACCTCCGCCGAGGATATCAATGTCTCCACCGGCTTCACCGCCGGCGGAAGTTTGATCACCGCCAACGGCACGGCAGACGGCCATTGGACCGTGGTTCCGACGACAGGCGTGCCCACGCCGGCCGACACAGTATTCTCCGCGTCCGGAACCGCGCAGCCGCTCTACGTCGTAGGCACGGGCGATACCGGCTTCTATAGCGGATGGCCGGTCAACGGACCCAACTCCGACTGGATCGCCATCAATCCCGAGAGCACCACCGGCAATACCTTCGGCGTCTACTCGACAAAGTTCACCATCACCGGCAGTGTGCCCTCGAACCTCTGCCTGGTGGGCGCAATGGGCGTCGATGACAACGGAGAGCTGGGCATCAACGGCGTCTCCATCATGAGCAACCTGAGCGCCACCGGCAGTCTCTCGCCGATCAACATCCCCATCTCCAGCTTCCTCGTGGTTGGCGCCAACACCCTGTCGCTGGCCTGGGGCGCCACGGATAACAGTTATGAAGGTTTCCGCCTGCAGGCCGTCATCCAGACCTGCGGCGACAGCGAAACCGGCGGCCTCACGCTCACGAGTGCGACTCCGAGCAACAACAGCACGGGCGTTTCCACCAACACCACCATCACCATGAACTTCAACAACCCGATCGATCCGGCGACGGTGAACACAACCACTCTGCCGGTGATGGTTGGTTACAACAGCAATCAGGAGCTCTCCGGCACTTACGCGGTCAGCGGCAATCAGGTGGTGTTCACGCCCGACAGCCCGTTCCCAACCAGCACGATCATCTACGTAGGCGCTTGCGCTGGACCGCTCGACCTTGCCGGAGACTCGGCGGGGGGCTGCTACACGCAACTGATGCACTTCACGACCGGCACGACCGCGACCCCGGCGTCCGCGCCGCTTCAGGTGATGGCCTTCTCGCTGGCCGCGAACGCCACCAATGTGGGCCTGCGCTCTCCTGTAACCGCAACCTTCAACCGCTCCGTCGACCTGGGAACCATCAACAGCAAGGACCTTGGCCTCTTTGAGGGCGACGGCCAGAGCCCGTGGTGCACAAACTACTCGCACTCGCAGGACGACGCAACGGTGTCGTTCACCTGCTATGCGCTCCCCGCCAGCAGCACCATGACCGCAATACTGAACAGCGGCATCACCGATTGGCAGGGCAACCCGCTCCAGAACTTCAGCAGCCAGTTCACCACCAGCCAGGCCGACGCGAACACCAACGGCAGCATCGTCAGCTATCGGCCCGGCAACGGCGCCTCTGGAGTGAACGCCAACCTGCCCATCGTGCTGTTCAGCAACCTGCCCATCGATTCCGCCAGCGCGCAGAACGGCATCCAGGTGGCGCAGAACAACGTGCTCATTCCCGGCACGGTCGAGGTGCTGGGTAACGGCTACACGCTTCAGTTCACGCCCAGCAGTCCGTTCGTGGCCGGAGCCTTGATCCAGTGGTGGACGACAAACAGCCTCTACGAGACCACCTACAACACGCCCATCAGCGCGGTCTCCGGCTACTTCTACGTCGCCGGCAGCACCGCCGCGCTCGTGCCCACCATCCAGGCCACCTCATCGCCCAACGGTCTCAACCCGGCGCCTCTGAATACCATCTTCGACACCCAGTTCAACACGCCGCTGAATGCGAGCACCGTCAACTCGACCAATATCTACCTCTACGACTCGACCGCCGGCCTGCACCTGGACGCGACCATCACCCAGCCGCAGCCGAACGAAGTCTTGATGGTGCCAACGAGCCCGCTGCCCGCCAACGACATCATTTACGTGGAGGTCACCACGGGCCTGCAAAGCACCACCAGCGTTCCGGCCACGGCAACCTCCCGGTACGTCTACACCGGCACAACCAGCGACACGACGCTGCCCACGGTGGTCAGCGCGGTGCCCTATAACGGCGCCACCAACGTGGGCGTCAACGCCGCGCCGGGCGTGGTCTTCAACAAGCCCATTGACACGGTCAGCCTCAACAGCAATACCTTCCAGGTGTTGAACGGCGCTACGCCTCTGGCCGGGAGCTACACCTTCAGCTCCAATGACACCAGGGTCGATTTCGTGCCCAACGCGGCGCTGCCGGCAAGCACCAACCTCACCATGAACATCAACGGGGTACTAGACCGCGTCGGCAATCCGGTCACCTACAGCTCCAGCTTCACGACCGCTGCCGGCCCCGATTTCACGGCCCCGACCGTGGTCTGGAGCAGCGTATCGAGCGACGAGAGCGTGCCCACCAACACCATGTTCACGATTCAAATGAGCGAGTCGATGGACGTAACCACCTTCACCAACGGCCAGCCCGGCGCTTGCGGCAACTTCTACATCCAGGATCAAGTCACGGACTCGTGCATCGCCACCACGCTCACCTGGAACTCGAGCCAGAACACGTTCTATCTGACGCCAACCGCCCCGCTGGCCGCGGGACGCGAGTACCGAATCGACGCTAATGGCGGCACGGACCTCGCCGGGAACACGATGAACGGCCTCAACATCTACTTCTACGCCGAGCTCTCCAGCGCTTCCACGGCTCCCACAGTCGTCGCCTTCAACCCGATTAACGGAGAGACCGTCGCCACCAACACGCTGATTAAGGCGCAGTTCAGCGCGCCCATCGATCCCAACACCGTCTCCGGAGTCACGCTCAAAGCGAGCGGGAACCCGGTCACGGCAACGCCGGTGCTCAGCGTGGGCAATACCGTGCTGCAGCTTGTGCCGCAAGCGCCGCTTTCGCCTAACACCACCTACACAATGACCATCGCCGGGGTAAAGGATCCCGCCGGCAACGCCGTCTCCACCGTTACCAACAGCTTCACCACCGGCGGCACCTACGACACCACCGCGTCGGCGGTCGTCTCCCTCGATCCGCCCAATAACTCCACAGTGGGAACGAACGTCATTGCAAAGATTCTGTTCAACAAGCCGCTCGACCCGACGACCGCGAACAACACCACCTTCGAGATGATCCTGAACGACACCGGGCAATACATCCCGCTCGCCGTCACGCTGTCATCGAACGGGCTGGAAGTAACGCTCACGCCGCAGATTCCGCTGCTCGCCAACACCGAGTATCGCTTCTACGCCGGGACGCCGAGCGCACTTTACGATGAGGACGGCAACCAGGTCTCCGACGGTTGGTACTACTTCACCACCAGCGGCGGCGCGGACTCGACCAGCCCCACCGTCACGGTCACGCCGGCGCCTGGCGCTACGGGCATTCCGCTGAACGCCCAGGCGACGGCAACTCTTAGTGTGCCCATGGATCCCACCAGTTGGAGCCAGAGCTCGATCCAGCTCTTGAACGGCGCTACCCCGGTGGCCGGGACCGTGAGCATGACCAACAACCAGACGCTCACCTTTGTGCCCTCGGCCAACCTGTCGGCCTCCACCGTTTACACCGTGAAGGTCCCAGCCGGCGGATTTACCGACGCCAACGGCAATGGAGTGGCTTTATCGAGCACAACCTTCACCACAGGCACTGCCGCGGCAACGCCCGGTCTTACGGTCGTCAGCACCAACATTACTAACGGCTCGACGAACGTCTCCCAAACCCAGCCCATTATTGTCACCTTCAGCCAGATTCTCGATCCGAGTACGGTGAACAGCGCCACGCTAAAGGTGATGAATACATGGAACAGCAACCAGGGCATCGCCGGCACTTACGCGGTCAGCGGCGATCAGGTCACATTCACTCCAACCAACCCGTATCCGGCGGGCGTGCAGATCACCATGGGCGAGTGCGGCGGACCTACGGACGTTCTCGGCGACGTCTTCCAGAACGGTAGCTGCTATAACGACGAGTTCGTCTACTTCACCGTCAGCACGGCGACGGAATCCCCGCTCACGTTCCAGGAGACCTCAGTCAGTCCCGCTAACGGCGCCACCAACGTAGGCCGCGACCAGTCCGTCTCCGTCACCTTCAACCACTCCGTCCTCAGCGGCAGCGCCAACGGCTATAACTCGCAGTTGTATGCCGGCCAGGACTTGCAGCAATACGGCAGCTACAGCCTGTCGGCCGACAACCGCACGCTCACCTTCAACATCGGCGCGCTCAATAACAACACCGACTACACCATCGCATTCCCGGCGGGCGGAATCAGCGATATGTCCGGCAACACCCTGGCGTCGCCCTTCATCAGCACCTTCTCCACTGTGGCCGATCCCACGACCGGCAACGGCAGCGTATCCAGCACCGCTCCGAGCGGCAACGCAACCGGCATACCCACCAACTCGCTGCTCACGCTCTACCTCAACCGCCAGGCCGACTCCGCCACGGTTCCAGGAAGCATTACCGTCACGGTCAACGGCCAAGTGTATGCCGGCGCGGTTGCAGCCGATGCCAGCGGTTACGAGATCCAGTACACGCCCACCACGGCGTTCCCGGCCGGCGCCACTGTGCAGTGGTTCTTCTCTGGCGCGAGCGACGTCAACGGCGACGCATTCACCAGCGACAGCGGCACTTTCTATACCGCGGCCACGGTGAACCCAGCCACGGCTGAGCCGACAATCGTCGCGGTCAGTCCAGGCTACGGATCGGCCAATGTACCGACGAACACCGAGATCGACATCCAGTACAGCCAGCCGATCGATGCATCAACTTTGGCCGGAAATGTATATCGCAACGGCGGTCCGTCCACGCCCTATACGGTTACGCCGATCTCATCCACCCTTGTGCGCATTACGCCCAATACGGCCTGGAATGCGTCGTCGACATACTACTTCTGCTCGAACTCCTCGGTGAAGGGAACCAACGGCGTAGCGGCGCAAAACTCCTGCTACGTCACCTACTTCACCACCACCGCGGGCACGGACACCACCTCCGGCACAGTCACCGTCGGGCCGCCGAACGGCTCGGTGAATGTGGGCACCAACGCCTACATCCGCCTCAATTTCTCCAAGCCCGCCGACCGCACCACGGTGAACTCGACCAACATCCAGATCACCACCGGCGGAAATCCCATCCCCGGCTCCTGGACCTACAACTACAACGGCGCGGACCTCATGGGCGCCAACTTCTACCCGCTCAATCCGCTTCCGCAGTCGAGTCAAATCAAGGTCGCGGTCACCAATATCCTCGACTACGCGGGCAACACGTTCAGCCAACCCACGGTGACCTTCACCACCGCGGCCCAGCCCGACAGCACAGCTCCGAGCGCTGCCCTCGCCTTCGCCGCCGGAGCCACCGGGATCGGCACCAACGCGACCTTCACCTGCCGCTACTCCGAGCCCATAGATCCGAGCAGCGTCACGACTTCGGGCTTCTACATTTACACCTACTCGAACGGGGTACACGTCCCGGTCGCCCTCAGCGTCTCTTCGGATATGTTGGCGGTCACGATAACACCTAACTCGCCGCTGGCCGCCAGCAGTGAGTACGGTTACTATTGCTTCAACGCCATCGATCTGACTGGCAATTCGCAGAGCAACGCCGATTCTTACTTCTACACGGGCACTGGCCCGGTCACCACCGGCCCCACGCTTGCTCAAATCAATCCGCCCAACGGTTCCACCAACGTGCCGGTGAACACCAACAACGGCCCGTTTAGCCTCGGCTCCAGCCTCAATATGCTCTTCAGCGAGCCGGTGGCGAACAACTCGCTGGGCTCCATCACTCTCACTCCGACCAATCCGTCCGGCAGTGCGATTCCGATCTCCGTCACGCCGGAAGACGGCAACTTCATCGTCGCGGTGCAACTGCCGTACGCATTGCAGCCCAACACCACCTACACCTACAACATCACCGGGGTTACCGATTTCAACGGCAATGCCATGACCCCGGTCAGCACCACCTTTACCACCGGATCGACCTACAACTTCACGCAGCCGACCGTGACCGCCGTCAGCCCGGCGAACAACGCCACGGCCGTACCCGACAACACCAACGCGATTACGGTAACCTTCAGCGCGCCGATGGATCCGGCCCTCATCGACGGAAACCACATCTACCTGCGCACGCACAACACGCAAACGCTGGTTCCAACCACGTTCACCATCTCGGCCGACTTGAAGACGGTGACCCTTACGCCGGTCACGGAGCCTTTGGGTGCGGTCACTATCTACGACGTGGTCACCAACACCCCGAACTGGTACTTGACAGACATTTCTGGCAACGCCTACACCAGCACGGGGGTGGTGTCCACGTTCACCACGCAATAGAAGCAGGCGAAGGATTGCGACAGAGCCAGTTCTCCCGCCTGAAATCCTCCCGTGCTATTCCTGGCCGCAGGCCGCTCTTCGGGGCGGCCTTGCTGTCTGCGGCTCAGGAATGGGCGATGGGACCGATGGCGTCGAGCTTGTCCTGTGCGAGGCCTTGGAGGCCGTCTTTGCTGAAGAGACCATCGTGGAGCAGGGTGGCGAAGATGTGAGGCAGGACGGGCCAGCAGAAGTCGAAGGAGCGGTCGATCTGGCGGCGGCGCTCGGCAAACCAGCGTTCCAGGTCCATAGTTTGGAGAGCGCGGAGCGGAACGATGAATCGTGAGTACCGCAAGGGGTGGTCCGGACGGCTTGGCCGCGACATGGAATTGCTTGTCTTCGGGCACGCGGGGCTGCCGGTGCTGGTGTTTCCCACTTCCGGCGGGCGGTTTTACGAGTTTGAAGACCGAGGCATGGTGGGCGCGCTGGCCGGAAAGATCGACGGCGGCCAACTGCAGTTGTTCTGCGTCGATTCGCTCGACATGGAGAGCTGGTACAACAGGGCCGTTCCGCCGCGGTGGCGCATCGCGCGGCATATGCAATACGAAGACTACCTGTTGAACGAGGTCGTGCCGCTGCTGCGGACGAAGAATCGCGACCCGCACCTGGTTTCGCTGGGGTGCAGCTTGGGAGGCTATCACGCGGTAAATATCGCGCTGCGGCATCCGGATGTTTTCACCGCTGTGCTGTCGATGTCGGGGGCCTTCGACATTTCGAGGTTTCTCGACGGCTACTACGACCAGGATTGCTACTTCAACCTGCCCACGCACTACCTGCCCAACCTCAACGACCCGTGGTACTTTGAGCGCTACAGCCGCAACACACTGGTGCTGGCGACGGGATGGGACGATCATTGCCTGGGCCAGAACCAGAATCTGGACCGGATTTTGAGCGACAAGGGGATTCCGCATAAGCTTTATATCTGGGACTCGTGGAACGCGCACAACTGGCCGACGTGGCAGCGGATGGCGCAAGAGTATCTGTGACCGGTCCGGCGGCCCTGCCGTATAATTAGACGTCAGGTTCTTTTATCTCATGCGGATTGAGCACTCCCCGCTCCCCGCCACGGAACGCGAATGCCGGATCACATCAAAAAGCAGCTCCTGGCTGAAATCAGCCAGCTCGAGCACGAACTCGCGCACGAGCTTCCCGCCGAGATCAAGAAGGCAGTGGCGATGGGAGACCTTTCGGAGAACGCCGAGTACCACATGGCGAAGCAGCGCCAGGACTTTGTGAATG
This sequence comes from Occallatibacter sp., assembly GCA_050745765.1. GTDB lineage: Bacteria > Acidobacteriota > Terriglobia > Terriglobales > Acidobacteriaceae > Telmatobacter. The sequence continues at coordinate 25,182 of JBOGLX010000107.1, read as the reverse complement.
CGCGGCTTGGGCAGTTGAAGAAGCGCATGGCGGAGCTCTCGCTGGTGAATCTGGCCAACATTCCACGGGACAAGGCCGGCTTTGGTTCGACGATAGTAGTTTACGACACCACCAAGGACGAGGAAATCGAATACCGGTTGGTGACCAGCGAAGAGTCGGACGTGACCAAGGGGCTGATCTCGACGACCTCGCCGATCGGGCGCGGCCTGGTGGGCAAACGGGTGGGCGACGTGGCCACCATCGTCACGCCCAACGGCAAGCGCGAGCTTGAGGTCCTGAAACTGATCACCATTCACGACGAATCCGGCGAGCGCCCGGAAAATGGAACTGCCGGCGCCGGGCAGTAGCAAGGAATTAATCGAATGACCTGGACCAGCGCCTTTGGCCGCGCCTGCGGCTGGCTTCTCGACCGCATTGTGTACGGGCTGGCGCTGACCCGCATCTCACCGAACGTTCTTACCTTTATCGGACTGGTCATCAATATCGTCGCGGCGGTGCTGTTCGGGCAGGCCAATGTGTCCAACTGCGACCGGATGTTCTTCTTCGCCGGCCTGGTCATCTTCGGCGCGGGCATCTTCGACATGGTGGACGGGCGGGTGGCGCGGCGGACCAACCAGGTGACGGTTTTCGGGTCGTTCTTTGACTCCGTGATCGACCGCTATTCGGACGTGGTGCTGTTCTTTGGGCTGCTGGTCTTCTACGGGCGCATCAACAGATTCAAGTATGTGGTGCTGGTGGCGTTTGTGATGGTCACGTCGCTGATGGTCAGCTATACGCGCGCCCGCGCGGAGGCGCTGATCGGCAAGTGCAAGGTGGGTTTCATGGAGCGGCCGGAGCGCGTGGTGCTGATCCTGCTGGGCGCGCTGTTCAACCACTGGGGCGTGATGGCCCCGGTGCTGTGGGTGCTGGCGGCGCTCTCGACCATCACCGTGGCGCACCGCGTTGTTTACACATACCAGTGCACCAAGCACCTGGCGCCGCTGGGGCAGTAGCCCGGCGCGCCGCATTGCCATTCCAGGCGCTCCCCGAAGCGCCGGAACTGCCGCATTCTTCGGCAGTTGGGATAAAGTGATAGCGTAGTTTCAGATTCCTGCGTGGAAGGAGGAGCATCCGTGGCTCAGCAGCCGTTTTTGAAGTCGATCAAGCCGGTTAATCTGCTCTCCTTCGGGCCGAACACGGAAGAGATTGAGCTTCGGCCTCTGAATATTCTGATTGGGGCGAATGGGTCGGGGAAATCGAATCTCATTGAGATTCTTGGGCTGCTCAACAGGTTGCCCGACAAGGACCCATGGTCCACTGTTATTCAGACGGGCGGAGCTCCAGAGTGGATGTGGAAGGGGCCGGCAGCAAAAGAGCAGCTTCCATCTATTACGGTTATGGCTACGGGAAGTTCTTATCCTTCCCAAAGGCTTCTCGGCGACTCCCGGCCAAACGGCAATCTGGAGACGCTGGGCGCTCTCCTCGATCCAGCCAATTCGGAAGAGAAGCCGATTCGATACTCAATTTCACTTCGAGCCCAAAATGGGGGATTCGAAGTTGCTGAGGAACAGTTCAAGGAGCTAGACCGATATGAGAACGATGAAGTTCAGACCCCATCCTTTCGGCGTCAAGGATGGACGGGACAGATTTATGGCACAAGCAAAGAACTAGATCCCTCTGAACGCTTGCCCAGTGTTCCACCTGATCGATCGGTCCTGTCCTTCTCCGGCGGCGCAGCCAGCATCCTTCGGCACGTGCCCAAGTTGCCAGTTTTCGCTGAGGATATCGAGCGATTTACCTTTTATCGCGATTGGGTCTTCGGAAGCGGCTCGGAGGTTCGAGACATTCAGCCAGTTGGGTTCGATAGCTACCGGCTTGCAGGAGACTCAATCAATTTGGCGCAGGTTCTCAAGGCTATGCGTGATCGCGGGGACTCTGCGGTTTTCGAGCGACTGCTTGAGTTAATGCGTAAATTCTATGAACCAGTGAAGGACGTCGATACGGAGCTGGTCGGAACGCATCTGCGTATCATGCTCAAAGAAGAAGGGCTAAGTTCTCGTACACCCGCGGAACGCCTTTCCGATGGCACCTTGCGCTGGTTAATGCTGCTCATCGTTCTGCTCGATCCCACGCCGCCGCCTGTAATCTGCATCGACGAACCCGAGCTTGGCCTGCACCCTGATATTTTTCCCACGCTTGCCGACCTGTTGATCGAAGCTTCCACCCGCACCCAGCTAATCGTTACGACACATTCGCGCAGCTTCCTCGATTCGTTCACTGACACTCCGGATGCCGTTTGCGTGTGCGAGAAGGTTGAAGGAGCTACGGTGATCGAGAGGTTGGATGGGGAGCGACTGCAGGCTTGGCTCGATAAGTACTCGCTCGGGAAACTTTGGACGATCGGTGAAATTGGGGGAAACCGCTGGTGAAAGTGAAGATTTACGTGGAAGGCGGCGGCGACACCGAAGATACGATTACACGATGCAGACAAGGGGTTTGCGGCTTATTGCGCAAAGGTTGCGCCGGGGATTCGCCGTCCGAAAATCGTGCCGTGCGGGGGCCGAGATCTTGCTTTCGACCAGTTCAAGAATGCGCTGCGAGCCGCCAAGGCTGACGAAGTCTGCGCGCTCTTGGTCGATTCGGAGGGCAATGTCGAGGCGGGCGACCCAGTGGCTCACCTCTCGACTCGCGACAAATGGAGATTCCCCGCGCTTAATCGCAATCGGGTGTTTCTCATGGTGCAAGCGATGGAAGCGTGGTTTCTGGCCGACCGCGAGGCGCTTGCTTCGTTTTACGACGGCGGCTTCCTGGCGAACAGCCTTCCTGGCAATCCGAATATCGAAGCCATTTCAAAGGAGGATCTGGAGCCGGCGTTGAAACACGCGTCGAAGCCGACTAAAACGAAGGGTGAATATCACAAGGTCAAGCACGGTTTCGCGCTTCTGGCCGCGATCAATCCCGCGAAAGTTGAACGAGCCTCGCCTCACGCCGCTGCTCTTCACGAATTCCTTCGGGCTTTATGACCCAGAGCTTGGCGTTTAGCAACTCACCATCGTCACCGAACACCCGGTTTCGTGGGCTTCCACTGAACCAGGAACTTGGTCAGCGCCGAGGACTCCATGTGGCGCATGTCCTCGAACTCGCCGCCGGTCTGGCTGTAGAGCAGCTTGCCGTGGCTGCTGAGGACGGCGAGAGCGGGCACGCCCTTCTTCAACGGGACGTTATAATGCTCGGCGAGACCAACGTTCGCGTCCATGCGGCCGATATTCACATCCACGAGCACGAAGTTGGCCTGGAGGATGGGCAGGTTGGCCGAGTCGTGAAAGTAAATGTTCAGCACTTTGCAGTCGCCGCACCAGTTGCCGCCGAAATCGAGCAGGACGCGTTTGTGAGTGGCTTCGGCGGTTTTAATGGCTGCGGCGATATCGGCTTTGGCCTGATCGGGCGCGGGGTAAATGTCGGCGCCGGCGGGGCGGGCCGCGGCGGCGGCAAGCACGAATGCGGCAGCAAGAGCAGCAAATCGAGTGGTTTTCATCTGTTGGAGAAGCCTCCTGCGTATCTCTTAGATTAGATTGCCACAAATGTGGCAGGACACACCAATTTTTCATGGTTCGGAGGCTGCTCTGTGCGTTTACTCTGGGAGCGTGGCGGAAGAAGTGCGCAAACGGCTGGAGTCGGCGAAGTTTCTGAGTTTGGAAGCGATGATGGAGGGGTACGCCGCAGGAGCGGTAGAGCTGGCCGCACGGCAGTTCAAGCAAAAGCTCGATTTCACGGCGGAATCCATCGATGTGCTGGACGAGGTGCTGGTGATGGTGGGCGAGGGGCCGGAGTTCGATCTGGACTTCGAGGTGCGGCTCTGGGGCAGCTACCTCGGCGAGGTGGTTCGGCGCCGTTACACCGGCAACTGGGAGATGACGCAATACCCGGGTGTGCCTGGGAGCAGCGACCGCTCGGCGCCGGGATCGGCGCCGGGCCCGACCGCGGTTCCAGCCGTCGAGGTGCGCGGCTCGCGGCTGTTTCCACTGATGAAGGTCCACCGCCGGCTGACGCAGGGCGGCGAAGAGGATTTGCGGGCGTTCTTCACCATGGTCACGGAGCGGCTAGGCAAGCCGGCGCGGGTGAATTGATGAAAGCAGGGACTAGGGACTAGGGACATAGGACTGACGGCCGATTCTGCGCACGCAGGCGGATGTGTGCGACAATAAGCCTTGAACAGGTGCGCCGGCCGAGCGCGGCGCGCGGAGGTTAAATCAATGGGCGATCTACTTCAGCCATGGCATCTGATTGTGCTGGCCGTGGTTGCTTTTCTGCTGTTCGGCGCCAAGCGGCTGCCGGAACTGGGTAAAGGGCTGGGCGAAGGATTGAAGGGGTTCAGGGAAGGCATTCGCGGCATCACCGACCCGCCGCCGACCACTCAGAACACGCAGCAGACCCCCCCGCCCGCGCCGCCGAGTTCGGCGCCCATCGAGCGCAAGTAGCCCGCGGCGGTTGTTGCCGCGCGCATTGCGATTGGCGATGGAACGAGAGACCTGTGCCGCGGCACGGGTCTTTGTGTTTCAGGGCTGGATAATTGGGTCCCTCCCGGTTCGGTGAGAATCGACGCGCCGGGGCTTCTGGTTTCATCCCATCCATTCCGCAAAAAGCGCGGAATGGATGGGGCACCCAATGCGGTGAAGGTTGGGGACGGCGGGGCTTTTGGTTCATCCCACCCTTTTCGCAAAGGACGCGAAAAGGATAGGGCAGGGAACTGAAGTAAAGATTGACGCGGCCGGAGCCGAGGGGCTACCGGTAATCCTGCGCGGACGGGTAGTAGCCGGGTTTGGCGATCACTTCCAGATTGGGCCGGTCGACGCGGACATCGATCTTGCGGTAGAGGCCGTCGTAGATCGGCTCGTGGCTGAGATAGCCGATGGTGTACTGGTTGCGCGCCTCGACGGCGATCTTGCCGTAGCTGGTTTCGATGCCGTTCACGCTGGTCTCGGTGTCGAGATCGCCGCCGGTCGCCGCCGTGTACTTGTACATAATGTTGTCGTACATGGTGAAGGGCAGGTGGAAGCGGTCGATGAAGCCGATGCCCCACTCGGCCGAGGAACCCACCAGTGTGCCGTAGACGGCGATCTTGTTGGTCTGGAGGACGCGAACGACCTCTTTCCACGTGGCTTTGCTGCCATTCTCCTTGCCGTCGGAGATGACGTAAATGACGCGGCGGTACTCCTTGGGCACCACGGACAACTGGCGGGCTGCTGTGAGGATAGCGTCGTTGAGGGTGTGAATTTCCTTGGGAATGGAGATAAAGCTCGGGTCGCCCGCGGAGCCACCCTGCTGCACGTTGGGATCGACGCACCAGCCGTTCTGGATGATGGCGCAGCCGCTGCCCAGCGGGCCGCTGTTGATGGGCACCATGGGATCGGTGCCGATGGCTTTGGCCAGGTCCAGCACCGCCGGTAGCCGCGCGCTCTGCCCGCCGGTGAAGCCCGTCCACTCTTTGGCGCCGTTGCCGTAGGTGAATACGGCGGCCTCGTCATAGGGGGTGAGCGCGCCCTGGATGGCGCCCAGCGAGGCGTTCACGTTGTCCATGACGTTCGAGGGCAGGCTGGAATCGACGACGAAGGCGACGGCGAGCGGTTGCGCATCGTCGCTGAAAAAGGTGATGTTCTGCTTGACCCCGTTCTCGTAGACTTCGAAATCCCGCCACTGCAGACCGCCAACCATGTGACCCTTGGAGTCCTTGACAAGGGTGGGGACCTGGACGAAGTTCACGTTGATCTCGAACTTGGGCAGGTTCTGGGCGTTGGTGTCGGGCGGGTTGGGTTGTGTGTTCTGAAGGCTGTTTTGTTGGGCCGGCGGTGCTGCCGCGGGCGCCGGAGGCGGCGGAGCGGGAACGGGAGTGTGAGTAGAAGAAGACGATTGCGGAGGCCGCGTACCGGCGCCGGGAGTGATGGGGCCGTTCGCGCCTGGCAGTGACTGCGGGACTTGCGGCGCCGGGGCGTTCGGGATAGGCGCCTGCTGTTGCTGAGCCGCCGCGCTGCCATCCGCGCCAACCGGACCCGCGCCAATGCCTACAAATGCCGCCAGCAGAAATGCCGTTAAACCTAGCCTCAATCCCATTCCTGTCCTTCCCGGGGGCCAGCTTCTTGCGCGGCTTCCGGATGCACTTCACACTGCCCCACGAGCGGCCGGCAGGGCTGCACACCTGACAGAGTATCAGACGCGCCAGACCCGCGGTGGTTGCGGCCGATACGCTCCATTTGAGTTAGATGCGCGGCTGAACGGGCCTGGAGGAACGGACCTGAATCCGGGGTGTGGAACGGACGGCGGCCGCGGACGCGTCCGAAATCCCGCCCTCGCACCCCCGCCTGACAGCCCGACAGGATTCGGCGTATGCTTTCTTCGGAGTTGGATTTTCGTCTAAATGAGGGAGAATGCGCATCCGAATTGGAGTTGCGGCGCTTTTGCTTGCTCTGCCCCTGGTCCCGGCGGCGGCGCGCGCGCAGCTTGAACCGTCTCCCGATGCGCCGCCGGTGAGCACCGCGCCTCCCATGCCCGCGGACAACCAGTCCGTGGCCACATTCAAAGTGAATGTGAACCTGGTGGATGTGCTGTTTACGGCCAGGAATAAAGACGGGGAACTGTTGCCCCATTTGACCAAAAGCGACTGCTCGATCGATGAAGACAAGGTTCCGCAGACGATCAAGAACTTTACGGCCGAGACCAACCTGCCGCTGAACCTGGGGATCATGATCGACACATCGGGAAGTCAGGACCAGGTTCTGCCGCTTGAGCAGCAGGCCGGCGCCGAGTTCCTGGAGCATTTTCTGCGGCCCATCGACCAGGCGTTCGTGGTGTCGTTCGACGTGAACGTGGACCTGCTGCAGGACTACACCAACAGCGCGCATCTGCTGGCCGCGGCGCTCGACCAGGCGCGGATCAATACGGCGGGTGGCAACGGCGGGGGCCTGCCCGGCATGGGCGGGGGCCCGGTGCCGATCTCCGGCGATCCCAAGGGAACGCTGCTCTACGACGCCATCTACCAGACATCGACGCAAAAGCTAAGCGAGCAGGTGGGGCGCAAGGCGTTGATCGTCCTGACCGACGGCCAGGATGAGGGCAGCGACCACAAGATCGGGCAGGCCATCGCCGCGGCGCAGCGGGCCAACGTGGCGGTTTACGTGGTTCTGCTGGCCGACGTTGGGGACTACTGGAACGCGGGGATGGGCTACTACGGCTATTCGGCGGCCAAAAAGATCGCCGACGAGACCGGCGGACGAGTGATCAACGTAGGCAATAACGGCCGCAAACTGGAAGCGGCGTTCCAGCAGATTTCCGACGAGCTGCGCACCGAATACATCGCCACCTACACTCCTTCTAATAAGAAGCTCGACGGCACCTACCGGCACATCGAAGTCAATTGCGGCGCCGGGGTGAAGGTGCAGACGCGCAAGGGCTACTACGCGCCGAACGCGCAGAGCCAGTAAGCAGGCCTCCAGACGCGAATAGTGGTGGGATTGCGGCGGCCTGGCAGAGGGGCTGGGAGCGGCGAAAAAAAGCAGGGGCGGAGCGATGCTTCGCCCCTGTCGCGATTTAGGACACCAGATGACTGAAGTTTCTCAACCCCGTAATCTGGCGCCTGCCATGACTCTCAGCTATTATCGACACAATTGAGGAGAACTTGAGGCCTCGGCGGAAAATTTCCCCAGCCTCTTCACTTCCTCATCCCGAGGAGTCTGCCATGACGATCGGTTGCGCCGCCCAGGAAAGCTTTGAGATCAGTCCCCGTTTTCGCCGCACAGTGGAAGAGCGTATCGCGCGCCTGGAAAAAGACGCTGAGTTCGACGAGGCGCAACTGGCGCGCCTTGACGACATCGACCACATCCGGCGCCAGATGCGCCTGGTGGCCTCCCAACGCTCCGAGGCGCTGCGCATGCGGATGTTCCTGGAGCGCGCCAGGATGCGCATGCCGGGGCCAATGATAGCGCTGTAAGAACAGGGTTCAGGTTTCAGGTTTCAGGGTCCAGGGTCCAGGGGTCAGTTACCGGCGGTCGGCTGGGTCCTCTCGATTCCGGCAAGTATTCGTGCGCTCAGGTTGAGCTTTTTCCTTTTACTCCGTCCAACAAACTCTCTCCTGTCACCCATTGCAATAAAGAGGGCCGATCCTCAATCGAAGAGGAGCGGCCCATTTTTTTGTGACTGCGAAATCTGGAGCACCGGGCGGGGGTTGAACCCGCGAATACAGGTTTTGCAGACCTGCGCGTTAGCCACTTCGCCACCGGTGCCGAAAAGCAGGGACTAGGGACATAGGGACTAGGGACTAGGAGAGCCTGGTCAAAGTTTCGCCAAATTCGAATGCTGATTGTGTTCCGATCAAAGCCGTTCTCCAATGGCTGCGAGCTAGTTCCTAGTCCCGACTCTCCAGTCCCTCGTCTCTAGGTCTCTGACCATTTGAACTTGTACCACCGAGGGTGCCCCAGGTCCCCGATTTTTGGACTTGGGATTGGCGATCGAAAGGTTCAAACCATCCTGTCAGAGACCTAGTCCCTAGTCCCAAGTCTCTAGTCCCTCGTCCTCTGCCGTAGACTAGATTCTGCCGGGAGAGAAGTCAAGCCATGGCCGAGCTGGATTACTTCATCGTGGATGTGTTTACCGATACGCCGCTGGCCGGCAATCCGCTGGCCGTCGTAATGGACACATGTGGGCTGACTACGGAGCAGATGCAGTCGATCGCGCGCGAGTTCAATCTCTCGGAGACCACGTTTGTGGAGCGGCGCGCGGCCTCTGTGGAGCGCGCCGAGGGTGTGCGCGTGCGCATCTTCACCCCGCAGGAAGAGCTGAACTTCGCCGGCCATCCCACGCTGGGTACGGCAAGCGTGCTCAAGATGCACGCGCCGGAGACGGTGGCCGGCGGCACGGTGACCCTTGCGCTCAACGTAGGCGCGGTGCCGGTGCAGTACGCGGCCGATGGCCTCTTCGGCGAGATGACGCAGCGCGATCCCGAATTTGGCGCCGAGCTCGACCCGGCGGAAGTCGCCCGCCTCTGCGGCCTCGCCACGGGCGACCTCGACCCCGCCCTGCGGCCGCAAATTGTTTCCACGGGGACGGCCTTCGCCATCGTAGTGCTGCGCTCGCTGGAGGCGCTGGGCCGGCTGCGCGTGAACCAGCAGGAAGCCACGCCCTGGCTGCGCGAGCGCGGCGGGAGGTGGTTTTACGTCCTTGCTCCGGCTCTCCTCCAAAAGCAAGGCCCTGCGCAGCAGTGGCGGGCGAGGATGCAGTTCTATGCAGGCGAAGACCCGGCCACGGGTTCCGCGGCCGGATGCGCAATTGGCTATCTGGCAGCTCGCGGCGCTACTGCATCCGGCGAGCGCATTCACGTGCGCCAGGGCGTCGAGATCGGCCGGCCGAGCGATCTTTTCCTCTCCGCAAAAATCCAATCGGCGAGGGTCACCGATGTGCGCGTCGCGGGCAGCACCGTTCCTGTGGCAGCTGGGCGGATTTTCCTTCCCTGATGCACACGGTTTCAACAGGAATTCATCGTCGCAAGTTGAGAGATGTGTTTGCGGTAGCGCATTCCAGCTTGTTACAGGGAAATTTTCAGTGTGTTTCGCCTCATTTTCTCACTTGCAAAAATCTTCCGCTCTCCGTACTCTTCGAAAGCATTGAAGGAAATTGAACCGGCTTCGTCGCCGATCAACTCTCAGGCAATCAACCTCTATTGACTGCAGACGAAAGCTGTCCTCCGGGGGATTGAATACCCGTTGCCCATCGTGTGCGGCCCTTGCTTGTAGCAGGCGCCGCCGCGAGGCGGTCGGGCTGTTGCATTCCGCGGAAGGCGAGACTGCTTCGTTCGCGCCGATCAGGCCCATGAGTGCCACACGAAATCCGCGGCCGCAGCGGGAAGGGAAGCTGTTGCCGGCGAAAGCTCACGTAAGACCACGACACGCAGCACCAAAAAACTAGAAAAGGAGCAAACACCCACGCCATGCGTCCCAAGAAAGTGATTCTCTGTGTAGACAAAGACGAACAGGATCTTTCCGTACTCAGCTTCATGCTGATGACCAATGGTTATCGCGTACTTTCCGCCTTGACGGCTCAGGAGGCCATCGGCATCTTTGCCGGTACGCTGATCGACCTTGTATTGGCGGACGCGGCGATGCCGCAGATGGATGGGACGCAGTTGGTCAAACGTCTCAAGCAGATCAACAACTATGTGCCCGTGATCCTGCGCGGCGAACCGCAGGCGATGGATAGCGGCACTTTCGTTGCCGACGCCATGCTCGCCAAGAGAAACTGTTCGCCGTTCGAGTTGCTGGAGCGCGTGAAGACGATGAGCGCGCGCAAGCGCGGTCCGCGCAAAGGCTCCCATCGAGCTGTGCTGGCGCAGGAATTGGCGGCGGCTTCATGAGGAGATGGGGCGTGCGTAAAGCGCGGACACCGCCGCACGCCACACGGCGCTGCGCTGCGGGCATCGGCAAACGACCGCAGCGCGGCGCCGCGGCAAACCCGGTTTACTTGTGCGGCTGGGCGGCCGGATGCATCCGCTGGGCCGCGCTGCTCAGTCCTTCCACGGCGCCGCCGTCGAGCACGTAGAGCGTAGGCTCGTTGGCGCGCATGGCCAGGTACGTGCCGCCCGTTTTCGCAATCGAGACTTTCTCCACAAGGCTGCCGCGGTTGGAGATCACGGTAGCCTCGATCTCCGGCTTTCCGAAACCCGTGGTGGCAAACCCGGTGGCCGTCAGGTCGCGCAGCGCGGAGACTACGTTCTCCACGCTGTCGGCGTCCATCTTCTTGCCGTCAAGCCACCAGTCGCCGCCGCTGCGCTTCAGGTACCAGGACTGCGTTCGGCCGTTGCTGCCTTCAATCTGCAGGTCCACTTCGCTGGGCTCGTTGTAGCTGAAGTCGAAGACCGTTTTGTTGCGGAAGCCGTCGAGCTTCTTGTTGAGCGAACCGGCCAGCGAGGGATCGATCTGGTACGCTCCCTGGGCCACGCTCGACTTCGCATAGTAGATGCCGTTGTCTTTGCGCACCTCAAGGGTCTCGGTGCCCACCGGCGCCGTGACTTTGACGGTGGCGACAGGCTTGCCGAGCGCGAAATGCGCATCGGCGTTCTGGCTGCCGGGGCCGGTCAGGTTCATGCGCACGCCGGAGAGCGCGTCGGCCACGCCGTCCACGGCCAGCGCATCGGCGCGGTAGGGGCCCGGCTGCTGAATCTCCCAGTTGCCAGTGCTGTTGCGGCCGAAGTCGATGGTCTGGCCGCCTTCAGTGAGATCGATGCGGCTCATCTTGTCGGGGTTCGCCGTGATCAGCCGCGTATCGCGCAACTGGCCGAGGGTCTTGTCGAGATCGGTCTTGTTGAAGACGTAGGCGGTGTAGACGCGCGGATTGCCGGCCACCATCGCGTAGGCCGAATCGCCGGTGGGCGTGTTGTCGCCGAAGAGAAGCCTCTGCTCGGAGCCATTCTTTTCCCCGATGTCAAGCTCCAGGGAAGGCTGCGCCAGGCCGTACTCGGCGAGATTGGCGGCGTTGGTCTCGATGACCTGCACGCCGTTGAGCGGCGAGAGGCTCGACACCATGTCCTTGACCGTCTGCTGATCGGCAGGCAGTTGCGTCGGCGCGGCGATCTGCCACACGCCTGTGCTCTGTCGAGTGAGCGACACCGGCGGCGCGTCTTTCGGGCGGATGGTGATGCCGGCGAGCGAAGCGGGATCGACCTTGAGGATGACGGGCGTGGAATTGGCAGCAGACGCCGGCGACGCTTTCTTATGATGGCCGGACCAGTAAAGAACGCCCGAAAGCGCCAGCAGAACCACGCATGCGATTGCCAGACCGCGGAATCTCATTGCGCTATGCATTTCTCCATTGATTTTGTGTTGCGTCCGCTAATGGCCATGTAGCGAAGCAGGTTTTGTAACAGGGCACGACTTTAGTCGTGCCGCAAATGCAACAAAATAAGGAACGGGCTTTAGGCCCTGCGGGAATCTCGTCGTCGGATTCGCTCCTCGTTCCCTGTTTTTCCGCAGCCTGCTTAGTCGCGCCGCAAAAGCAAAATGGAGGAAACCCGGCATTAGCCGCTGAGAGAATGCAAATGCTTGAAATCGAATTCCCTCAGGGGCTAAAGCCCACATTTCTTGAACGTACTTTCGGCACGACTGAAGTCGTGCCCTGCTACAAAGCTCGTTGCAAAACTCGTTACAAAGCTCGCACTCTCGAACTTTGTCGCCGGCTCTTAACGCCTCTCCCACCACACGAACCCGCCCAGTAGGATCACGATGAGCGGCAATCCGAACTGGCTTGTGAGCCGCACCCAGGCCAACTGCGCCCGCGTCATAGTGACGTGCTGATCGGCCGGCGGCTTGGGACGAATCGAAATCAGGTCCTCGTCGGAAGCAAGCCAGTCGATCGAGTTCAGCGCAAGATCGGCGTTGCCGTTGAAATTGAGAAAGCTGTTCGAGGCCCAGGTGGAGTCGCCCACCACCACAAAACGTCCCTGCGAACTCGACTTGCCTGTGTCGTAGGTCCCCGCGGCGGCAAGAATCATCGGCCCCTTCTTGTTCTTGGGGTCATTGACGTTGATCTCCGGCGAGCTCAGGTTCGTAGTAGCCAAGCTCGTGCTCCCCGACTCGAAGAGCTGTTGCACGCTGGTCTTATCCGTGTCGTGAATCTGCAAGGAGCGCGCCAGCGGGAAACCCGTAGCCGTGCCCTTCATATCCGTGACGATGGGCTGCGAGCCGTAGCTGGTGACGAGCGCCACCTGAGCGCCCAGGCCCATGAGCTGGCCCACAGGGTTGAGATCGAGGACCAGGTCCTTGTCGAGCGTGACGCCCCAGTCCGCCAACAAGCCGGTGAGCGCGTCATTGGGAGCAACGTCGGCTGTTCCCAACTGCAGCGGCGGGTCCATCATAAACATGGCGCGTCCGCCGTTCTCAACGTACTTCTGGATGGCGCCAACCTCGGTTGGCTGATAGTCGTGCGTAGGGCCGGCGACGACCAGCGCGGTACACTCGGAGGGAACCACGTCCTTGGTCAGCAGGTCGATGCTTTCGGTGTCGTAGCTCTCCTGCGCCAGCTTGTCCTTAAGCTGCGAGAGGCCGTTGCGGCTGCTGTCGTCGATCTGGTGCTCGCCGCTGCCGCTCACAAAGCAGACCGTGCGCGTGCTGGTCTTGATGTCGCGGATGAGGGCGCCGGTAATCCCGGTCTCGGTCACGCTGGCCGCGGCTTCCTTTTTGCCGCCCACTTCCACCACCGCGGTGCCCATCGTCTGCACGCCGTCTTCGCGCGCCAGTGTCGGATTCTTGTCGGGATCGACGTACTCGACGTGTACCCTGGGCGAAAGATCGGCGTACTCGTCGAGCAGATCCTTGCCGTCGCGAAAGTGCGTACTCTCGTTGAAGTAGGTTATGGTGATGGGCTCGGTCACTCCCTTGATGATCTTTGCCGACTCTTCCGAGAGGCTGAACTGCTTGTTCTTGGTGAAGTCCCACGATTTGTCGTAGCGGTTGGCGAGCATGTTCGCCACCACCACGGCTACCAGCACCACCAGGACGTAAACGGCCGCGTAAGCCGCGTAACGGGTTTGCCGCGCTTTTAACCACTGACTCGCCATTCGCTCGACTTATGACCTCCAGCGCATCGATTCCAGGGAGCGCGCGGTGAAAAAGAGCCCCAGGAAGATGAAAGTGACATAGTAGACCGCGTCCTTCGACTCGATAACGCCTTTTGCGAAGGAGTCGAAGTGGGTCACTATGGAAAGATAGGAAAGCACGGTGGCCCAGGTGGAGGTGTCGTAGCCAACGACCCACCCGAAGACCCACAACAGCAGGCACGCGCCAAAGGTGGCCGCGCCGGCGATGATCTGGTTGCGCGTGAGCGTAGAGATGAACTCACCCAGCGCCAGCATCGAGCCGGCCTGCAGCAGCAGCCCCAGGTAGCCGATCGCAAGCGGCTTCCAGTCGGGATTGCCGAAGCGGAACAGGAACGCGAAGTTCAGCGCCGTGAAGAAAAGCATGCAGGCGTAAAGGCCCAACGCCGCCAGCCACTTGCCCAGGATGATCTCGAAGTCGCGCACCGGCGACGTGGCCAGCAGCTCGATTGTCCCCGTTCGCTTTTCCTCGGCGAACAGGCGCATGGTAATCAGAGGAATAAAGAACAGGCCGATCACGCTGACGTTCGAAAGCAGCGGCCGGATGATCTGATCGTTAATGCTCATGGGAAAGTTCTGGCCGCTCATCTGCATTTCCGCGCCGGTAACCACGAAATAGGCAAGCGCGTTCCAGAAGAAGAAGCCGAAGATGAGCGCGAACATGGTCAGCAGCAGGTAAGCGATCGGCGAGGCGAAATAGCTGCGCAGCTCTTTGCGGCAAATGATCCAGGTGTTTCTCATGCGTGCGGCTCCTCGGCGGTTGGCGGATCGCTCTCACCCGGCGCTGCTTCTCCCGCGTTATCTCCGGCTTGCCCGGCGGCCGGCGCTGCCCCATCCTTTGTTTCTCCGCTCGGCGCTGCCGGGTCGGAGCCCGTGAGCTCCAGGAAGATCTCTTCCAGGCTCATCGATGCAGGCCGCAGTTCGTTCAGGTCCCAGCCGGCTTCAATCACTGCGCGCGCCAGATCTCCGCGCACCAACTCGCCCCTGCGGCTCTCGGTTTCGAAGATAGTGGCGCCGCTTCGCTGCTCCTTGACCGCCACGCGAGCCACGCCGCCGACGCGCTCCAGTCTTTCCTGCACGTCGCCGGCCTCAAGCGTGCCTACGCGCGCTGCTATTTCCACAATCATGGTCTCCGCGTTGCGCGCGCGCGCTTGCAGGTTGGCCACCGAGTCCGTCGCCACCACGCGCCCCTTGTTGATGATGATCACCTGCTCGCACGTCTGTTCGACTTCCGGCAGAATGTGCGTGCTCAAAATGATGGTGTGCTCGCCGGCCAGGTCCTTGATCAAGTCGCGCGTCTCATTGATCTGCTTGGGGTCGAGGCCGGCGGTGGGCTCGTCCAGGATCAGCACGTCGGGATTATGAATGATGGCCTGCGCCAGGCCCACGCGCTGCCGGTAGCCTTTGGAGAGCTTGCCCAGCAGCTTCTTTTTCACGTCGGCGACGGCGCAGCGGCCCGCGACATATTCCACGCGCTTCTCGAGCTCCGCTCCGCGCAGTCCTTTGAGCTTGCCCACGAAGCGGAGATATTCCACCGTCTCCATCTCCGGATAAATCGGCGGAGATTCAGGCAGATAGCCGATGTGTCTTCTTACTTCGAGGGACTGGTCCAGCACGTCGAATCCGGCCACCGTTGCCGTCCCCGATGTCGGCGGCAGAAAGCACGTCAACATGCGCATGGTGGTGGTCTTTCCCGCTCCGTTGGGACCGAGAAATCCGACGATCTGACCTTTGGCTACGGAGAAAGAAACTTGATTGACTGCGGTGGTCCGGGCGTATTTGCGGGTAAGCTCTTTGACTGTGATCATCTTCAGACTTATGGGTTGGACTTGCGCGTACAAGGTTTGTCAACAAGACCGGAAGGTCACCTTCTATGTCGGGCCCCGGGTTCCGGCGTCCGAATGGGAACTTAGGTCGCGCATAGACATATTAAACCCACGACCCCCTTCTGCGAAAATAGAAGAGATGATTTCTTTACAAAATGCGGGCAAGCGGTTCGGGCCGCGCACGCTGTTTCTCGAAGCCAACTGGCTCATCCGCGCCGACGAGAAAACCGCGCTGGTGGGCGCCAACGGCACGGGTAAATCCACGTTGATGAGGGTGTTCGCGGGGCTTGAGACGCTCGACTACGGCGCCTTGCAACTGACGCGGGGCATGAGCATCGGCTACCTGCCGCAGGAGGGCTTGCGCCTCACCGGACGCACGGTTTTCGAGGAATGCCTCACGGTTTTCGACGAGCTGCGCGAGATGGAGCGCGAGATGGAGCGCCTGGCCGGGCAACTGGCCGAGCTCGATCACGCGAGCGAGAAGTACGACGCCGTCGCCGAGCGATACTCGCATTTGCAGGAGAGATTTCACACGCTGGATGGCTACGCGCTCGACGCACAGGTGGGCAGCGTGCTCACGGGCCTGGGTTTCGGCAAAGAAGATTGGTCGCGTCTCACGGATGAGTTCTCGGGCGGCTGGCAGATGCGCATCGCGCTGGCCAAGCTGCTTCTCGCCCGGCCCAATCTGCTGCTGCTCGACGAGCCCACCAACCATCTCGATCTCGAAACCCGCAACTGGCTCGAGGACTATCTCAGGAGTTATCCGTTTGGTTACATCCTCATCTCGCACGACCGCTATTTTCTCGATGTGACCATCGACCGCACGGTAGAGATCTGGAATAAACGACTCACCATTTATCACGGGAATTACACGAAATATCTGAAGCAGAAAGACGAGCGCCGCGCGCAGTTAGAGGCAGCTTATCGCAATCAGAGAGACCAGATCGAGCATCTTGAAGCGTTTATCAGCCGGTTTCGCTATCAGGCCACCAAGGCCAAGCAGGTGCAGAGCCGCATCAAGGAGCTTGAGAAGATCGAGCGCATCGAGGTGCCGGAAGAGGAGCCGATTATTCACTTCAAGTTTCCCCAGCCGCCGCCTTCGGGGCGCACGGTTGTGGAGGCCGAGGGGCTTGCCAAGAGCTACGCAGCCAAGCGGGTCTTCGCGGATGCGCGCTTCACCATCGACCGCGGCGACCGCGTGGCGCTGGTGGGCGTAAACGGCGCGGGCAAATCCACGCTGATCAGGCTGCTCACCGGCGCCGAACTGCCGACGGCCGGCACGGTGCGCCTGGGCCACAACGTCGTCGCCGAGTATTTTGCGCAGGACCAGTACAAAGTCCTTGACCCGGAGGCGCGGTTGCTCGACGACATCGGCCGCGCCGCGCGCAAAATTTCGGAATCGCAACTGCGCTCGCTCCTGGGCTGCTTTTTATTCAGCGGCGACGACGTGTTCAAGCGCCTCGGCGTGCTCTCCGGCGGCGAGCGCAACCGCTACGCGCTGGCGCGGATTCTGGTGTCGCCGTCGAACTTCCTGCTGCTGGACGAACCGACGAATCACCTCGACATGCGAGCGAAGGACGTGCTGCTCGAAGCGCTCGCGGCGTTCAGCGGCACGGTGATCTTCGTGTCGCATGACCGCTATTTCATCGACGGCCTGGCTACGCGCGTGCTCGAAGTGGATGACGGCGCGGTCACGATGCACGAGGGAAATTACGAAGACTACATGCAGCGCAAAGAGGCGCTGGCCGCGGCGGCCGAGGCGCCGCCTGAGCCGGTTGCGATTGCTGAGCCGGATGAGCCCGCTGCGCCTGCGATTGCGGAGACTGCGCCGGCATCGAGCAATGGGACGGAGAACGGGGTCGCGCTGAACGACCGCCAGCGCCGCGTGAATCCGATCAAGCAGAAACAGATGGAAGAGCGCTGCGCATTTCTCGAGCAGGAAGTCCCTCGCATCGAGGGTTCGCTGACGCATACCGAGGAGCAGTTGGGAGTCTACGTTTCAGCGGAAGAAACGCAGCGGCTAGCCGCTCTGGCCGAAGAGTTGCGCGCGCAGTTGACGTCGTTGATCGCCGAATGGGAAGAGCTGACGGTGCAGCTTGAGGGCACTTAAGGTATTCGGCGCAGAGGTCGGGGCTACGCGGCCGCAAGGCGGAGGCCACGGCGACATTCCGCGAGGTAGGCCTCCCGCTCGATTGCATCTCGCGCATTGACTTTTGCCCCGTCAAGGCGAACCCCGAAAATCCCCAAGGCCTTGGTCGCGACGTAAAGTGACAACACGAAGAGCGAGCTAAGCGCCATATAGCCAATAACCGCGCTATGTGCTTTTTCAAGGATCGTACGAATCTTCTTTTGGGTTTCCGGATCGACGCGCGCGATTTTCAACGCGATCTGCGCTGAAACGTCCACGTAATCTTTATCCTTCTTAGCGCGAGCGGTTTCGATCTGTGAAAGCAGGTAAGTGAGAAAGGAGATTCGATGCCCGAAGCGGAGCAGCCCGTTGAGGAGAATCTCGACCGCGCGATAGGCATCGTCGTCAAAGGGCAGTTCGCCGCTCATCCCCAGATGAAAGAGCTGAAATCGAAGCTCGAAAAGGTTCTCGCGCAACACATCAAGCCGAAGTTTCCTTATGCCGATGGTCCAAAGGAAATACGCGGCGCAAATCGCTGCGACGGTGCTCAGG
Organism: Occallatibacter sp.; assembly: GCA_050745765.1. Lineage (GTDB taxonomy): Bacteria > Acidobacteriota > Terriglobia > Terriglobales > Acidobacteriaceae > Telmatobacter. Next base: position 7,067 of record JBOGLX010000107.1, on the reverse strand, counting down.
AAGTAGAAAGGGGTCTGCATTTCAAAAGTCCTCCGGGCTCGTGTCACCCTTCTTGCTTAGATGGCTCGAACGTCTCCCAGGGTCGATTTGCTTTTGCATCATCGAGCTCTCGCTCGAAACTCGCTTGATGTGCCCCCTGCGAAGAGATCTTTCTCCTGTCGCCCAAGCGCTGGCCCCAACGAATAAGCCCCATGGGAGCAAAAGCCCAAACCATCGATTCGCACTAAGGTCGGCAATCGCCTTGAAGGTCATATCGGCGGCTGTCTGGCGGCCCGCTAGCTCCCGGACGGAAAAATACACGCATGCGAAGAAGGCGAGGACACAAAGAAATCTCATTAGGGCTTGCCACCCTAACGAAACCGCCTGGACCAGCCGCATGCGAAACTCGTGATCTAGTTCCCTGTCCTTGCGGCTAGCCATTGGATTAATTGTACCCCTCTGCACCGAAATTGGTGCAACAATTCAATCGGTGGAGGCATTCCCCCGGTAACCGGCTTCACTCTCGTTGCTGTGATTGGCCTAGAACGCACCGAATTATACAAGCTTGCACTATCGGTTGGCCTTCATCGATTTTTTGCTGGGCCCTATGTTCTCTTGCAGGCAAGATTAGGCAAGTGGGTGTACTGATTCGGTCCAATTTGCTTCCGACTCGCACGTCGGAATCCTAAGTGCCTACATCTGCCCATTGGTCGTAGATAATCAAAACGATGGCTCCCTTATGGAACCCCGAGAGTTGGGCGCAGCGGCTTGCGGAACTCGAAGCGCGATCCGGTGAGTTGAAGGACGCACCTTTGCGCCGCGATGTGCGTTCGCTGGGTATGCTGCTCGGCGAGGTGCTGCGCGAGCAGGCCGGCGAGGAATTGTTTGCGCAGGTGGAAGCGCTGCGGCAGGGAACGATCCGCCGGCGCGACGCCGAGGCGCGCGGCCAGAGCGATGAAGCTGCCGCCAGCGCTGCGGCTGCGCTCGACATCGTTCACTCGCTCGATCCCGAGCGCGCCATTCTGCTGACGCGCGCCTTCGCTTTCTACTTCGAACTGATCAATCTTGCCGAGACGAACCATCGCAAGCGGCGGCGCATGGCGCTGCGGCTGAGCGGCCAGGCCGGCCGCCAGCGCGGCTCGCTTGAAGGCACGTTCGCCGAGATGCGCCGCGTGGGCATCGCCGCCGAGGAAGCGCTCGAATACCTGCGCCGCGTCCTCATCGTGCCTGTCTTCACCGCGCATCCGACCGAAGCCGCGCGGCGCTCGGTCATGTTCAAGCGCCGCCGCATCGGCGAGTTTCTGGAGATGCTCGACCGCATCCCGATTCCGGAGCAGGAGATCGCGCGCCTCGAAGAACTGGTGCTCGCCGAGATCACCAGCCTCTGGCAGACCGACGAGATTCGCTCGCGCCGGCCCACCGTCTACGACGAGATCAAGATGGGGCTCGACTATTACGATGTTTCCATCTTCGAGACGCTGCCCGTGCTCTACCGCGAAATCTCCGAAGCGTTGCGCGCGGCTTACGGCCTTGAAATTGAGCCCCACGAACTGCCGCTGGTGCTGCGTTTCGGCTCATGGATCGGCGGCGACCGCGACGGCAATCCTTTCGTGACGCCGCAGGTGACGCGCGACGCCATCCAGCTTGCCCGCGGCCATCTGCTCCTCTACTACCAGGGACAGTTGCAGCGGATCATCGACCTTCTGACCACCAGCGCGCAGCAGCGGACGGTGAGCGACGAATTGATGGCGCGGCTCAAGGAGTATGTCGCGCAGGTACACACGCCGGAGGCGCAGGTCTTCGGCGTGCAGTACGAGTTCGAGTACTACCGGCGGTTCGTGATCTGTTTGAAGGCGCGGATACAGCGGACGATTCTCCATCCTGGGCTGCACCCCCCCCATTCCGATTCTCGCTGCGCGCCGCTGCCTGTCATGTCTTACACGCCGGCGCAGGGCCAGGACGAGCTGGCGCAGGTGCTGCCGGCCTACCGCTCCGTGGCGGAATTTCTCGACGATCTCGAAACGCTGCGCGCCTCGCTTGTCGCCAATCGCGGCCTTCGCATCGCGCGCACGCTCGTCGATCCGCTGATTTTGCAGGTTCGCACGTTTGGGCTGCACCTGCACACGCTCGACATCCGGCAGCACGCACGCGTACTGGCGGCGGCCCTGAAGGAAGCGATCCGCGACACCATCGCGCCCTCGCTGCCGGGCGGGCTTTCGGCGGAGACAGCGAAGGTGCTTGAGACCATGCGCGTGGTGGGCGAGGTCAAAGGCAGTTGCTCGCCCGAAGTGATCCGTCATTACGTGATCAGCGGTGCGGCGACGGTAGAGGACGTGCTGGCCGTGGTGCGGCTGGCCAGGCTCGGCGGTGTGCGCGTCGAGGGATCGGGCGGCAAGCCGGCGCGCGGTTCCGAGGGAGGGCAAGAACACGGACAAGAGTACGATCCGGGCTTGATGCCCGTGCCGCTGTTCGAGTCGATTGAAGATTTGCGCAACGCGCCCACCGTTTGCCGCGAGTTGTGGAGCCGCCCCGACTATCGCAAGCTGATGGCCACATGGGACAACTGGCAGGAAGTGATGCTGGGCTACTCCGACTCCAACAAGGACGGCGGCATGTTGACCAGCACGTGGGAAATCTTTCGCGCGCATCGCGCACTGCATGTGGTGGCGCGCGAGGCCGGCGTCAAGCTCCGGCTGTTCCATGGCCGCGGAGGCACCGTGGGCCGAGGCGGAGGGCCGACGCATCGCGCCATCTTTGCGCAGCCCATCGATGCCTTCGACGGCCAGTTGCGAATCACCGAGCAGGGCGAGGTGCTCAATTTCAAATACGCCGACGAAGTGCTGGCCGAGCGCAACCTCGAATTGATGATCGCGGCTTCTCTCGATGCTCTTGCCCGGCCCAACGCGCGCGACCCCCAGGGCCACTTTACCGGCGTGCTCGAACCGGAGTGGGAGGCTGCGCTCGACGAGCTCTCGGGCGCCGCTTTCGCTTTCTACCGCAAACACATTCTCGACGACCCGGCCATTGTCACGTATTTCGAGCAATCCACGCCAGTAGGCGAGCTTGAAAACGCGAAGATCGGCTCCCGGCCGGCGCGGCGCAACTCGTCGCCGAAATTGACGGACCTGCGCGCCATCCCCTGGGTCTTTGGTTGGACGCAGTCGCGGTTGATGGCGCCGGCGTGGTTCGGCGTGGGCCTTGCCATCGACCAATTCATGTCCAAGCCGGGAGCAGCCCCAGGAGCGAGACTTGACCTTTTGCAGACCATGGCGCGCGAGTTTCCGCTCTTCATCGACCTGGTGCGCAACGTGGAGATGGCGCTGGGCAAAGTCGACCTGGCCACGGCGCGGCTTTACTCTTCGCTCGTCGAGGATGCGGGGCTGCGCGCGCGCGTCTACGACCTGTTCGAGGCGGAGTTTCATCGCAGCGTGCGCGCGGTGCTGGCCATCACGCGCCAGAAGGATCTGCTCGAAACCAACCAGGTGCTGGCCCACTCGATCCGGTTGCGCAACCCGTATGTCGATCCCATGCACCTCATCCAGGTGGACATGCTGCGCCGCAAGCGCGCCGGCGAAGACACGCCGGAGGTGAACCGCGCGATAGCGGCGACGATAAGCGGCATCTCAGCGGGGCTCAGGAATACTGGATGAGCCGATTGAACAATGCTCTCCGCGTGTGAGGGATGGATGCGGGCCGGCGAAGAAGCACAAAGCCCGGTCCTGGGATCGGGACCGGGCTTCGCAACAATGCGGCTGGGAGCAGCCGAGGCTAGGTCGCGGTCGTGAGGGCAACCTTTCTGCTGTGGGCGCTGAAGAGCGCAGCTCCGAAGCAGGAGGCCCCGGCCAACAGCAGGAACATCCAAGCGGCGCAGATGATATCAAGCTGCCTTATACCGGCAGATTTTCAGAAAACCACGCCTTCAGATGAGCGACGACAAAAGGATCACCGTCCGCCACCTGGGCAGAGCCGCTTCCCACGGTCAGGCCCATCGGCGCCAAAGAGATTCGCGAGACCGGGGAGAGCGCCAACCTGAGCCAGGCAGCATTTGCCCGCTATCTCAATCTCACGCCGGGTTACATCTCCCTGTTAGAGCGCGGCGCCAAACAGCCCAAAGGCCCGGCGCTCGCGCTGCTGAACGTAATCCGGCGCAAAGGGTTTGAGGCAATTTTATAGCTTATAAGAAGTGGGATGAGGGACATGCGCTATCATGGCATCACTCTCTGGGGGAGCAAGAAATGGCGACAGAAGGTACGGAAGAAATCCAGCTCGAAATTGAGGAAGACGCATCTATTCCTCTGCCCACCATCAAGTCCGACCGAAAGATATTCACGACGTCTTCCGACCCGACAATCAAGGATCTCTTTGATCGATTTAAGGACGGTGAGCTCAACTTGCAGCCAGATTTCCAACGCCAGTTCGTTTGGGACCCGACGCGGGCTAGCCGTTTGATTGAATCGGTGCTGCTCTCTGTCCCCCTCCCAATCATATATTTAGCAGAGGAGGATGATGGCAACGAGTCCGTCATCGACGGGCAACAGAGACTCACCTCGTTTTTCGATTTTTTGGACGGCAAGCTGAAGCTGAAAGGGCTCCAAGTAAAGGACGATCTAAACGGAAATCTGTTTTCTGCTCTCTCCAAAGAGCTGCAATCCGTGATCAAGAAGACCGCCTTGCGTGTCATCACAATCAAGCGAGAATCCAACAGTGACCTCAAATTTGAGATTTTCGAAAGACTCAACAGCGGCTCTGTCGCCTTAAACGATCAGGAACTGAGAAACTGCATTTACCGCGGACCTTATATTGGACTCCTGAAGCAGCTATCAGAGGAAGCCGATTTTCGGGTTCTTCTGAACCTCAAAACTGCAGATAAGCGCATGCGGGACATTGAAATGGTCTTGCGATTCGCAGCCTTCTATCATGCGACTTACATAAAATACACCCCACCAATGAAATCATTCATGAACCACGATATGGAAGCGCATCAACATTTGAGCGCAGCAGAGCAAGACAAATTGCGGTTTGCATTTAAGAAATCATGTCAACTGACCTTCAGCTTGTTTGGGGACCATGCGTTCAAGCGATTCTACCGAGGCGACGGCGAAGATACGAACGGTCGCTGGGAAAAGAAGAAGATCAACTCATCGCTTTACGATGTGTTGATGTTTGGATTTACAGAGTACGAGAAACCACAGATTCATGCAAATCTCGACGCGATCAGAGAGGCCTTCCTCGATTTGATGGTAAGCAACGATTCGTTCATCGCGGCTATCGAATTGTCCACGAGTTCTAAACAGGCCATCGAAACGAGATTCGATATATGGCGTTCGACATTGAGGAGGGTCATCGGACCGAGCTACCAAGAGCCCCGCTGTTTCTCGACGGCATTGAAAAAGAAATTGTTCGAGCGTGACGCGACATGCACGATTTGCAACCAAGCCATCGCATCTCTAGATGACTCTGCGGTCGATCACATCGAGCAATATTGGCTCGGTGGTAAAACAATTCCGGCCAACGCACGCCTCACCCATAGATTTTGCAACTGGAGAAGGAGTAGGAACTCTCAAGCTATCACCGCAACAGCCCCGGCCCCGGTCGTCTCTGTCTGATAGGAGCGCCTTCGGCCAACGCAAAAAGCCCTGCCTTTCGGCAGGGCCTTTTATTGAATTAATGCCGGCGATCACCTAATCTCCCACACAGTCGCCCGTGCAGTACCATCGGCCCAGCGAGGCTTAACTTCCGTGTTCGGGATGGGAACGGGTGATCCCTCGCAGTATGGTCACCGGCAAATTGAGGCGTTTTGAAAGCGTGAGGCGCTTGAGCGCCGGCAGCCTTCAGCCGAGACCCTGAGCAACGTCGAAGGGCCTGCGGTTCGCCTTTGATCTTGGATGGCGCTTGGCGGGTGGTTGCCCGCAGCACGCCGCGGCGTCTGCGTTGTCCCGGATGGTTTCGCCCGGGCCGTGCAGGAACGCGGCTGCAAACTGGCGCCAACAAACTTGCCGGAGCGCAATCCTGTAAATTGCGCTCCGGAAACGAAATCGATTGGGTGTTACAAGGCTTGTAAGAAGAAGGTCCGCTTTAACTGCGCGGAGTTAATTCTATGGACAAGCCGAACGGGCGATTAGTACTGGTAAGCTTCACGCATTACTGCGCTTTCACACCCAGCCTATCAACCAGATGGTCTTTCTGGGCCCTTCAGGGAGATCTCATCTTGGGGCGTGCTTCCCGCTTATATGCATTCAGCGGTTATCACAACCGAACTTCGCTACCCAGCCGTGCCCTTGGCAGGACAACTGGAACACAAGAGGTTCGTCCATCCCGGTCCTCTCGTACTAAGGACAGCCCTCTTCAAATCTCCTACGCCCACAGCAGATAGAGACCGAACTGTCTCGCGACGTTCTGAACCCAGCTCACGTACCACTTTAATCGGCGAACAGCCGAACCCTTGGAACCTTCTACAGCTCCAGGATGTGATGAGCCGACATCGAGGTGCCAAACCGAAGCGTCGATATGAACTCTTGGCTTCGATCAGCCTGTTATCCCCGGCGTACCTTTTATCCGTTGAGCGATGGCCATTCCATACAGAACCACCGGATCACTAAGGCCTGCTTTCGCATCTGCTCGACTTGTAGGTCTCGCAGTTAACCACACTTATGCCTTTGCACTCGACGGTCGATTTCCAAACGACCTGAGTGTAGCTTCGCGCGCCTCCGTTACAATTTAGGAGGCGACCGCCCCAGTCAAACTACCCGTCTTACTATGTCCCTCTCCCGGATCACGGGAGCAGGTTAGAATCACAACACTCGCAGGGTGGTATCTCACCGTTGGCTCCACCAAGTCCAAAAACCTGGTATCAAAGCCTCCCACCTATCCTGCGCAGCAAGAATCATAACCCATAGTTAAGTTGTAGTAAAGGTGCACGGGGTCTTTCCGTCTAGCTGCGGGTAACCGGCATCTTCACCGGTACTACAAGTTCGCCGAGCAACTCGTTAAGACAGTCGTACGATCGTTACGCCATTCGTGCAGGTCGGAACTTACCCGACAAGGAATTTCGCTACCTTAGGACCGTTATAGTTACGGCCGCCGTTCAC